>JBBIPO010000032.1:0-26713 GCA_037442805.1 Deltaproteobacteria bacterium
CCCCCCCCCATTTAAACACTTTTCCCCAACCCGCGCCTCCTCCTACCCCGGGGGGGCCGGCATGTCCGGGGGGGGGGCGGGGGGGGGGAGGGGGGAGGGGTGATCGTGTTCGCGGAGCGCCAGAGCCAGGTCCAGGGAGGGGGCAAGGTCGTCCGCCAGCGGGTCATCCCGTTCGGCGCGCAGGGGCTGTCCCAGGCGGTGACCGTGGCGGAGTCTCCGGGGGATGCGGCGACCCCGGGGACGTGCGGGGCAGCCGGGGACGGGCAGACGTTCGTCATCGTGTACTGGGCTTCCGATGCGATGTCGCAGACCATCTCGGTCCGGTCGGTCGTGGTCGGACGGGACGGGGGAGTGCTCGGTGGTCCATGGACGCTCCAGGAGGTCGGGTCCTCGAACGCGGAAGGCACGGCCATCTGCTGGCCCTGGTTCGGGAGCGCCTCCGGGCTTGTGGATGGTCGCTTCTTGCTGGCGTGCCCGATGTTCCCGTTGGCAGAGGCGGGGATCACGGCGACCTGGCTTCGGTGGCGACTGCTTGGGCCGGACGGCAAGCCGGCCGGGGAGTTCGTGTCGCTCGGGCTCCAGCAGGCGGCGTTCGCGCTCGGGGTCGGGATGGCGCCGGGGCCGCGGGGGGACCTGCTGACGGCGTGGTACGAGACGGACGCCCTGGAGGACCCGCAGGCTCTGATAGGGAGTCCCGGGTGGCTGCGACTGTTCGCGCTGGGGAAAGGGACGGTCTGGTAGGAGGCGGCAATGCGCCGGCTTCTCGGATGGTGGCTGGTGGCGGTGGGCGTCGGTTGCGGCGGGGGCGCGGGACAGCCGGGGAGGGATGCCGGGGCGTCGCCGGACGTGGGCTCGCCGTCTGATGTCGGGCGGGATAGCGGAGAGTGTCGGGTCAAGGAGGACTGCCCGGTCTTTCCCTGCCGGCTGGCCGTGTGCCTGGCCGGGGTGTGCGAGTATCAGGCGGTGCCGGAGGGGGCCGCGTGCTCGGACCCGGAACGGTGCGTGGTCGCGGGGGTCTGCGACGCCCAGGGCACATGCGTCGGGGAGTGGGCGTGCGATGACCAGAACCCCTGCACCACGGACGAATGTTCCGGGGGACGGTGCGCGCACACGCCGGTCGAGACGGGTCCGTGCGACGACGGGAACCCGTGCACGGAGGGCGACACGTGCGTGGGCGGGACGTGCGCGTCAGGGGGGAAGAACGTCTGCGAGTGTCGGGAAGACGCGGATTGCCCCGCGCCCAAGGACCTGTGTCTGGGGCGTCTGATGTGCGACCCTCAGGACTGGGCGTGTGTCCCGGACGCGGGAGCCGTCGTGACGTGCGAGGCACACGACAACCCTTGCCGCATGAACCGGTGTCAGCCCTCGACCGGGCTTTGCGTCGAGGTCTTCCGCGAGGAGGGCGCGGAGTGCGACCTCGGTCGTTGCCACGAAGCCGGGACCTGCCAGGCCGGAGAGTGCGTGGCCGAGCCGAAGTGCGTCTCGCAGGGCCCGTGCCTGGAGGCGACCTGCGACGAGGCGACCGGGATGTGCGGGACGAAGAATGCCCAGGACGGCACCAAGTGCGACGATGGGAACCCCTGCACGCCGAACGACCACTGCGTCGCGGGGAAGTGCCAGGGGGACGACCCGCCCAACGAGGCGTGCAACGGCGTGGACGATGATTGCGATGGCTACACGGACCCCGAGAACTCGGAAGGGTGCGTGCCCTACTACTGGGACGGGGACGGGGATGGCTGGGGGGATGCGAACAAGCACAAGTGCCTGTGCGGCACGGCGGGTGAGTACAAGGCCGGGACCCCGGGCGACTGCAACGACGGGGACAAGACCGTCCATCCGGTGGCGACCGAGACGTGCAATGGCCAGGACGACGACTGCGACGGCGTGACGGACAACCCCGGGGCCGAGGGATGTGTGCCGTACTACAAAGACGGTGACGGGGACGGGTTCGGGGTGACCGAGGGCTTCCAGTGTCTGTGCGGTCCGAGCGGGGGCTACAAGACGACGAGTCCCGGGGATTGCGACGACGAGAACGCGGCGGTCCATCCCCAGGCGAGCGAGACCTGCGACGGGACGGACGAGAACTGCGACGGCACCACCGACGAGGGCGAGGGGAACGCGGGGTGCATGTCGTGGTTTCTTGACCAGGATGGGGACGGGTACGGGAGCAAGAACGGGAAGTGCCTGTGCGCCGCCTCTGGACAATATACTGCGTCCAACAATCTTGACTGCGATGACGGCAAGACGACTGTTCATCCGGATGCGACCGAGGCGTGCAACGGCGTGGACGACAACTGCGACGGGACAACGGACCAGGGCGAGAACCTGTCGGGGTGCAAGCAGTATTACATGGATACCGACGGGGACGGCTACGGGGCCGGGACCCCGAAGTGTCTGTGCCAGGCATCGGGCCAGTACGTGACGACCCAGGCAGGGGATTGCGCGCCAGGCGATTCCACGGTCCATCCGGGGGCCAAGGTCTGCGGAAAGGACGGCGACTGCGACGGGGAACCGACGGACACGGGCGAGGCCTGCGACGATGCGAACGCGACCACGTGGGACGGGTGCGATTCCGAGTGCCAGGTCGGGGAGTTCCAGGTGAACAGTTACGAAGTGAACAATCAGACGCATCCCGACGTGGCGTTCCCCGGGACGGTCGCGAACGCCGGTTTCTTCGTGGCGTGGGACGGGGTCGAGTGCACCGAATGGATCTTCTTCCCCCCGCCCGCGAAGTGCGTGGCCACGGAGGAGGGGGTATGGCTCCGTCGCTTCGATGGGAGTGGCAGTGCCAACGCTGTCCAGTTGGTGAATACCTATCTTCCGGGGAGTCAGTCCATGCCCGCGGTCACCGCCTCGGCCAACGGGGCGGTCGTGGTGTGGGCGGGGCAAGGATCGGACTCCGAGACGAGCGAGGTGTACGCGCGCCGGTTCAACAGCGACGGGACGCCCAAGGATTCCACGGCGACCCGGGTGAACCAGGCGACCACGGGCCTCCAGACGATGCCGAACGTCGTGGCAGATTCCTCGTTGAGTTTCCGGGTCGTCTTCGAGTCGCGGACATCGGACGGCAACTCCGAGAAGATCGTGCTCCGGGCCTTCACGTCGGCCCTGGTGGGTTGGGACGAGTTCCAGGTCAACACGTTCGCGGGGACCTCGGGGACTTATCTTCGCCACCCACGCATCGCGGCCTTCGATGCGGGGACGAAGTTCGTGGTGGTCTGGCACCGTGCCTCGACGTCCGTAAAGGAGGATGTCTATTTCCGCCGTTTTCAGTGGAACACGACCGCGCTCGACAACACCGAGACCCTCGCGGCATGGGGTGTGGACTCGCAGAGGGACCCGGCCGTGGCGGGCAACCCTGCCGCTGGCGGGGGGTATGTGGTTGTATGGGTGGGACCCGGGACATCCGGTGACGACATCTTCGCCCGTGTGTACGACCGGAACGGACTCCCCGTCGTTTCTCAGCCGGTCCAGGCGAACAGCGCCTCGGGAGGCAATCAGCGCCATCCGGACGTCGCGATGGCGTCGGACGGGTCGTTCGTCGTCGTCTGGGACGATGGCTACGACGTATGGTTCCGGAGGTTCCGCAGCGACCAGGTCCCGATTGATGGCGTGGACATGCGCGCGAACCGTTATGCGTCAAGTTATCAGCTATTGCCGGCCCTGGTGGGCGCGTCGGACCGCACCGTGCTGATGGCCTGGCAGAGCGACAGTCAGGACCTCTCGGAATACGGCATCTTCGCCCAGCGCTTCGGCCCGAACGGCGAGCGGCTGTTTCGATAAGATGGTCCGCGCCCTTCCCGGTCGGGATCGGCACAACCTGCCGATATCGTCCGTTGGCCTGGTCTTGCGTTCCACGGTGTGAAACGCTTTGGCGGTTGGTCTCGATAAAGGGGATGGTAGGCCGGAGCGTCCGGGTCGGGCCATGGATCGATCCGGGCGCCCCCGTTGGGAGGTGGAGGGCGCGTCGGCCATGAGGCCCGGGCGCGGCGGGAGTGGTCTGCCGGGTGGCCGGAAACGGTCGGGGGCTCCGCTGGGGGGCCGGGGGGGAGGGTTGCCGGAAGTGCGCTCTCGCGCTATGGTCACATGTAATACAGTCTGAAGTGCGACCTTATCTGTAATGACACAACTCAGTACCCCTTCGCCTTCTTCACGGTCTTCGCGCCTGTGACGATGGCCACCGACGCGCTGGCCCCGATCCGCGTCGCCCCGGCGCGGATCATCGCGTCCGCATCCTCGGAGGTCCGGATCCCACCCGAGGCCTTGACCTCCACGCCTTCCCCGACGACCTCTCGCATCAGGGCCACGTCCTGGGCCGTGGCCCCGCCGGGGCCGAACCCCGTGGACGTCTTCACGAACGCGGCCCCGGCCACCTTGGCCAGGGCGCATGCGATCACCTTCTCGTTCTGGGTCAGCATCCCCGTTTCGATGATGACCTTGACCTTGTGCGGAGCCGCCGCGGACACCACCCGGCGGATGTCGTCCAGGACCAGGGCGTAGTCCTTGGACTTCAGCGCGCCCACGTTGATCACCATGTCGAGTTCCTGGGCCCCGTTGCGCACGGCCTCGCGCGCCTCAAAGGCCTTGGCCTCCGGGGACGACGCCCCGAGCGGGAACCCGATGACCGCCACGACTATGACCGGGCTGCCTTCCAGGAGCGACCGGCAGAAGCGGACGTTCGCGGAGTTCACGCACACCGACGCGAACCCATAGGCCCTGGCCTCCTCGCACAGGCGGCGCAGGTCCTCGCGCGTGGCCTCGGGCTTCAGGAGCGTGTGATCAATGTAGGGCGCGAGGTCCTTGCGGACGGGTCCGACGTTGGGCGCCGCGGACAGCCGCGTCGCCCCGATGTCCAGGATCTTGCGCGCGTCGTCGGGCCGCTTGCGCACGCTGTGTCCGCAAGCCGTGCACTCCGAGGCCGTGCGCTCGCACCGCTCGCACGACTCGTCCGACGCCTTCCCCCCTTCCTGCACGAGCCTCGCGCGAACCTGGCGCACCACCTGGTCCACGATCCGCTGGATGTCCGGTTCCACCATGCGCGTTTCCTCCCGGCCATCGCCGCGCCACGGGGATCCTATCACGCCTGGGTCACGGCCAGTTCGTGAAGTCTTCGTGGGGCGGGCCGCTGCGGACCTTCATCGAGAACTCGACCCGCGCCCCACGGACCAGAAGCGACGCCGTCGGGTCGCCCGCGGCCTGTCGCGCGTCCGTCAGGTCCACCGTTCCGCGGCCCTCGATGTGTCCCCCCTTCCACGGCTCGAAGGACGACAGGGTCAGGGCCCCCGCCGACGCCACCAGGGGCTGCGTCGTGTCCGGGCACGTCTCGGCCAGGACCAGGGACAGCCGGATGGCCGAGCCGTCCACGGCGAACGTCGTCGTGGGGTCTGCGGTCAGACGACGCCTCACGTCCTCCGTGTCCGCGAACTGCACGACCATCGCGTCCGACAGGGTGGCCGCGCGATACCCGGTGCGCGCCTCCAGCGTCCCGACGCCCTCCGCCGCGAACCAGCGCAGGAGCCCCGCGTCGAGGCGATACGGGGCGAAGGTCCGCGGCTGGTGGTCCCTGCAAGGCGTCACGGTCAGGCTGTCGGCCTCGAGGGACGCATGGTCCGCGTAGGAGCAGCCGAGCATCGCGACGGCCGCGAGCAGAAACCCGCTCGGTCGCCCGTTTCTCATTTCCTGTTTCCCCACCGCCACCGCAGGGTCACCTCCGCGCCCGGCCCCACCCCGAGCCGCTCGTCCGCGCGCCCGCCCGGGACCGCGACCTCGGTCCAGCCCGACGAGTCCTCGTGGACGACCAGGGAGGCCCCGCTCGCGTACGGGCCCGCGACCGCCTCGTGCGCCTGCCCTGCCGCCTCCACGCGGACCGACGCCCCATCCGGGAGCCGCACCCAGTCTCCCGGGATGGCGACGATCACGTTGCCGAAACGGTCCACGACCAGCACCTCGCCGCAGCACCCGCCGCGCAGGCGCCTCGCACGCGGCCATGGTAGCACGACGGGCTCCGGGATCGCCGACCCGCACTCCTCGGGCGTGACCCGACCCGCCGCGAGCGCCGCGGCCGCGGGTCCGAAGAGGTCTCGCCCGTGGAAGGTCCGACTGCGTGGGGTCGGCACCAGGTCCAGGCGCGCCCATTCCCACCAGGTCCCCCGAGGTCCCGCGGCCCACGACAGCAGCCCGTTGTCCGGTCCGACCAGGACGTGCCCTGTGCCCGTGCGCGCCACCGCGGCCCTGCGCGAGGTCCCCACGCCCGGGTCCACCACGGCGAGGTGCACGGTCCCGGCCGGGAAGGCCGTCACCGCGCGCATCAGCAGGAAGGCCCCGGTCCTCACGTCCTGTGGTGGGACCTCGTGGGTCACGTCCACGACCCGCGCGTCCGGGGCCACGCACAGGATCGCGCCCTTGACCTCCGCGACGTACGAATCGCAGGTCCCGAAATCGCTGGTGAACGTAATGATTCCGTTGGCCTGAAAAGCGCCCTCGTGGCCGACCCGTCCACGCGGCATGGTCCCGCTCCCCCGGCGCACTCCTTCCGGCCCCCTGGGGTCACCGCGAGAATCGGATCCCCTGGATCCGCACGGGCTCGTTCGGCCGCGTATCCGTGGCCGGGACCCTCGCGATGGCCCGGACGAGGTCCACGGGCTCGCACTCCCCGAAGATGGTGTGGTGGTCGTCAAGCCACGGGGTCGGGGACTCGGTGATGAAGAACTGGCTCCCGTTGGTGTTCGGCCCGGAGTTCGCCATGGAAAGCCGCCCGGGTCGGTCGTGGCGCAGGCGCTTGTGGAACTCGTCCCGGAAGGCGTAGCCAGGTCCGCCGGTGCCGTCCCCGTTGGGACACCCGCCCTGGATCATGAAGTTCGGGATGACCCGGTGGAAGGTCAGGCCGTCGTAGAAGGGGCGCTTCACCCACTGGCCGGTCTTTGGGTCCAACCACGCGCGCAGCCCGCGCGCCAGAGCGATGAAGTTGGCCACCGCCAGCGGGGCCTCCTCCGGGAACAGCCGGCAGCGGAAGGTCCCCTTCGTCGTCTCGATCTCGGCCACGGGAGGCCCATTGCCCGGAATCCCAGCCATGGCCTCCGCCAAGAGTACCGGCCTGTTCTCGGGGACCTGGGGTCCCGGGTCCGGGTCGCGGTACTGGACCGACGCCAGCAAGTCGAACTTGAACCCGTCCGGGGTCGCGTACAGGGCCGCATGTTTTAGGTTGGGGTTGCCCTCGATCTTGAACAGGACGCGGCCCCCGTTGACCTCGTACTCGTTCGGTTGTCCCGAGAAGATGGACGCCACCTGCTCAGGCCTGCGATGGGCGATGACCGCCTGGCTGCGCTGGTCGTGCAGGTAAGGAAAAAGGGCCGCGACGTTGCCCTCCTGGGCGAGGACGCGGAGGTCCGACCAGACCTTGCGAGCGGCCTCGACCTGGGTGGTCGCCTCTGCGGACGACGAGACCCCGCGCACCGGCGACGGAGTCGGCTCCGGAGTCGCCGGTGCCGGCTGCCCGTGATCCGGGGGCGTCGCGGGGCCCTGTCCCTCCGCGTGGGGTGCCTTGCGGCAGCCTCCGGTCCACGACACGGCCAGCGCCGGCACGATCGCGCAGGCGCATCGGGCCCAGCGGGTGCTCGGAACAGCGAAGACGGCGTGCATGGAATGCCTCCTGATGAGGGCGGGCGCGGGTCGCCTCCGGCGAACCCGGAACGGGGGTCAGCGTTCGCCCACGGGTGGCAGGGTCGGCGGGACCACGCCGGCGCGGGGCGCGGTCTCGCGGCCCTCCATCACACAGTTGCCGTCGAAGACGGCCCCACGCTCGACCACGAGCCCGGCCGTCTGGAGGTTGCCGCGCAGCCGGGCGGTGGACATCAACTCCACGGCCCCCGAGGCACGGATGTTCCCGACCACGTCCCCGTGGATGATGACGGTGTCCACGGTGATCTCGGCCTTGACCTTCGCGCCCTCGCCGATGATCAGCGTCCCCGCGGACGTGATCTCGCCCGTGAACTTCCCATCGATCTGGACCTTCCCCTCGAACGTCAGTTTCCCGTCGAACTCGCTCCCGCGTCCGAGGAGGGCGTTGACATCCCGCGAGCCTCCGCCCACGTTCTTCGGTCCGTCACCCATCTTGATTTCCCCTCTTCCCGGGATCTCGTCCCGTTCCTTGTGAAAGACCATCGCCCTGAACTCCGGCCAGTGACCTCGGCAAGGCTAGTCCGAAACCGCGCCGCAAGTCAACGCCCCCGGTGCGCATTTCGGTTAGACTCGGTGGACGCCCGCGATCCGTGGATGCCTTCAGACGGGGCCGAACGATGGACCGGTACGGCAGGCAACAGGCGCTCCCGGAGGTCGGGGACGAGGGACAGCGCCGCATCGGGGCTGGCCGCGTGGTCGTCATGGGCTGCGGGGCGCTCGGGGCCATGAACGCGGCCCTCCTGGCGCGGGCCGGGGTGGGGCGGCTCACGGTCGTGGACCGGGACGTGGTCCAGGTGGACAACCTGCACCGGCAGGTCCTGTACGAGGAGGCGGACGCGGAAGCGGGGCTCCCGAAGGCCGAGGCGGCGGCGAGGGCCCTACGCAGGGCGAACTCGGAAATCGAGGTCCGCGGCGTGGTGGCGGACGTGGACCGGCGCAACGTCCTGGACCTGATTTTGGACGCCGACGTCGTGGTGGACGGGGCGGACAACTTCGAGATGCGCGCCCTGGTCAACGAGGCGTGCGTGCGCGAGGGCGTCGCATTCGTGCACGGGGCCGTGCTGGGGACCTACGGGGTGCAGGCGACGGTCCTGCCGGGTCGGACCCCGTGCCTCGCGTGCTGGATGCCAGACTGGCCCGAGCCCGGGACCCTCCCCACGTGCGAGACGGCCGGGGTGCTCGGGCCGGTGGTGGCGATGGTAGCCGCGATCCAGGCGACTGAGACCTTGAAGGTCTTGGTGGGCCGTCTGGACCGCGTCCGCCCGACGCTTCTGTCCACGGACCTCTGGACCGGCGAGAGGGCCGAGGTGCATGGGGCCCGCCGGCCGGACTGCCGGGTCTGCGGCCTGGGACGCTACGATTTCCTGGAGGGGCGCGCGGGCGCTCGCTCCGAGGTGCTGTGCGGGCGCGAGGCCGTGCACGTCCGTCTGGACGGTCCGGTCCCGGACCTCGCGGTCCTCGAGTCCCGACTGGGCCCGGACGCCAGGCCTCGCCGGAACCCGTACCTGCTCCGCTTCGAGGCGGAACAACTGGAGATCACGCTGTTTCCGGACGGCAGGGCGGTCGTGCACGGGACCTCCGACCCGTCGCGTGCCCGGGCCGTTCTGTCGCGGTGGGTGGGGATGTAGGACCATTTTGTGGCATACTGCGCGCGGGCCGCCCCGGGGACCAGGCAGGCGCATGGACGACAAGGGGGGAAAAAAGCACCTCGAACGCATCCGCAACATCGGGATCATCGCGCACATTGACGCCGGCAAGACGACCGTGACGGAGCGGCTCCTGTTCGTGACGGGCCGCACCTACAAGATGGGCGAGGTCCACGACGGCGAGGCCGTGATGGATTACCTCGTCCAGGAGCAGGAGCGCGGCATCACCATCACGAGCGCGGTGACCGCGTTCTCGTGGCGCGGCGTCGAGATCCACCTGATTGACACGCCGGGGCACGTGGACTTCACGGTTGAGGTCGAGCGCTCCCTCCGCGTCCTGGACGGGGCCGTGGTCGTCTTCGACGGAGTGCACGGGGTCGAGCCGCAGTCCGAGACCGTCTGGCACCAGGCCGACCGGTATCGAGTGCCCCGCATCGCCTTCGTGAACAAGATGGACCGGGTGGGCGCGGACTTCGATGCCTCGTTGCGCTCGATGCGGTCGCGCTTCCCGCAGAAGGTCGTGCCGGTCCAGTGGCCCGTGGGGGCCGAGTCGTCGTTTCAGGGCGTGGTGGACCTGCTGCGCCTGAGGACCTTGCGCTGGATCGGGGACGATCCGCGCGACACCCAGGTGGAGGACGGCGTCCCGCCGGACCTCGCGGACGAGGTGTCAGCCGCGCGCGAGGACCTCGTGTCGGGGGTCGCGGAACTCGACGACGCCCTGGCCGACCGGTACCTGGCGGGCGAGACCATCGGCGCGGAGGACCTGGCGCCCGCGATCCGACGCCTGACCCTCCAGGGCCGCCTGGTCCCGGTCCTGTGCGGAGCGGCCCTGCGCAACAAGGGGATCCCGCCGGTCCTGGACGCCATCGTGGACTACTTGCCCGCCCCCGCCGAGGTCGAGCCCATCCGCGGGACCCATCCCCGGACGGGCGAGCCCGAGGTGCGCCCCCACGACCCGAACGGCCCCCTGTGCGCCCTGGCCTTCAAGGTCCAGGTCCTCGAGGAGGGCCGGCGGATGACGTATCTGCGGCTCTACTCGGGGTACTTCGACGAGAAGGCGGAGGTCTTCAACGCGACGCGCGGGGTGCGCGAGAAGGTGTCGCGCATCTTCTGGATGCACGCGAAGGAACGCAAGCGCGTCGAAGTGGCGCGGGCCGGCGAGATCGTGGGCGTGCTCGGGCTCAAGGTCACCGGGACGGGCGACACCCTGTGCGACCCGGCGCATCCGGTGGTCCTGGAGCCCATCGGCGCCTACGAGCCCGTGATCAGCGTGGCCGTCGAGCCGGAGTCCCGCACCGACAAGGAGCGTCTGGATCAGACGCTCCAGCGCATCGCGGACGAGGACCCGACGTTCCGGGTGCGCGAGGACCCCGAGACCGGACAGACGGTGATGTCCGGCATGGGGGAACTGCACCTCGACATCGTGGCGGACCGCGTGCGCCGGGACTTCGGGGTCCCGGTGCGCACGGGGCGACCACAGGTGGTCTATGCCGAAACGGTGACGCGCCCGGCCGAGGCCGCGGGGGTCTGCGAGATCGAGGCGGAGGACACGAAGGTCTTCGTGCGCCTGGTCCTGTCGGTCGAGCCCGCGCCGAGGGGGGCCGGGGCGTCGTGCGAGGTCGCGCCAGGGGTGGTCGCGCCCGGCGCCTGGCTCGAGGCCGCGCGCGCCGGGGTCCTGGAGTCCCTGCGCGGTGGCGTCCTGCACGGCTGGCCGCTGACGGACGTGCGGGCCGTGGTGAAGACCCTGGAGCAACGCGAGGGGTTTGCCTGCGACGAGACCGCGGTCAAGATCGCGGCCATGAACGCGGTCAAGAGCGCGTGCGAGGCGGCGGGCGCGGCGCGCCTGGCCCCGATCGGCGCCATCGAGGTCATCTGCCCTGCGGAGTTCATGGGCGAGGTCCTGGGCAGCCTCCAGGCGCGGCACGGGGTGATCGAGGCCCTCGAGGACCGCGACGTCATCAAGGTCATCCGGGCCACGGCCCCGATCGAGCGGATGTTCGGCTATGCGACCGAGTTGCGGTCCCTCACGCAGGGCCGCGGCACGTTCTCGATGCGGTTCGCGCGGTACGACGTCGAGTGACTTGCCTTGACGCGTCGGGGACCCGTCGTCTAGGATGCGCGGTCGGGAGTGACCCTCCGGGAGGAACGTCATGCGGGTCCTGGTCGCGGCCATCCTCGCGCTTTCGGCCTGCAACACGGCCCGATTCGTCGCCGACAAGTCGCCTCCGATGCTGGACGATCAGTCCCGCGCCTTCTACCGCGAGACCTCGCTGCGGCACGCGCGGGAAGCGGCCCCGGCCATGCTCAAGATGCTGGACGGGTTCATCGTGTCGTCCCCGGACAATCCGGAACTCCTGGTTCGCGGGGCGCAGCAGTACTGCGGGTTCGCCATGGTCCTGGTCGAGGACGAGGACCCGGAATGGGCCACGGTCCTCTACCGGCGGGGGTACGGGTACGCGATCCGCGCACTGCGCCCCAAGGTCGAGGGATTCGATGCCCTGGTGACCGGCCCGGTGGACGCCCTCGAGACCGCCCTGCGCAGCCTCGACCGCTCCGACGTGGCCCCGGTGTTCTGGGCCGCGGCCTGCCTGGCGGGTTTCATCGCCATCAACCTGGACGACCCCGGGGCCATGGCCGAGATCCCGCGGATGCTCGCCTTCGCCCGCGCGGCGGAGGCCCTGGACGACGCGTACTTCTACGCGGGTCCGCACCTGCTGCTCGGGACGTACTACGGGAGCATGGGCGAAGCCCTCGGCGGGAACCCGAGCGAGAGTCGCCGCCACTTCGACCGACTCTTCGAGGTCACCAATGGGAAGTTCCTGCTGGGCAAGGTCTATTACGCGAAGTCGTACGTGATCCAGCAGCAGGACCGCGACCTGTTCGTGCGGACCCTCGAGGAGGTGTGCGACGCCCCGGCAAACCTGGACCCGGACCTGGCGTTGCCGAACCAGGCGGCCCGCCAGAAGGCCCTGCGGCTTCTGGAGCGGGTGGACGAGTTGTTTCCATGAACGGGATGAGGGGACGACCGGGGCCCGGGGTCGGGGGTCCGGCATCCGGGGTCCGGGGTTGGGCAGGGGGGCCGCGGTGGTCACGGACCCGGTCACGGTCACGGACACGGGTTCGGTCACGGACACGGACCCGATCACGGAAGAGGTCGCAACCGACTCGAGGAGGTGAAGGATGACGCGCGGACATCGGGAAAGGGTCCTCATCGCATTGGTGGGATGCCTGGTCGCCTTACCGGCTGCGGCCGAGGAGCCCATCGTGCTCAAGGTCGCGACCGTGGCGCCGGAGGGGTCGGTGTGGCTCAAGGTCATGCGCCGGATGGCGGACGAGGTCAAGAAGGACACCGGCGGTCGCCTCGAGATCAAGTTCTTTGCCGGGGGCGTCCTCGGGGACGACAAGGTCGTGCTCGACAAGATGCGCTTCGGCCAGGTCCATGCCGCGGGCCTGACCGGCGTGGGGCTCGGGGAACTGGTCCCCGAGGTTCGCGTGATGGAATTGCCGTTCCAATATTCGTCGTACAAACAGGTGGATTGCGTGCTCGAGGCGTTCCAGGAGGAGTTCGCGAAGAAGTTTGAAGAGAAAGGATTCGTGCTCCTCGGCTGGTCGGACCAGGGCTTCGTGTACGTCTTCTCGAAGAATCGCATCCAGAGCCCCACGGACATGAAGGGCGCGAAGCCCTGGGTCTGGGAGGCGGACGTCTTGGCCAAGGCCGTGTTCAAGGCGATCGGGCTCAACCCGGTTCCGCTCGCGCTCCAGGACGTGTTCACGTCGCTCCAGACCGGACTCGTGGACACCGTCTATATCTCGCCGGTCGCGGCCATCGCGCTCCAGTGGTACACGAAGGTGTCGTTCATGGTGGACATGCCCATCGCGGACGGGAGCGGGGCCATCGTGATCGCCAAGGCCGCCTTCGACCGCCTGCCCCCGGACATCCAGGCGATCCTGCGGGACAAGGTCCCGAAGTACGCGAAGAAACTCTCCCAGGCCACGCGGCAACTCAACGACAAGTCCATCCAGGTCCTGGCCGAGAAGGGCATCACCGTCCTGAAGCCAGACCCGGCGCAGGTGTCGGGGTTCCAGGCGCGGGGGCTCGAGGCGGCTCGCTCGCTGGTGGGCCAGTTGTATCCGGCGGCGCTCCTGGACCGCGTGCTCCAGCGCATTCAGCAGTGCCGGTAACCCCGCGGGGAGGACGTGCCGTGGCGAGATTCCTCGGGGCCGTGGACCGGGGCGTGGCCCGCGTCGAGACGGGGGCCCTCGTGGGCGTCGTGGCCCTCCTCCTCGTGGTCGTGGGCGCGCAGGTGGTCCTGAAGTGGTGCGGGGCCGGCGGCCAGTGGAGCGAGATGCTCGGCCGCTGGCTGGTCCTGTGGGTCGGGTTCCTGGGCGGGGCCGTGGCGAGCCACCAGGGACGGCACATCACCATTGACGTGTTCTCGAGGTTCGCGACCGGCAGGACGCGGCGTGTCCTCGGGGTCGTGATCAACGCCGTCGGCGCGGTCCTCAGTCTCTTGTTGCTGAAAATTTCGTGGTCATATCTTGGGCAGAAGGTCGAGGATGGCGCGGTCGCGTTCTCGGTGGGCGGCGTGGACATCCCGGAGTGGTGGATGGCCTCGGTCGTCCCGGCGGGGCTTGCGCTGATGGCCTGGCACCTGGCCGTGCAGGCCGTGTTGTCGGGGGCCTCGGGGGTCGGGGGGGACAAGGCGTCGGGGCGTGACGCGGGAGGCGGGGAATGACCTACCTGATCGCGCAGGCCCTCGTGATCGTGCTGGCCCTCGCGGGACTGCCGCTATTCTTGGTGCTCGGGGCCCTCGCCCTCCTGGGCTACGTGTCCTCGGGCCAGAACCTCGAACTCTTCTACGCGGCCAACATCCGGCCTGTGGCCACGAATCCCATCTTTCTGGCGATCCCCCTGTTCACCCTGGCGGGCTACCTGATGGCCGAGAGCGGGACCCCGAACCGCATCGTGCGCCTGTCGCGCGCCGCGGTGGGGTGGATGCCGGGGGGGCTCGCGATCGTGGCCCTGGTCGCCTGCGCGGTCTTCACGGCGTTCACGGGCGCCTCGGGCGTCACGATCGTGGCGCTCGGCGGGCTGCTGATGCCCGCGCTCCTCAAGGACGGGTACCCGGAACGCTTCACCTTGGGGCTCCTGACCACGGGGGGCAGCCGCGGCCTCCTGTTCCCGCCGAGCCTGCCTCTGATCGTCTACGCGATGATCGCCGGGCTCGCGATGGAAGGCGCGTCGCAGTGGCGGGAGGAGGCGCCGTCCCCCGCGACCGAGGCGCGGTCCCCGGCGGAACGACCCGCGCGCGGCGAGGTGGAGAAGGCCCTCGACGACGAGATGGACCGCCTGCTGGACGACGACGGCGACCAGCCGAACGCCGAGGACGCCGAGGACCTGGGCGTGGACATCGAGGCCGAGGTGGCGGCGATGCGCTCGGCCGCGGGCGCGGGCTCGCCCGCCCTGTCCGGGGACGAGGGTGCCGTCCCTGGGCCGGCCGCGGGCACGGGCGCCGTGCCTGGCCGGACTGCCCCGACGCAGGTCTCGGTGGACCGATTGTTCGTGGCCGGGGCCCTGCCGGGGGCCTTCGCGT
This sequence comes from Deltaproteobacteria bacterium, assembly GCA_037442805.1. Taxonomy (GTDB): domain Bacteria; phylum Myxococcota_A; class UBA9042; order DTJE01; family DTJE01; genus DYKK01. The sequence goes on from JBBIPO010000032.1 coordinate 14,918, forward strand.
TGCTTCTGGTCGCGTTGTACTCGGTCTTCGTCGGGGTCCGGCACCGGGTCCCGCGCGCGCCCTTCGCCTGGCCGGAACTGGGCCGGGCCTTGTGGGCTTCGGCCTGGGAGGTGCCGATCCCCCTGATCATCGTCGTGGGAATTTACGGGGGGTTCTTCACGGCCATGGACGCGGCCGCCATTGTCGCGGCCTACGTCTTCATCGTCGAGGTCCTGATCTATCGCGACATCCCACCGGGGCAACTCCCGCGCATCTTCCGCGAGAGCATGGTCCTGGTCGGGGGCATCCTCCTGATCCTGATGTCCGCCCTGGCCCTGACCAACTACTTCATTGACCGCGAGGTTCCTCAGCGCCTCTTCGCCCTGATCCGCGATTCGATCACGAGCCCCTTCATGTTCCTGCTGATACTGAATGTATTCTTGCTGATTGTTGGCTGTCTGATGGATATCTTCTCGGCCATTCTGGTCGTCGTGCCGATCATCACGCCCATCGCGCTCCACTACGGGATTGACCCCGTGCACCTGGGCATCGTGTTCCTGACGAACCTCGAGATGGGCTTCTCGACTCCGCCCGTCGGGGTCAACCTGTTCGTGGGGTCTCTGGCCTTCCGCAGGCCCGTGGTCGTCCTCTATCGCGCCGCGTTGCCGTACCTCGCCCTGAGCCTCGTCGCCCTCCTCGCCATCACGTACTGGCCGGACCTGTCCCTGTTCCTGGTGCGCCTGACCGGGGTTCAGTGATCAGAACTTGAGGGGGCTCTGGGTCACCTGGCTCGTCAGGCGCCCGCGGATCTGTTCCGCGGCCTCGATCGCCGCTTGCTTGACCTCGTCCTCGCGGCTTCCGACCAGGTCCGTAAGGACCGCGAGGCTGCGCCCGGTGCCGAGGGCGCCGAGTGCCCGGATCGCGTGGACCAGCACCTCGACGGGCTTTGGGCGCACGCCGAACCGGCTCGGCAGGCGGGCCCGCAGCGGCGACGGGCGAACGACCTCGATCAGGGTCCCCTCCAGGTCCGGGGTCTCGGGCATCAACTGGTACTCGTATTGCGAGAGCGCCGTGAGGCAGGCAATCTGGAGGGCGGCGTCGGGCTCGTCCTCGACGCGGGTGCGCAGCCGGATCGCCTCGTACACCCGGTTCAGGAACGTGGGCGCCGTGCTCCGCATGGCCCCGAGGTGGTGGATCGCCTTGCGCACGACGACCGGGTTTTCGTCGTCGAGAAATGGGATCAGCGCCTTCTCGGCCTCGTCGCCCAAGACCAGGGCCAGGGTCTGAACCACCTCCTCCCGGACCTTGGGGTGCGGGTGGCGCATGAAGGGCTTCAGCGCGGACAGGCCCGTGCGGACCCGCGCATGGCCCAAAATGGCGATCAGGTTCCGCAGCGTGAACCAGGGGTGGCGGTGCGAGCGCAGTTCCTCGAGGATGGCCGGGACCGCGTCCGCACCGATCCGCTGGAGGATCGCGACCGCCGCGGCCCGCTCCGACACGTCCTCGGCGCCCAGGCGGGCCACCAGCCCCGGTACGGCCCGGCTCCGGAAGAGGGCCACCGCAACCTCGAGCCCCGCGCGCGCCTCCTTGGGGGTCCGGCACGCGAGGTCCACGAGGCCGGCCACGGCGCCCGCGCGTTCGAGCGCGGCCAGAGTCTCCTCGATGAAGCGCGCGCGCCCGACGAATGGCGGGGCCTCCTCCTTCAGGTGACGGTCCATCGCCCCCAGGATCGAGGCCACGGCCTCGACCTCCCCGCGCCGGATCAACTCGGGAAGGATGACGACGAAGACGTTCAAGTACTTCAGGTAGGACTTCGGGGCCGCGCAGGACTCGAAGTCCCGCAGGTAGGCCGCGGGGGCTTGCAGGAAGCGGTCGCAGAGGTCGCGGGCCTTGACCTTGCGGCGCAGCTCGTCGGGGAGGGCCTGTACGTCCAGCAGGTGGAGGGCGCAGGCTCGTTCGAGCAAGGGCCCGGAGTCGGGGAGTCCCAGCCGGGCGAGCCGCGCGGCGGTCAGGCGGGCTGATCGCTCCACCGCATCGCGATGGGCCTCCAGGTTTCGGCCTGGCATGCTTGCGTCGGCGACCTGCTTGCGCTGTGCCTCACACCAGTCGAGCAATAGCGAGGTCACGGGCGGCAAGGAAGTCGTGGGGATGGCCTCCGCGAGGGCGTGCGCGACCTCGGCGGGCGAGAAGGCTGGCACCGTCTCGGTGACGAGGTCCGCGTGGACCAGGACCTCCGCGAGCGTGGCCGGTCGCCGGACGGCCCGGACCACGTCCCCGACCGCCTGGGCCTTCAACCGCGCCAGGGCTTCGGGACGGGCGCGGCGGATCTCGGGCAGCCGTTTGAGGTCCGCTCGAAGCCGCGCGAGGGCCAGGCGCGTCGGCCACGGGAGGTGGCGGGCCTGGCCGGGGACCTCGTCCATGCCGACGACGGTCACGCCGAAGACCCCGGACCGGTCCAGTTCCTCGGCCATGATGGCCGTGGCGGTCCGGCCTTCCACCGCGTCGAGGCGGTCCGCCCACGTCACCCACAGCCCGAGAAAGGCCGAGAACTCCGCTTCCTCGATGTGGTGCTTGATCGTGAGCGAGGCAATGCGGTTGCGGACGAAGTAGTCGTGCAGTTTCGCGACGAAGTGGTCGCCCATCGTCCCGGCGAGCCCGCGGGCGACCTCGATGGGCTCGGGCGTGAGTCCCTCGATCATCACGCCCCGCTCGTCCACGGTCGAGGCGAGGACGTAGGTCAACTCGACCGCGTCGCGGGTGAGGTCCTGAAAGCGCTGGTACAGGTCGTGCGCCGCCGTCCTGGAGGCCGGGTATTCCGCGGAGTCACGCCTCGTCTGGACCAGGGCCTTGACCAGTTCCAGCGTGAGCAGGCCTGCCTGCTGGCGAATCTCGCGCAACCGCTCGTCCGGGAGGGTCGTGTCGGGAGAGTCCATCGCAGCCTCGTGCTCGGCCTGATCATGAAGGGGAACGCGGGAAAAGTCAAAGGTAGTTCACGACCTCAACGTGTCCCGGTCACACGGTTGGCCGTTCACGTCAGCCGCACGCACCCGGGGCCCACCGCGGACTCCAGGTCGGCCACGAGCGCGGGCCCGGGGTCCACGGACCACTCGGACGAGGCTCGCAGCCGCACGCGGCCGACCCCGGCCAGCGACAGCGAGAAGACGAGCGGGCAGGAACCCTTGCGGGCCTTCACCGCGTCGCGGACGCGGAGGACCGTGTCCTCGGTCACCCGTCCCAGGTCCAGGGCGACCTCGACGGCCCTCGCCAGGCGGAATCTCGCGGTCTCCAGTCGGTCCACCGAGTTGACGAGGAATCGCACCTGCTCCACCTCCCCGTCGTCCTCGACGCGGACCGACCCGCGCATCAGCAGGGGCTCCGCCAGGTCCGCGACCGCGGCCCACTGGTCGTACACGCTCGAAAAGATGCGGCACTCGATCAGACCAGTCCCGTCGTCGAGCGTGACGAAGGCCATGCGGCCCCCGGTCTTCGAGACCTTCTCGGACCGGTCCACGACGACCCCCGCGATGGGGACGACCGCGTCCTCGCCGCCCGATTCCAGGAGGTCCGCGATGCGCCGGACCTGATGCGCCTCGAGTTCCTCGCGGTACTCGTCGAGGGGATGCCCGCTGACGTAGTACCCGATCGCCTCCCGTTCCGCGGCCAGGCGCACCGAGGACGGCCACTCGGGCAGGTCCGGGGCCCCCGGGGTCTCGACGGCGGCGTCGGTGTCGAAGAGCCCCATCTGGCCCCGGTCCTGGTCGGTCTTGCGGGCGGTCGCGCGCTCCATCAGGCGGTCCAGCCCCTCGAACAGCGCGCGCCGCGTATGGCCGAAACCGTCCAGGGCTCCGCTGCGGACGAGGGCCTCCAGCACCCGGCGGTTGACCTTGCGCGCGTCCACGCGCACCAGGAAGTCCAGGACGTCCCGGAACGGCCCGTTCCGGCGCGCCTCCAGGATCGTGGCGACCCCGGAATCGCCGATCCCCTTGATCGCGGACAGCCCGAAGCGAATCCGGGCGCGGGTCTTGCCGTCCGGACCGGCCTCGTCCTCGACCGTGAAGTCGGCTTCCGAGCGGTTCACGTCGGGCAGGGCCACGGGGATGCCGCGGTCCACGGCCTCGCGGATCAGGGTCATGACCTTGTCCTGGTCGCCCTTCTCGGCGGTCAACATGGCGCACAGGTACTCGGGCGGGAAGTGGGCCTTCAGATAAGCCGTCCGGTAGGTCAGGAGCGCGTAGGCCGCGCTGTGGCTCTTGTTGAAGCCGTACTTGCCGAACTGGGCCATGGTCTCGAACAGGGCCTCGGCCGCGCGCGGGTCGTACCCCCGTTCGGCGGCGCCCCGCACGAAGGGTTCGCGGTGGGCCTCGATGTCCGCGGCCTGTTTCTTCCCCATGGCCCGGCGCAGGAGGTCGGCCTGGCCCAGGGAGTAGCCGGCCACGGCGGACGCGATTCGCATGACCTGCTCCTGGTACAGGATGATCCCGCGCGTCTCGGCCAGGATGGGCTCGAGCGCGGGGAGCGGGTAGCGGACCTGCTTCAGCCCGTGCTTGCGGTCAATGAAGTCCTGCACCATCCCCCCGCCCAGGGGTCCGGGACGGTAGAGCGCGAGCAGGGCGACCAGGTCCTCGAAACAGTCGGGTCGCAGCCTCCGGACGACGTCCGTGATGCCCCGGCTTTCCAGCTGGAACACGCCCGCGGTGGCCCCCGACGAGATCAGGTCGTACGTGGCGCGGTCGTCGAGCGGAATGTTTTCGACACGAAAGTTAGGGTCAACACGTTCATGGATGAGGCGCACGCAATCGTCAATGATGGACAGCGTGGTCAGCCCCAGAAAATCGAACTTGATCAGGCCGACTGCGTCGAGGTCTTTCATCTCGAACTGGGTCACGACCGTCCCGTCGTCCATGCGGTACAGCGGGACGTAATCCGAGATCGGCCGGTCCGCGATGACCACGCCGGCTGCGTGCTTTCCCGGCTGGCGGGACAGGCCCTCGAGGGTCCGCGCGACCTCGTACACCTCGCGCATGGTCGGGTCCGCCCGCGGGCCGCTGACCAGTTCCGCGAGGCGGGGTTCCTGGGCGGCGGCCTTTTCGAGCGTCATGTCGGGCTGGCGCGGGATCAATTTGGAGATCCGGTCCCCCTCCGAGAACGGCAGCCCCATCACGCGGACCACGTCCCGGACGGCGGCCTTCGCGCCGAGTGTCGAGAACGTGATGATCTGACCGACCCGGTCTTGGCCGTAGCGTTCGCGGACGTAGGCGATGACCTCGTCGCGGCGGCGCTCGCAGAAGTCCACGTCGAAGTCGGGCGGGGACACGCGCTCCGGGTTCAGGAAGCGTTCGAACAGGAGGTCATAGCGCAGGGGGTCGAGGTCGGTGATCCCGATGGCGTAGGCGACGAGGGAGCCGGCCCCGGACCCGCGGCCAGGTCCCACCGGGATGTCCCGGGAGCGGGCCCAGCGGATGAAGTCCCACACGATCAAGTAGTAGGCGTCGAAGCCCATCGAGACGATGGCCTTCAGTTCGTATTCGAGGCGGTCTCGATACCGGGCCTCGTCGGGAGATTCCCCACGCGCCCTCATCGCGCGCAGGCGCTCGTCGAGCCCCCGGCGGGCCAGGTCGCCCAGGTACGAGGCGGTGTCCTGTCCAGTCGGGGTCTGAAACACCGGGAAGTGCAGGGGGGACTTCGTCTTGACGATCCCCGCCTCGACCTCGTCCGCGATGCGGACCGTGTTGGCGAGGGCCTCCGGACAGTGGCGGAATCGGCGGGCCATCTCGTCGGGGTGGGCGAGGTGGAAGGACCGCAGAGGCAGGTCCCGCCGCTGGGACTGGTTCAGCGTCCCCTTCAGCACGATCGCGGCCAGGACCGCGTGGGCCACGGCGTCGTCGCGATCCAGGTAGTGCGCGTTGTTGGTGGCAACGCACGGAATCCCCGTCTGGCGCGACAGGTCGAGGAGGGCGTCGTTGACGACCTCCTGCTCGGAGAGGTCATTGGCCTCGAGCTCCAGGAAGAAGTGGCCGCGCCCGAAGACCTCGTCGTACCAGCGCGCGGCAGCGAGGGCGGCGTCGGCCTCCCCGCGGAGGATCGCCTGGGGAACCTCCCCGCCCAGGCAGGCGGACAGGGCGGTCAGGCCGGCCGCGTGCGCCGCCAGGAGGTCGTGGGTGATCGTGGGCTGGCCGTCGCGGTTCCCCTCGAGGTGCGACCGCGTGACCAGGGTGCGTAGGTTGGAAAACCCCTCGGCGTTGCGGCACAGGAGCACCAGGTGGACGTTGCGGTCCGAGGTGCGTTCGTCGTTCAGGAGGACCTCGCAGCCCAGGATCGGCTTGATGCCGGCCTTGGCGCAGGCCCCGGCGAACTGGACGGCCCCGAAGAGGTTGCCCTTGTCGGTCAGGGCCACGGCCGTCATCCCCGCGCTGCGGACCCGGTCGGCCAGGGCCGGAATCTGGATCGTCGAATCGAGGAGGCTGTAGTGCGAATGGACATGGAGATGGACGAACGACATGTCTACTCCACACTTTTCTACGAAAGAATATTTTCGACCGCGTCTCTGACGACGTCGATCTTCGCAGGGTCGGGCGGGATGTCAAGCGGGCGTTCCGGGACCGCGGACATGGCCCCGGCCACGTCCTTGAGCGCGTGACCCGAGACGATGGGCGCGACGCGGTCCCCGGAGGCCAGGTGGCCCGAGGCGGCGAGGTGCAGGAGGCCGGCGAATCCCGCGGCACCGGCCGGTTCCGCGAGGACGCCCGCCTCCCGGGCGAGGAGGCGCTGGGACTCGCGGATCAGGTCGTCGGGGACCGCGACCAGGGCACTGTCCGAGGCGCGCGCGGCCCGCAGGGCCTTGACCTGGTCCCGGGGCACCCCGACGCGGATCGAGTCGGCGTAGGTGTCGGGGTCCCGGAGGGGCGTCGCCATCGTGGCGCCCGCCGCGAACGCCCTCGCGAGCGGGGCGCATCCGTCGGCCTGGACCCCGAGCAGGCGCGGGACGCGACGGATCGCGCCCAGGTTCAGAAGTTCTTGAAAACCCTTGTGGATTGCGGCGAACACGCACCCGTCCCCGACCCCGACGGCCACCCAGTCCGGTGGGTCCCAGGCGCACGACTCCGCGATTTCCAGGGCCACGGTCTTCTTGCCCTCGGCCAGGACCGGGTTCGTGGCCGTGTTGCGCGAGTACCATCCGAAGCGCTCGCAGGCGAGGGCGCACAGGTCGAAGGCCTGGTCGTACGTCCCCTGGACGCGGACCACGGTCGCGCCCGCGAGCAACATCTGGGCGACCTTGGGCGGCGGGGCGTCCGCAGGCACGAACAGGACGGCCTTGAGGCCCGCGGAGGCCGCGAGGAGGGCCAGCGAGGACGCGGCGTTGCCGGTCGAGGCCGCGGCAATGACCGGGCATGAGAGGGCCAGGGCGTGCGCGACCGCGAGGGCCGAGGCCCGGTCCTTGAGGGAGGCGGACGGGTTGCGACCATCGTCCTTGACGAGGACCTGGGCCACGCCGAGGCGCCGGGCCAGGCGAGGGGCGTCGTAGAGCGGCGTGTCCCCCACGAGCAGGGGCAGGCGCGGACCGGGGTCCGGGACCGGCAGCAGGGGCGCGAACCGGAAAACCCCACGTCCGGGCGGGCCGAAGTCTGATCGGACGCGGGAGAGGTCGTACACCACCTCCGTGGTGCCGCGGAGCGGGCCGCACGCCTCGCACGGTCGCCCGGGGGCCTGGTCGAGCGGGACGGGCCGGCCGCACGTCACGCACCTGCATGCGATCGGGATGTGCGTCATTTCTTGTCCGATATTCCTGTACGGAATCTTCACATCCGCTTCCACAGGGCCTCCGCGAGGGTGCGACCCTCCCGGGCCACGGTCGCCATGTCGAAATTCGGCAGGGTTCCGTCCCGCACGACCACGCGGCCGGAACAGACGACGGTCCGTGGGCGACTCGCGGGCAGTCCGAAGACCACGTGCCCCGCGACGTTGGCCTCGGTCAGCGGGGTCGGCGGGTGGTAGTCCCACACCACGGCGTCCCCGGCCGCGTCCTCGCGCAGGACCCCGAGGGTCCGACCGAACAGGTGACTCGCGAGGTACGGATTCGTCACCGTGATCGCGCGCGCGGCCTGCGCGAACATGCGCGTGGGGTCCCGGGTCTCCTGGCGCCTCGTGAAGATAGCGGCGCGGACCTCCTCGAGGATGTCCGCGGTCATCCCGTCGCTGCCGAGCCCCACCACGCAGCCCGCCTCGAGCAGGCCCTCGACATCGGCCACGCCCACCGCGTTGTTCATGTTGGACTGGGGGTTGGTGACCACCAGGGTGCCGGTCTCGGCCAGGGTCGCGGCCTCGGCCCCCGTGACGTGGATGCAGTGAGCCGCAACGGTCCAGGGTCCCAGGAGGCCCGCCGCGTCGAGGCGGTCCACGGCCCCGGCGAAGCCGCGTCCGCGCGCGTCCTCGACGTCCGCGAGGTCCTCGGCGCAGTGGACGTGAAACCCCGCCGAGTCGCGTCCGAGGGTCGCTCCGGCGCGACGCGCCGCCTCGACGCATCGCTTCAGGGTCCGGTCGGACAGGGTGAACGAGGCGTGCAGCCCGAACAGGCCCGCGAGGTCCACGTCGCCGCGCACCGGCAGACCAGCCAGGAAGGACTCGTTCTCGGCGATGGCCTCGGTCGCCGCGTCTTCACCCCAGCGGTCCGAGACCTCGTACGCGAGGCACGCCCGGAGCCCGAGCGAGCGCACCGCGCCGGCCACCGCGTCGAGGCTCCCGCGAGTCGCGCCGTACGAGGCGTGGTGGTCCACGATGGTCGTGACCCCGGCGAGGAGGCACCGCGCCGCCGGGACCAGGGCCGAGACGCGCACGTCGTCCAGGGTCATGGCGCGGTCCAGGCGCCACCAGAGGTTCTCCAGGATCTCGCGGAAGTTGTGCGACGGGGCGGGCGCGTATCCGCACGCGAAGGTCGAGTACAGGTGCATGTGGGCATTGACGAGCCCCGGGGTCACGACCGCGCCGCGGGCATCGAGGACCTCCGGGGTCTCGCCGGGGTCGAGGCGCGAGCGCACGTCATCGCGCGGTCCGACCGCCACCACGATCCCGTCCCGGATCAGGACCGCCCCGTCGTCGAACACGTGGCCCGGGTCGCCGAAGGTCAGCACGATTCCGTGGTCAATCAGCACCGGATTCATGGCGTTGTCACCGTCAGCGAGAGCGCCCACGTGGGGCACACGCGAACGCACATCGCGCACCCGACGCAGCGGTCCTCGTCAATCCGCGGCAGGCGCTCCGGGCCGACCTGGATCGCCCCGTGGCCCCCGTCCCGGCAGACCACGTGGCACAGGTCGCAGCGCACGCACAGGGACTCCGTGACCGCGGAGCGCACGCGCAGGTCCCCGCGCAGGTCCTCGTGCCCGCGCAGTCGCGGCAGGGCGGCCCCGACCAGGTCCGCGACGTGCTCGATGCCCGCGTCCTCCATGTAGAACGCAAGCCCGTCCACCAGGTCCTCGACCAGATCGAAGCCGTGGTGCATCACGGCGGTCGCGAACTGCACGGTCCTCGCGCCGACCATCAGGAACTCGACGGCGTCCTTCCAGGTCACCGGTCCCCCGGTGCCCGTGATCGGCAGGGGGACCGCGCGAGCGATCTCCGCGATGGTGCGCAAGGTGATGGGCTTGATGGCCGGCCCGGAGAGCCCGGAGTACGTGGAGTGGCCGTCAATTCCCGGCCAGGGCGTGCGCGTGGCGATGTCCAGGCCCGGGAGCGACGGGATCGTGTTCGAGGCGCAGATCGCGTCGGCCCCACCCCGCAGAACGGCCTGCGCGACCTCGACGATGTCCGTGACCTGCGGGGTGATCTTGATGACCACCGGGCAGCGCCGGGCCGCGCCCTTGACCCACCCGGCCACGCGCTCCGTGGCCGCGACGCTCTGGGCGAGCATCGCGCCCGGCCGCTCGCCCATGCTCCCCTGCGGGCATGAGAAGGAGCACTCGATGAAGTCCGCTCCCGCGGCCTCGAGCCGCCGCACGAGCGTCTCCCAGTCTTCCCGGCGCGAGCCCATGATGCTCGCGGCCACGATGCGGTCCGGGAACTCGCGCTTGAGGGTGGCCACGCGGCGCTCGACGACGTCAATATGATGTTCTGAAATCAAATCAATGTTCCCGAGGGAGGCCACGCGCTGCGGGCCCAGGTCGGTGGCCGACATCATCGGGTACTTGAGCGGGACCGGCGTGCCCTCGACCGACGTGGTCTTGAGCACGGCCCCGGCCCAGCCGGCCTCGAAGGCGCGGCGCACCATGTCGAGGTCGTCCGTCGGCGGCGCCGCGGAGAGCAGGAACGGGTGCTCGAAGCGCAGGCCGCAGAAGTCAATGGACAGGTCCATCCCGTATGCCTTCATCGGGCCACCTCCCTCGCCAGCGGGGGGATGTAGGGTCCGGCGGGGGGCCGGAGGCCAAGGGAGGCCGCGATCGCGAGCCCGGCCCGCCGGCCCTCGGCCACGGAGGCGACCACGGTCCGGCCGCACCCGGCCGCGCAATCCCCGCCGGCGAATACCCGGGCGACGGACGTCGCCTGCGTCTCGGGGTCCACGAGCACGAGGCCACGGGCGTCCCGGTCCAGACCCGCGAGTGCCCTCGCCACCCCATCGTCCTGGGCCTGTCCGATGGCCACGATCAGGGTGTCCGCCCCGTGACGCGCCTCGGTCCCGGGCAGGTCCTCCGCGTTGTCCGGGACGAAACGGCCCGGTTCTTTCCATCGGATGCCGATGGTTTCAATCGAAAACGACCCGGTGGGGGATGTCTGGACGCGGGTGACCCGGCGCCGGGTCCAGAAGCGGTTGCCTGCTCGCCACCCGGCCTCGATGTCCTCGCGGGTGGCGGGCATCTCGTCCGTGTTCTCGAGGCACACGACGTCCACGTCACGCGCGCCATGGCGCCTGGCCACCTCGGCGCAATCCATGGCCACGGAGCCGCCGCCAACCACCAGGGCGCGCGTGCCGACGACCGGGGCGGGGCCGCCGAAGCGGACGTGCCGGGCCGCGGCCTCCAGGAAGGGCAGGGCGTGCAGGACCCCGGGGACGCCGGACACGCCGGGCAGGCGCGCGGCCTTCCACAGCCCGACTCCGATGAAGACGGCCAGGAAGCCGCGCGACAACAGGTCGTCCAGCGAGAAGTCCCGGCCCAACGCCTGCCCTGGCTGGAAGGCGACCGCGGGGTGGGCCAGGATGGGCGATACCTCGGCCCGGACGAACGAGTAAGACATCCGCCCCTCGGGGACCCCGTAGGCGAGCATCCCGCCCGGGGCCTCGCGGGCCTCGAAGACGGTGACTCGAGCCCCGCATCGCGCCAGGACGTCGGTCGCCGCGAGCCCCGCGGGCCCGGCCCCGACCACGGCCACTCGCGGGGCATCTGGCGGCGGCGGAGATGCCGCTGGCCCGATACGGCGCGGATGCAGGATCGCATGCGCCGCCGCGTAGGTCTGGAGCGCGCCGATCCGGATCGGGTCGCGCAGGGCATTGCGCAGACAGGCCCCCTCGCACAGCCTCTCCTTTGGACAGACCGCGCCGCAGATGCCGGCCAGGACGTTCGTCCGCCGGATGACCTCGAGGGCGCGGCGCGGGTTGTCGAAGCGCAGGGCCCGGATGAAATGCATCACGTCCACGCGGGCCGGGCACGCCGCGGTGCACGGCGCGTCGTGGCACATCAGGCAGCGGTGGGCCTCGGCCACGGCCTGGGCCGGGGTCAGGCATCCGAGTCCGGCGACGACCTGCTCGACCATCGAGCCCCTCCTCGACGTAGGGTCGCCCAAGTCTAGTCGAGAGAAAGGGGGTTGGCAACGAGGGGACGCGAGCGCGAG
>JBBIPO010000033.1:0-26585 GCA_037442805.1 Deltaproteobacteria bacterium
CCCCCCACGCCGGCCGCGCTGCGGCCGGGTCGCAATCCGCGCCTACAGCGCGGATGGCTCCATCTGGTCTCCCCATTGACAGGCGGTGCCGGGGGTCGCTACCTTGCGGCGGGGCAAGGAGCGGGCACGTGGACATCCTCGGTCTCTCGTTCGGCTACCACGACGCCGCGGCCTGTCTGGTGCGAGACGGGGTCGTGCTGGCCGCCGCCCAGGAGGAGCGCTTCTCCCGCGTCAAGCACGACCCGTCGTTCCCGATTCAGGCCGCGCGGTTCTGCCTGCGCGCGGGGGGGGACCGTCACGTGGACCTGGTGGCCTTCTACGAGAAGCCCCTCCTGAAACTCGACCGGGTGCTCGAGACCTTCCTGTGCGTGGCCCCGCGCGGGCTTCCGACCTTCGTGCGGGCCCTGCCGGGGTGGCTCGCGGAACGCCTGCGGGTGGACGCCCTGCTGGAACGTCACCTCGGCTGGCGGGGACCCGTCGTCTTCTGTTCGCACCACGAGGCCCACGCGGCGAGCGCCTTCTTCCCGAGCCCCTTCGAGGAGGCCGCGGTCGTCACGCTGGACGGGGTCGGCGAGTGGGACACGACGACCGTGGGGCGGGGCGAGGGGTCGGCCGTCACGTCGCTGTGGGCGATTCGCTTCCCCCATTCCCTGGGGCTCCTCTACTCGGCCTTCACCCAGTTTCTCGGGTTCCGGGTCAACTCGGGCGAGTACAAGGTGATGGGTCTTGCGCCTTACGGGGAACCCCGCTTCCGGGACCTGATCCTGTCGGAACTGCTGGACCTGCGCGAGGACGGCTCCTTCCGGCTGCACGTGGACCGCTTCGAGTACCTGGCCGGGGAGACCACGGTGGGGGAGCGGTTCGCGCAACTGTTCGGCTGCCGGCCCCGCGCCCCGGAGGGCCCGATCGAGCCGATCCACATGGACATCGCGCGCTCCATCCAGGAGGTGACCGAGGAGGCGGTCCTGCGGGTCGTGCGTCACGCCGGGCGCCTGACGGGCCTGCGGAACCTGTGCCTGGCCGGGGGCGTGGCCCTCAACTGCGTGGCGAACGGGCGCATCTTGCGGGAGGGGCCGTTCGAGCGCGTGTGGGTCCAGCCGGCGGCCTCGGACGCGGGAGGGGCCGTGGGCGCGGCCCTCCTGGCGTGGCATCGTCATCTGGGTCGCCCGCGCACCCCGCCCCGACCGGACGGGATGCGCCAGGCCCTCCTGGGACCCGACCTCCCCGACGACGAGGCCGTCGAGGCCCTGTCCCGATACGGGCTGTCCGGCCGCCGCCTCGACCCGGAGGCCCTGCACGACGAGGTCGCGCGCCTCCTCGCCGAGGGCCGGGTCGTCGGCGTGGCCCGCGGTCCGATGGAGTTCGGGCCGCGCGCGCTCGGAAACCGGAGCATCCTCGCGGACCCCCGCCGCCCGGACATGCAGCGCCGCGTGAACCTCAAGGTCAAGTTCCGCGAGTCGTTCCGCCCCTTCGCCCCCGCGGTCCTCGCGGAGCGGGCCCCGGACTGGTTCGCCCTGGACCGCGAGAGCCCTTACATGCTGTTCACGGCGGCGGTCGCCCCGGCCCGGATGCGCGACCTCTCCCCGGAAGATGCGAGCCGCACCGGACTCGCTCGCCTGGAAGTCATTCGCTCGGAGATCCCGGCGGTCACGCACGTGGACGGCTCCGCACGGGTCCAGACCGTGTCCCGCGACGAACACCCCGATTTCCACGCGCTCCTTTGCGCCTTCGAGCGCGAGACCGGCTGCCCCGTGCTCCTGAACACGAGCCTCAACCTGCGCGGCGAACCCATCTGCTGCACGGCGGCCGACGCGTGCCGCACGTTCTTGCGAAGCGACATGGACGCCCTGGTCATCGGGTCCTACCTGGTCTTCCGGCCCGACCGGGTGCCAGACCCCCTGCCGCCCGCGCGTGACCCTTTCCTCGCCGCGAGGCCGCGCCTCGCGCGGCGTCTCTACAACGCCTGGATGCGCCTCGCACGGGCCCTGGGGCGGTTCCATACCGCGCTCCTCCTGTCTCTGATATTCTTGGCGCTGGTGACGCCGCTGAGCCTGGCCCGGCGCCTGCTCCGCCGGGACCCGCTCGCGCGCCGCCCGGACCCGGGGCTCGAGTCCTACTGGGTCAGGCCCGAGTCCGGTCGCGGGGACGGCGGGAAGATGTATTGAGGGTGGCTCGCGACGGAAAGGGGGCAAGACGATGGCGCGGGTCTTCGTGACGGGCGGAGCGGGATACGTCGGGACCACGCTGGTGCCGCAACTGGTCTCGGACGGCCACGAGGTCGTGGTCTTCGACCGCTTCTTCTTCGGCGATTTCGGACTTCCGGCGATGCCCGGCGTCACGTGCCGCACGGGCGACATCCGGCGCATCGAGCCGTCGGACCTCGCGGGCATGGACGCGGTCATGGACCTCGCTGGCCTGTCCAACGACCCGACCTGCGACCTGGACCCGGCCCTGACGAGCGACATCGTCCACCGCGGCACCGTCCGCGTGGCCCGGGCCGCGGCCGAGGCCGGGGTCCCCCGCTACATCCTGTCGTCGTCGTGCTCGGTGTACGGGCACGGCGACGACTGGCTGGACGAGACGTCCCCCACGCGCCCGCTGTCCCGCTACGCGGAGGCCAAGCGCGACGCGGAGCGGGACATCCTGGAACTCGCCGCCACCCACCCGGACACGTGCTTCACGATCCTGCGCAACCCCACCCTGTTCGGGGTGTCACCGCGCATGCGCTTCGATCTGGTCGTGAACCTGATGACCCTGCACGCCTTCACGCAGGGCCGCGTGTACGTCATGGGCACGGGGAACCACTGGAGGCCGCTCCTCCACGTCGCGGACGTGTCGAGGGCCTTCCGCGAGGTCCTGCGCGCCCCGCGCGAGGCCGTGGCCGGCGAGGTCTTCAACGCGGGCGACGACGAGATGAACTACCGGATCATCACCATCGCCTACCAGGTCAAAGCCGTGCTGCCGGACACGACCGTGGACATCCTCAAGGAAGACCCGGAGCGCCGCGACTACCGCGTGCGGTTCGGGAAGTTCCGGGAGCGCTTCGGGTTCCGGGCGAGCCGGACGGTGCGCGACGGGGTGGTCGAGGTCGTCGAGGCCCTGAAGTCCGGCCACCTGGTCCCGGATGACCCGCACTGGTACACGCTGCGCTACTACAAGATGCTGCTCGACGCGGAGCGGCTGTTCAAGGCGCTCAACCTGGACGGCAGGATCCTGTGACCATGAAAGTTGAGTTCTATCGGCATGGCCTCGGGGACGCCGAGGTCGCGGAGGTCACGGACACGCTGCGTTCGCTCTTCCTGACCACCGCGGGCAAGACCGCGCGGTTTGAGGCGGAGTTCGCGCGGCTGTTGGGGGTCGAGCACGCGGTGGGCGTGTCGTCGTGCACTGCCGCGCTCCACCTGTCGCTCGTGGCGCTCGGCATCGGCCCCGGGGACGAGGTCATCGTCCCGGCCATGACCTTCATCGCGACCATCAACCCGGTGTGGTGGGTGGGGGCCACGCCGGTGCTCGCGGACGTGGACCCGCTGACGGGGCTCCTGACGCCCGAGGCGGTCCAGGCCCATGTCACCCCGCGCACGAGGGCCGTGATCCCCGTGCACCTCTACGGGGCCATGGCGGACATGCGGGGTCTGCGGGCGGTCGCGAATCGGTACGGGCTTGCCCTCATCGAGGACTCGGCCCACTGCGTGGAGGGGGTGCGGGACGGCGCGCACCCCGGGCAGGTGGGCGACATCGCGTGCTTCTCGTTCTACGCGACCAAGAACCTCACCTGCGGGGAAGGCGGGGCCGTGGCCACGCGGAGCGCCGACCTCGCGGAGCGCGTGCGCACCCTGCGCCTGCACGGGATGTCCAAGGGGGCTGCGGACCGGTATCACGCGCGGACCTACGTCCACTGGGACATGGTCGCGCTCGGGTACAAGTACAACCTCGCGGACATCCAGGCCGCGCTCTTGCTACCGCAGTTGCCGCGCCTCGCGGCCAACCTGGCGCGGCGCGAGGCGATCTGCCGGCGCTACGAGGCCGCGTTCTCGCGGATGCCGGGCGTGGACTTCCCCCGCGTGCCGGAGGGGTGCACGAGCGCTCGACATCTCTTCACGATCTGGGTGGACGAGGACCGCCGGGACGCGCTCCTCGCCTACCTGGGCGAGCACGGGGTGGGCTGCGCCGTGAACTACCGCGCCGTCCACACCCTGACCTACTTCCGCGAGCGCCTGGGACACGCCCCCGAGGCCTTCCCAAACGCCCTGCGCATCGGCCGTCGCACCGTGACCCTCCCCCTCTATCCCGGCCTGCGCGACGACGAGGTGGACCACGTCATCGAGACCGTCCGCGCGGGACTCCAGACCCCCGTCGCCGGGCCGCCGGCCGGGGCGACCGGTCGTTGATTGAACGGCCTGATTCGCGCGCTAGGATCGAGCCATGAACCGGGCCCGAGACTGGTGGACCCAGGCGCAGGGAGAGGCCAAGGTCGCTCGATTCCTGCTGGGGAGCGGACACTTCGCGTGGTGCGCCTTCGTGTGCCATCAAGCAGCCGAGAAGGCGTTGAAGGGCCTGCTGGACCAGCATCTGATCGCCGCATGGAGACACGACCTTGGCAGCCTCCTCGGTTCGCTCCCCGAGGAAACGCACGTTCCCGAGGCCGTCCGGGATGCCTGTTCCAGACCGAACAAGCACTACATTCCCCCCCGGTACGTGGACGCCTTTCCGACCGGGGCGCCGATTGAACAGTACCGGGAGGCAGAAGCGACGCAGGCCATCCGGGACATGGAGGAGGTCCTTGATTTCGTGGGGCGCCATCTCGGATCGCCCTCATCTTGAGCGGCTGCGGTCCTTCGTTGAGGCCTTGCTCGACCGCCACGGTGACGCGGTGGCCTTCGTCGTTGTCTTCGGATCGATGGCTAGGGGCGACTTCGGTCGCGGCAGCGACTACGACGTCCTGGTCGGGCTGCGCCGGACGGACGAGGAGCGATTCCTGGACAGGCTCGGGGCATTCGGCCGGCTCGCGCCGTGCGGCGTGGACGTGTTTCCCTATTCCCTGGACGAGATCCGGGTCATGGAGTCCGAAGGCCACCTGACCTTGCTCGAGGCCCTGGACCATGGGGTCGTCCTGCTGGACGACGGGACCTTCGCCGCGGCCCGCGCGAGGCACGACGCGCGGAAGGCCGCGGGCGCCGTCGAGCGGCTTCCGGTCGGGTGGAGGCTGAGACCGGACCGCGACCCGTTCAGAACCTGAAGACTCGCAGCGTTCGACGGGACTTTCGAGCAGCCAACGCGACCATCTCATTCCGGGGGACTCCGCCGCTGGAGCCGCCACGGTCGCCACCGCAGCGCCGCGAGCACGAGACCCGTGATCGCGGCCACGGCAACGCCCCAGGCGAGGCCCGGGGGGTGGTGGCGCAAGGTCACGACGTGCGCGCCCGCGGGAAGGCGGACCGCGAGAACCCCCCGGTCGTCCACGACCTCGCCCGCATCGCCGGTCCACCCCCGGTCGTGATTCTGGCGCACGAGGATGGTCGTCTCGCGGGGCGACTCGGCCAGGAACTCGATGCGATTCGGGGTCCAGTCAATGAGGGTCACGCGCGCGCGAGAGGGGGCCTCGACAACCTGGCGCATCCGGGCCAGGCGGGCATGGACCGGGCTCCGGTAGCCCGTGCGCTCGAACAGGGGGTCATAGCAATCGAGCGAGGCGAGGCCGCGGCACGCGGCCCCCGCGAGGTCCGTGCCCGCCGGGCCGACCGCGGTCAGGAAGCCGTCCCGCAACGGCTCGGCCGCCGGGGGACGCTGGCCGATGGTCGCGAGGACCTGGTTCGAGAACGCAGCGAAGTCCGCGGCGATCAGGGTGACCACGACCCACGGGACGGCGCGCAGGGCCCGCAGGCGGTCCGGGAGGACCCGCGCGCGGGCGCGCATCTCGTCGAGCCCGTGGGCCGCAAGGACGGCGAGCATCAGGACCACGAGGATGCTCGCCCGCGAGGGGACCCGTAGGTCGCGATAGACGGGGAGGCGGCGGAGCCACTCGTAGGGCCATCCGGGTCCGTGCTGCCCGAGCAGGACCAGGAAGAACGCAGCGGCCAGGGCCAGCCAGAGCACGGCCTTGCGAAAACGGAACGCGAGACCCACGGCCGCGAGGGCCGGGACCAGCGGTCCGACGTATGCCCCGTATTCGCCCCACCAGCGGTAGTGGAGCCCCGCGAGCGCGGGTTCGGTGGCGGTGTCAATCATGAAAGGCGCGGCCCGCCGGTGCAAAAACATCCGGGCGACCTGGGCCAGGGACAGGGCGTCGTCCTCGAGGGCCACGGTCCGCGGGTGGTCCGCGAGGTAGGCGAGCACCGGCCACGTCTTGGGCAGGGACAGCAGGAACCCGACGGCCAGGGTGATACCCAGCGCGGCGAGGGGACGGGGGTCGAGGCGGCGCCCCAGGAACGCCGCGACGGACAGCGCCGCCACGAGGAGCACCCCGAGGGGGACCCCTGACGTCCCGCCTTCCAAAACCATGAACGCGAGCACGACGCCGGCCCACGCCGCAACCCACAGGTCGGTCTGGGCGCGCAGGGACAGGGCCAGGAGCCACGGCAGGAAGGCGTACGTGAGCATCGCGAACTGCCCGCCCTGCAAGACCCAGGCGAACCGGGCGCTCCCCGCGAAGACGGCCGCGAGCAGCCAGGACGCCGCGCCGCTCACGCCCAGTTCGCGGCCCAGCCTCACCGCCCCGAGCACGGCGATGACGAGGTGGGCCAACGCGAAGAGTTTCAACCCGGGCACGGCCCCGATGGCGAGGGCCGGCCACGCGAGCGGGGACAGGAAGGGGGTCTGGGGGTTCGCGTGCAGGGGATAGCCACCGCAGGCGTACGGGTTCCACGAGGGGAACTCGCCGTGGACCAGGACCTCGGCGCGGAACGCCTCGAACAGGAACTCGAAATAGCGGAAGTCCAGGGCGTCGCTTCCGGAGGCTGGGGGCCACCACCACGAGAGGCCGAAGGCCCCGGCGACCAGGATGGCCCCGGCCCATGTCCGCGCACCGCCCACCCGTCACTGCCTCTTTGGGGGAGGTTCCCACACGCGCCCGGCCAAACCGAGGTCCCGCTGGATCACGCCGGGGGGCGACGAGGCGACCCGCGACATCGCGATCAGCAGCCCCACGGCGAGGACCGCGGTCCCGAGCCCCCGCAGGACCGCGCGCCACGGGGACAGGCGCGCAAGAACGGCCCACAGGCCCGCGGCCTCGACCGCCCACAGAACCGCGAGGTACGGCGCGGCGCTCCACGCCGCGGGCAGGCCGAGATCGGACCCGAGGTTTCGGGGAACGAGCCCCTGGCGCAGCAGGGGCATCAGGAACTCGAAGAAGGGGTTGCGCAGGTCCTCGGGAAAGTGGGGGAAGGCCGCGGACGACAGGCCGTACACCGTGACCCCGACCAGCCACGCGGGCAGGAAGACCCACAGGATGCCCGGCCAGCGGCGGTGAAAGGCTTCCAGTCCGGCCAGGGCCGCGACCGCCAGGAACGGCATGGTCGCGCCCAGGTAACGCGGCCCCACGGACCATCCCCCCTTCCAGGCATACATCCCGGCGATCGTGACGAAGTAGGACAGGACGACGACCGCCAGACACCACGCCTCCGCGCGCAGGTCCCGCCGCGCAAACAGGGACGCGAATCCCGGCAAGGCGAACGCAAGCCAGGGCGCGTAGAAGAAGAGCCCGTTGGCGGGCGACAGGAAGGTCCCGGAAACCCCCGACCACGAGAAGCAAAAGAGCCCTCGCCACCCGCAGGTCTGATACTGCTGGAACGCCGTCTCCGCGGGGAAGTGGTGGCCCGTCCGGAAGGGGGAGCCGTAGCAGGCCTGGTGCACGAGCGCGGTCAGCACCGCCGGCGGCATGGCCCCCACCACGACCCAGGCGGCGTGGCGCTTGCGCTTCGCGGAGGTCAGGGCGTACAGGCCCACGGCGGCCCCGGCCAGGAATGCCTGATACTCGCTCGCCACCCCGAACGCGCACAGGAACCCGGCGGCGGTCAGGAGGGCCGGCGAATCCACGGCCCGACGGCGGTTCGCGTGGGCACACAGGAAACCACCGCACAGGCCCACGGCCGCGGTCTCGTGCCCGGCCAGCAGCATCGCGTGCGTGAAGTACATGGAGCCGACCGCGAGCCCGACCAAGACGAGGAGCCGCAGGCCCGCGTCGGGGCTGACCCGGCGCAGGAACCGGAACAGGAACGGGAGCAGGATCAAGGCAGGCACCGTGGACGCCACGAGCCGCAACAGGCGCGTCTCACCCGCCGGGGACAGGGTCGCCACGCGCGTCGCGGCCCAGTGGAACGGGATGCCCAGCAGGGAGGGGCCCGGGGCCTTGATGGAATACAGGCGCCCGTCGTGCCGGGCGAGGTCCACGATGTACGGCCGCCCGGACGCCAGGACCGGGTCCACGGCCAGGGTCCCGTGCTCGACCACCGCCGTGACCATGTAGAGCCGGGCGTTCTCGTTGGGACTGTTCAACCGTTCGAAGTAGGGGAAGGGATACAGGTACAGGAACGCGATCCCGGCGAGGACCAGCCCTGCGGTCCGGCGCCCCCAGGTATCCGGCGGCTCGCGTGGGGGCGTGGGTTGCTCCATGCCGGCTTTATCCGGTACCGGAGCGGGCGTTGTCAACCGCGTCGCGACGGAAGATGATCGGGCCCGGCTGCGAATCGGAGGTTGCGCGGTGGCGGTGCCGCTGGTGATCGAGGTCGAGGGGGTGGTCGTGGGGTGGGTCGAGGGCCGAGGATGCGTGAACGGGGACGGCCCGCCCGCCCTGGCCCGGGACATCGTGGCGGCGGTCGCCGGAAGCCCGGCCGCCGAACGGTCCCCCGAGGCGGCCGCGCGCAAGGCGGCCGTGCGCGACCTGCTGCGCCACGGCCGCTACAGACCCACGGGGCGAGGCAAGCCGGCCAGTGAGTACCTGTGCCATGCCGCGGCAGAGGGCCGGTTTCCGCGGATCAACGCCCTCGTGGACAGCGCCAATCTCGTGTCCCTCGAGACCCTGCTGCCCATCAGCCTGGTGGACTTGGACCGGGCCGGGGCCGAGGCCTTCGCGGTCCGGTGGGGCCGCGAGGGCGAATCGTACGTGTTCAACCCGTCCGGGCAGGTGCTGGACCTGCGCGACCTTCTGCTCCTCGCGCGGCGGCCAGGGGACCGCCCCTGCGCCTCGCCCGTGAAGGACTCGCAGGAGACGAAGACAAACGCGAACACGCGGGCGGTCCTGGCCGTCATCTACGGTCCCGATGCGCTGCGCGACACGGTGCAAGACGCGACCGCGCGCCTGGCGGCCCTGCTCGAACGGCACGGCGGCGCGTCGGTGACGTGGGGGGTCCTCCCACCGTGACGCCATCCTAGACGTTCTCCAGCAGGTGGCCCAGTTTGTCCTTCTTGGTCTGAAGGTAGAACCGGTCGCGTTGGCCACGCGGGGGGATCTCGATGGGCAGGCGCTCGACCACCTCGATGCCATAGCCCGAAAGCCCCACGATCTTGCGGGGGTTGTTCGTCAGGAGTCGCATCCGCCGCACCCCGAGGTGCGCCAGGATCTGCGCCCCGATCCCGTAGTCGCGCATGTCCTCTGGAAAGCCGAGCCGCGTGTTCGCCTCGACCGTGTCGAGCCCCTGGTCCTGGAGGGCGTAGGCCCGGATCTTGTTGAGGATCCCGATCCCGCGACCCTCCTGGCGCAGGTACAGCAGGACCCCGCCCTCGCCCGCGATGCGCGCGAGGGCGGCCATCAGTTGCGGGCCGCAATCGCACCGCTGGGAATGGAACACGTCTCCGGTCAGGCATTCCGAGTGGACGCGCACGAGCACCGGCCGATGGGGCGTGACCTCCCCGCGCACGAGGGCCAGATGCGCCCCCCCGGACAGTGTGTCTTCATAGACCACGCCCTCGAAGTCCCCCACGGGCAGGGTGACCGGTGCGCGGCCCACGACCCGGACGAGCAGTTCCTTGCGCATCCGGAACGAGATGAGGTCCGCGACCGTGATCACCGGGAAACCGTGCTGGCGCCCGATCTCGAGCAGGTCCGGCAACCGCGCCATGGCGCCGTCGTCCTTCATCACCTGGCACAGGACCGCGGCGGGCTTGAGCCCCGCGAGTCGCGCCAGGTCCACGCTCGCCTCGGTCTGGCCCGCTCGCTTCAACACGCCGCCCGGCTGGGCCCGCAGCGGAAACACGTGCCCGGGGACTACGAGGTTGTCCGGCTGGGCGTCGTCTGCGATCAGCGCCTCGACGGTCCGGGCCCGGTCGTACGCCGAGATCCCGGTCGTCGTCCCCTCGCGCGCGTCCACGGAGACCGTGAAGGCAGTCCCGTACCGCGAGGTATTGCGCGAGACCATCATCGGGAGGCCCAGACGGTCAATCATCTCCGGATGCATGGCCACGCACACGAGGCCGCTCGCGACCTTGGTCATCTCGTTGATCGCGACCGGTGTGGCCATCTCCGCCGCGATGCAGAGGTCGCCCTCGTTCTCGCGGTCCTCGTCGTCCACGATGATGACCATCCGGCCCAACCGGAAGGCCTCGATTGCATCCTCGATCCGGGCGAGACCCCGGATCGGCTTCCGACTCTTGCGTGCCGTCATGCCGCCCCCCACAGGGCCGCGCATCCGACCGCGATGCAGTACGGCCCGAACCAGTATAGCCGTCCCGCGGCCAGGACGCGCATGAGCACCCGCAGGGCCGCCACGCCGACGACCGCGGCCACGACTCCCCCGACCAGGGCCTGTTCCGGGTCCACGATCCCCGCCTCCGGCCAGCCGTGCCGCGCCTCCAGGACCAGCCCGCCGACCACGGCCGGAACAAACAGCAAGAACGAGAAGCGCGCGGCGTCCTGGCCCCCCATGCCGAGGTGCGAGGCCGCCACGATGGTGCTTCCCGACCGCGAGACCCCGCGCAGGATCGCGACCCCCTGCGCCGCGCCCACCAGGAGGGCCTTCCAGGCCGGGAACTCCGCGAAAGGGGTCGCGGTCCGGGTCCGCATCAGGAGGGTCGAGAGGAGCACGCACCCGTTGGCGACCAACAGCGCGCCCGTCACGGACGGCCGGGACGACCACGCCTCCATGCGGGACCCGCACAGCACCCCGATCGCGCCGGTCGGCGCGCTCGCGAGCAGGACGAGCCCCGCGACCCTCGCGGCCTCCGACTGACGGGGCGTCGCCGGCCCTCCCCTCGCGCGGGTCGCCACCCACTCCACGCTCCCGACTGCCACCTCCCCCACGACCTGCCGGAAGAACCACACCACCGCGGTCAGGGTCCCCAGGTGCAGGCACAGGTCGAAAAGGGTTTGCGGCTCCCGCACCCCGAACAGGTGCTCCAGCAGGGACAGATGGCCCGAGGACGAGACGGGCAGGAACTCGGTCAGCCCCTGCAATACACCGAGCGCGATGACCTCCCACCACGTCATGGGGCGTTTCGAGCCTCTCTCGCGGCCAGGATCCCCACGCGTTCGCGGACCTCTGCCATGGTCGCCCGCGCGACCTCGCGGGCCCGCGCCGCCCCCGCCGCAAGCACGTCTTCCACCTGGTCCGCCGTCAGGGCCGCGTGCCGCTCGCGGATCGGGGCCAGGGCATCCGCCATGGTCCGGGCCAGAAGGCGCTTGCACTCCACGCACCCGATCCCGGCCTCGCGGCACTCGCGGTCAATGCGGGCGACCTCCTCCGCGGGCGTGAAACCCTGGTGCAGCGTGAAGATGTTGCAGACCTCCGGATGTCCGGGGTCCGACCGGCGCAGGCGGGCCGGGTCCGTGAAGGCGGGCCGCAGCAGGTCTGCGATGCGCTCGGGCGAAGCGAGCAAGGGAATGTGATTGTTCAGCGATTTCGACATCTTCGCCTGTCCGTCCAGCCCCCGGATGCGCGCGGTCTTCGTCAAGACCTCCTTGGGTTCCGGGAACGTCGGCCCGAATCTGGCGTTGAAGCGCCGGGCGACCTCGCGGGTCAACTCGATGTGCTGGACCTGGTCCTCCCCGACCGGGACCGCCTCGGCCTTGTAGAGCAGGATGTCCGCGGCCTGGAGCACCGGGTACGTGAAGAGCCCCGCGACGATGTGGTGCTGGTGCCGGGCGGACTTCTCCTTGAACTGGGTCATCCGGTGCAGGTCGGCCATCGGCGTGATGCACTGAACCATCCACGCCAACTCGGCGTGTTCCGGGACGTGGGACTGGACGAACAAAGTGCTCCGGTCCGGGTCGATCCCGCACGCCAGGAGCACGGCCGCCAGGTCCCTCGTCCGCTCGCGCAGCACGGGCGGGTCGTACTCGACGGTCATCGCGTGCAGGTCCACCACGCAGTAGAACGCCTGGTACTTGTCCTGCAACGCGACCCAGTTCCGGATGGCGCCGAGCCAGTTCCCGACGTGCATCTCCCCGCTCGGCTGGATCCCGGACAACAATCGGCCCATGGCACTTCCCCACGGCGGGCCCCGGAAGGGCCTAAAATCATACCACAGTTTCGGCCGCCTCCGCGACCTTGACCAATCGCGCCCATGCCAGTAGATTTCGGGCGTTTTCCGGCGTGAAAGGACGCGGACGACAATGGAAGACACGGGTTCGAGAGCCACCGATACGAGACCCGCGCCCCTCCTGGCCGACGACCTCGGGGATCTCCCGGCCGCGCCCCCGCGGCCTCGCGAGGGCCTCGTCCGCGCCCTGGTCCTGATCGGCGCCGCCGCGGTCCTGATCCCCAACGCCGGGGCCTTCGGGCTGTGGGACTGCTGGGAGACGCATTACGGCGAGGTCGCCCGCTACATGCACGAGACCGGGGACCTCCTGTCCCCCTGGTGGGGCTACAAGGAGCAGATCGGGACCGAGCCCGCGACTGGCGAGTGGTTCTTTTCCAAGCCCATCCTGATCATGTACGGCGAGATCCTGTTCCTGAAACTGATCGGGCTCGGGGAGTGGGCCATCCGCCTGCCGTGGGCGATCCTGGGGACGCTCGGGGTCTTCTTCACCTACGTGACCATGGCCCGCGTCTTCGGGCGCTGGCCGGGGCTGATCGCGGCCGGGGTCCTCCTGACCTCGCCCCTGTGGTTTTTCCTGTCGCGCCAGGCCATCACGGACATGCCCTTTGTCGGGACCATGAGCATCGGGCTCCTCTTCTTTCTGAACGCCTACTTCGGCCCCCGGCACGAGCCCTCGAATCGCGCCTTCTGGGGTTGGCTCGCGGCGACGCTCGGGCTGTTCCTGGTCGTGGCCTTGCCCCAGTTCGTCATGGTCGCGCTTGACCTCGAGCCCGACGGCGGCTACGAGAACCTCAGTCCGATGTTGCGCGCGTGGGTGATCTTCCAGAAGACCGGCCTCGCCCACGCCGCGATCTACGGCGCGGCCACCGTGGTCTTGCTGGTCCTGATCGGCGTCCCCTTGCGGCGCGAGCACCGCGCCAGGACCCTCCTGACCCCCGAGGGCAAGGACCGCTGGATGCGGCGCTTCGCCCTGTGGACCGCGTACGTCTTCCTGGGGCTCGCGACGCTCGGCAAGGGGTTGCTCGGCTTCATGCTGCCGGGCGCCATCCTGGTCCTCTACCTCCTGCTGACCTCGGAATGGCGCGCCCTGCGCCGCCTGGAGATCCTGCGCGGGACCCTCTTTCTGTGCCTGGTCATGCTCCCGTGGTACCTTGGAATGTTCGCGAAGCACGGCAACGCCTTCTACGCGCGGTTTTTCGTGCACGACCACTTCAACCGCCTCGGGGCCGGCGTGCACCAGATCGACACCGGGACCTTCGAGCACTTCATCAAGTGGTTGTCGGTCGGGACCTGGCCGTGGATCGCGTTCGCGCCCCTGGTCGTGTGGGGGATCACGCGCCTGCGCCTGCGCGGCGGCGACCCGCGTGATCGGATGAAGTTATTTCTCTACGTCTGGTCGTTTTTCGCATATGTTCTATTCACGATGTCGGCGACGAAGTTTCACCACTACATCTTCCCGGCCCTTCCCCCGTTCGCGATCCTGGCAGGTTTGCACCTGCACGACTTCTTGCGGGACCGGTCCGTGGGGGGCCGCCTGGTCGCGCTCGTCGGGGTCGCGATCCTGATCGCGGTGGGGCTGTGGATCCATACCGACCAGCAGGCCTTCCGCAACATGTTCACCTACCAGTACGACCGGCAACTCCCGGAGCACCCGCCCACCGACCCGGAGGCGCCCGTCGGGTCCGGAACCACGAAGACCTGGGCGGAATCCACCTTCTACGAGTTCACGAACCCCCTGATCCGGACGTTGCTCCAATCCGAAGCGCTCGATTACGAAAACTTCACGCGCGGGTATCTCGTGGTCGCCGCCGTGGCCATCGCCGTCATGTTCTTCGCGGGGCGGGCTCGCCGGGTGGGACTCGCGGGCCTGTGGGTGGCGTCCGTGGGGCTCCTCCTGTGGTGCCTGAACGACTACATGCCGATGCTGTCACCCTCATGGAGCCAGAAATATCTTTTCGAAGATTATTACAAGCGCTGCACCCCCGCCGAGAACCCGGAATGGGTCGAGGACGCCTACACCCCGATCGTTCGCAGGATGGGACTCGGCTTCATTGCGGATTACTTCGGGACCACGGGCAAGCGCGTCTGCCAGGAGGACGTGGTCGCCTGGCTCATCACCTGGCGCGGCGAGACGTACTACACCGCGAGCGAGATCAAGCCCCTAATGAAGGCGAGCCAGCTGGGGCCGTACCTCGAGACCATCAACCGGGGGCGCCCCTTCTTCGCCCTGACCCAGGCGGGCCGGTCGGCGAGCCTGAAGACCTATCTCGACCGCGAGACCGCGACCCTGCGCAACAAGGGCGTCCCCGAGTTCCAGGACATCAAGGCCTGGGATGTGACGCTCCTCAACGCCGAGAGCCAGTACTTCAACCTCGCCAAGGCCACGCCTATCACGAAGGAGGAGGCGGAGGCGAAACCGCCGCCCGGCGACGAGAAGCCGGAACTCCCGGAGCAGCGCCTCGAATCCCCGCCGGCGATGTAGGTCGGGGCGCGGGGGGTCATGCCGGGCCGAGCAGGCGCTCCCAGTCCTCCGGGTACCGGGTGCAGACCGCGTCCGCCAAGGGAAGGAGGGTCGCGAAGCGCGCGATGGCCCCGCGCGGCGCCCCCTGGAGTTCCGGCGACACGAGGCACACGCGAAACCCCGGCAACGCGTCGCGCACGACCTCCGCCGGAAGCGGCTCCCCATCGAAGCAATCCACCCACAGCCACCGCGCGAGGCCCCGAAACCGGCACGCCCATTCGGGTGGCTCGAAGCGCGACAGGCGCACCGCGAACCGCGGCTCCCCGTGGCGCAGGGTCCATCGGACAAGCGTCGGGACCTGGGAATCCAGGAAGAAGAAATCCTCGATTCCCCGCTGGGAAACCAGCGAGAGGGCCGTTTCCTCGACCCCATCGTCCTTCACGTTGAGCACGAGCGGCCCGCGAAGCCCGAGGGCCACGAACCGGTCCAGCCACGCGCCGAGGTCGTCGCCGTCCTCGTCCGGGTCGTGCGCGAGGCAGATACGGCCGGGACCCGGGCCGCGACGAAGGTCGCACTCGGCGCCATGCAAAGGGTCCACGCGGTCCAGGTCCGCGACGCGATTGACCCGATGGCGGATGATCGCCGGTCGTATCGTCAGCGTCATCTGGATTCCTCGGCGGGCCCCACGGCGCGATAGAACCCGACCGTGATGACGTCGGGTCGGTCGCGCCGGCGCGGCGGAGAGCCGGGGGGCTCCCCGAAGCGGGCCTGATTGTAGTCGAGGGGGATGACGATGTCCTTGGTGACCAGTGGCTCCAGTCGGCACGCCCGTCGGACCGCCGCGCAGATCGGGTTGACCTCGTCGGCAGTCACGAGATGGCTCGGGACCAGGAAGCATCCGGGGTACTCAAAATAGAGGAGACGGTCGCAGGTGACCCCCGGCTCCTCCCCGCGGGCCCAGCGCTCCAACCCCACCATCCGGATGAGCCGGCGCTGTCGCCAGACCAGTTCCCTCGGGAAGGGGGCGTACTCTTCGGGGACGAGCAACGTCACACCGGGTCCCTCCGGAAGGTCTAGAATGGTAGCCGCAATGAAGGTGGCCACTTCTGAATCCGGTGTCTTTCGCTGGATGAACGGGATGCGGGTCGCCGTCCCCGCGACCAGCACGAACGCGATCACGCCCGCGAGGACCAGGAAGGCGGGCCGATGACCCTTCGCCGTCGCCAGGAGCGCCTCGACGCCCCCGGCGGCGAGCAGCACGACGTACGGAATCGTCGCGGTCTGGGCCCGCAAGATGTAAATGGGGGACCCGGAATAGAAGATAAGCCCCGAATAGACCGTGACCTCCAACGCGACCAACAGCCAGACGGGCACCAGGTCGCGCGAACGAGCACCGGCAACCAGCCCCACGACGCCCAGAGCCGCAAGGAGCGGGGGCGTCACGTCGGGGTCGAGCCACAACTGCGGCCAGGGGGGATGGAACCAGTCAATCTCCTTGACCAGGCTTTCGGCCCCGGATGCGAAAAAGACCCTCTGGACCCCGACGGCCGCGCCCAGGGCCACCACCGCCGCCCACGGGGTGGGCCGTGCCAGCCGGGCGCGCCACTCTCGCCGCGCCAGCGTGAGGAGCCCGATCAGCCCCACGACCAGCGCCCCCTCCGGCCGCGACTGCATCGCGAGGAACAACGCGGCCACGCACGTCGCGAGCGGCCCCCTCGCCCCCGTCTCCAGGTAGCGGACCGCGGCGGCCAGCCCGCACGCCGCGAACAGGACCATCGGCACGAAGAAGTCCTCGGAGGCGGAGACTCGCAGGTGATGCGGCAGGATGGCAAGGATCCCCGCGGAAACAAGCGCGCGAGGCCAGGAACGAAACAGCGAATAGTCCAGGAGGGCCAGGACGGGGACGGTGAGGGTCGCCAGAAGGGCGTTGGTCCCGAAGATCGAATCTTCCCCGAGACCGAACAACGCCTCCGCCACTCGATAGAGGGCCGGGCCCATCTCGCCGTGGAAGTCCAGCAAGTCGCTGTAAAGGTGATTTTCGACGGTCGAGCCAAAGTGAAAATATTCGTGAAGGAACACCCACTCGGACAGAGCCCGGCGAAGCACGGCCGCCAGCAAGACGAGCGACCCCAGGACCCAAGCGACCGTTCGCGGCGTCCCCGGGGCGAAGACCTCGCGCCAGAGGGCGCGCAGCGTCCCGGCGAGGACCAGGACGGCGAGGCCCACCAGGACCCAGCGATACGCCTCGTTTCGTGTCCCGGTGTCCCGCAGCACCCCCCGGTCCCGCTCGCCGGCCGTGAGGCAGACCGCGCGCAGGAGGTCCTCGGGGACCTCGGCAGGCGTCAGGTCGCGGGCCGTCGCAGGGTCGCGAAACGTCAGGCAGAAGTTCCGGGAGTGACAGGCGCACGGCGAGACCACCTCGGTTGGCGTGGCCAGAACCTGGACCTCTCGCCCCGATCCCTGGGGCCGAAACGTCAGGACGAATGTCTGGCACGTCCCGGCAAGGAATCCCGTCCCGGACAACCGCCAGGAATCCCCGAGCACCTCGCCGGCCGTGAGCCCCAGGAGCCGCTGCGCGCCCCATTGCGGCTTCGTGCAGTCACCGACCGTCCACCGCTCTCCTGGGGCGCAGGCGGCCGCGAAACCGGCCACCACCCAGACTGCCCACTTCTTGGAATTCACCCCGTCGTCCCCTTCCCCCCCGGCGGCTGTCCGAGGCGCCGCTTCAGCGCGACGCTGTAAGCCACCGTGCGCCGGATGAACTTCCACCGGGACCTCAGTCCGAAGTTCCAGGAAGAATGGCCGTGGACCCGCTCGGGAAAGCGCACCGGGAACCGGAGGACCCGCAAGCCCTGGCGTCGCGCCATGTAGAATGCGAACAGGTCCAGCGAGAAGTCGTGAGGCGGGTCGTCCCACGACTCGAAGAACGATCGGTGAAACAGGTTCGGCTGGGCGTTGATGTCCCGCAGCCACGCCCGGAGGTAGAGGGTCTCGAAGACGCTCATCCCGGCCGTGAACAGGACCGCGAAGAGGGGGCGGCCCTTGCGCCGGCCCTTCACGAAGACGCGGCGCGGGTCCGGGGTGGCCTCCGCGAGGCGCAGGGCCGTCAGCGCGTCGGCCGGGTCGGTCTGGAGGTCCGCATGGGTCCAGGCCAGGAAGTCTCCACGGGCGGCCCAAAGCCCCGACAGAACCCCGTACCCATACCCCTGATTGACCTCCACGCGGACCGATCGGGCGAAGGGGTAGCGCGGCAGGACCTCCCGCAGGACCTCCGGAGTCCGGTCGGTCGAGCCGTTGTCCACGAGGACCATCTCGACGTCCTCGCGGTCCAGGGCTTTCGAGAAGCGGTCGAGGAGGAGGGGGATGTTCCGCTCCTCGTTGTAGCAGGGGACGACCACGGACAATCTCATGCGGACCTCGCGTGAAAGACCCAGTATTTCTGCCCGAAGAAGTTCAACAAGGTCGAGCAGGCGGTCGCGACCAGGAAGGCCGGGGCCGTGGCCCAGACCGGCATGGGACCCTCCGGCGGGACGCGCCCGGCCCACGCAAGTCGGCACAGGGCGAGGACCCCGTGGTTGACGCCCACGTTGACTCCCAGGGCCGTCCCGTACAGCAGGACGAACCGGAAGGCCTCCGCGACCGAGCGCCGGGGGGAACGAAACGTGCGGAACTTGTTGATGAGGTAGGCGACCACGGTCCCGACCAGGAACGACACAAACTTCGCACCGTCGTGGCCCAGGGTCCCGGCGTGGGCGAGCGCGAAATAGACGAGCGCGTCCGCGCTGGTCGCGCAGACCCCGGCCACCACAAACCACCCCACCTGGCGCCGGGTCTCGGCGTCCACCCCCTTGAGTGCGATCACGGCTTGTCGCATCCGCGGGCGGGCTCCGGGTCCCCGAGCCGCCAGAGCCGCCGGAAACAGGACTCCCAGTACTGGTACGCCCTCAAGTCGTCCGGGGTCCCCCAGGCGATGTAGTGGTCCACCTCGAAGACCCGGACGTCGAGTCCGCGCTGGATCAGGACGTCCATCGTGACGTCCGCGTAGAACTCCCCGTTCACCCGCAGGTTGCGCGCCATCTGCTCCCGCACGCCATCGAAGAAAATCCTGGCCTGCCGGAACCAGAACGTCCCCACGATGGCGTGGTCCCGCAGGGGGGTGTCGCTCAACGGGACCTTGCACGAGACGCCCAGGGCCCGCCCCTCCCCGTCCACGCGAACCCACCCGTACGCCGTGGGGTTGCGGGCCACGGTCACGTTGTTGCGGAACGTAAAGAGGAGCGCGTCCACGCCCGGGTCGGCCCACAGCCGCGCAAGGCGCTCGCGGTCCCACAACATCCCGTTGTCGCACGCCCCGATGCACAGGGGCTCGGCGGGGTCCACGACGCCTTCCGCGAGGAGGCACGTGCACGCCTGGCCCTCGGTCATGCGGTCGAGCGGCAGGATCGTAGACCCGGGGAAGTGTTCGCCCAGGACCCGGTCCAGGTGGTGGTCCCGCAGATGACTCGCCAGACACACGAACACCCACCGGTCCGCCTCCGGGAGGGCGCGGGCCGCCTGGACCACCATGGGCAAGCCCGACACCGGGATGAGCGGCTTGGGAAGGACGTAGCCCTCCCGCGCGAACCTCTCGCCCGCGCCGGCCATCGGAATCAGGTTGACCATCGAAGCATCCTCCTCGTCGCGCGGACCGCGCGCCTGGACCGTCATTCTAGTTCAGATTCGCGGTGAGCAGCGCGGGAAGTCCCGGATCGCCATCCGTGTCACGCCCCCGCCGCGACCTCGCCCTTCTCCCGGCAGGCGGGCAGCGGGCAGACCCCGGCCCGGCGACAGCGGAACTCGCAGCCAAATCCCTCGGCCACCTGGAGCAGCGGCCCCTCGAAAACAGGGGCCCCAAAGCGCGCCCCGAGCGTGACGGCCGCCTCGACCAGGTCGCCGAATCCCGAGGCGTACAGGCGGTCGCAGAACCCGATCCGGAAGGCGTTCTCGCGCACGCGGAACCACGGAACGAACGCGGCCTCCGTGGCGCTCTTGCGCAGCCGCCCTCCTTCCCACAAGAACCGCGCGAACACGAACGGGGCCAGAGGGGCGACCGGCTCGTACAGACGGCGCCACAGGCCCCACAGGACCTCCCGCGCGTCCTCGGCCTTGAGCGTGGAGGCCAGGTCGTCGAGCGGCTCGAACATCCTCGGCAGGTGGACCACGGCCTCGCACGCCGCCACGACCTCGGGGCGCGGCTCGCGCCCCATCAGGGCCCGGAGGGCATCGAGCGGGACCCGACCGCGCGCGAGGGCCGGCAGGACCGCGGCCTCCCGGAACGCGGCCACGACGGCGCGGATGTCCGCGGGCGGAATCCCTCGGGCCCACAGAAGGGCCGCGTAGGCGGCCTCGGGCCACAAAGCCGGCGCCTTGCCCGCCGGGTCCAGACCGACCTCGGCCGCGGACAGGGGCCGTCGCCCCGAAAACCCCTCGTACCAGGCACACAGGGCATCGCGCACCGCCTCCAGGTCTTCGGGACCCGGAGCCACCGGTCGGAACAGTCCCCGGTCCGCCGGAGACGGAAGCGGCGGCGCCACCACGCGGGCGGGGGTCGGGCGGGGTCTCGAGACCGGGGCCGTGTCCTTCAGGACCAAAGGCGCGACCTCGGCCGGGGGAACCTCCGTGCCGGGCGGTTCCCGGGCGGGCTCGGCGGGGGCGGGCTCCTCGTGCGCCGGTCCCTCGAGGGCGGGGGACTCGACCGGCTCGACCTCGGGCATCGAGGCCGGCTCCGTGGTCCCCGACGCCTCCTCCTCCAGGAACTCCTCGACGTCCAGGGCGCGCAGACGCGGCAACACCTCGCGCCCGTTGTCCCCGATGGCCCACCGGATCCCCACCAGTTTTAGGATCCCCGCCGCCACGGCCCACTCGACCCACGCGCGGAACGACGGCAGGGTCGGCTTCTTCCCCGGATACACGTACGACGTGATCATCCGGTACAGTTCGTTCGTCGAGTGCAACCTCCCCCCGTGCTCCGTGTCCATGGCCTCCAGGCAGTACTTCGCGAGGAGGGGATTGCGCTCGACCAGGCGTTCGGCGAGCCGGCGGCGGACCTCGGGTTCCTCGTCCGTCTCGACCAGGCGCCGGCCGAACGGTCCCAGGGTCGCCTTTTCCCCCTCCATTCTCACGTCCAGAAACGCCGTCAGCAGCGGGAACCCGGCCTTGTCGAACAGGTTGCGCATCCTCAGAAACTCGCGCAGGGCCTTCGGCGTGGGCGAGGAGCGCGCGACCTCCCCGAGGACCAGGGCAAGGGTCGCGGGATAGGCGATGGGTTGCGTGTTCGGGATCGCGGCGAACTCGATGTCCTGGGCCATCGTCATACCTCCTTTCGCGGCCAAGTATAGCAGCGATTCCGCTTCCGGAAGGGGGACCACGAGACGCCATCCTCTTCAGGTTGCCGAGGCGTGCTATGCTTGCTGGGTCGCGTGGATTCGGAGTACCTCGATGGCCCCGCCCCGTCGCTCGGTGGTCGTGATTCCGACCTACAACGAGGCGAACAACATCCTTCTTCTCATCGCCGAGATTCACGCGGTCGTACCCGAGATGGACGTCCTCGTGGTGGACGACGCCTCGCCGGACGGCACCGGGTCCCTGGTCGAGGACCTCGCCGCCCGCGACGGACGGGTACGGCTCCTGCAGCGCGAGGGCAAGCAGGGCCTCGGAACGGCCTACGTCGTGGGCTTCCGAGACTGCCTGGCGCGTGGCTACGCCGTGGTCTGCCAGATGGATGCCGACTTCTCGCACCAGCCACGCTACCTGGCCGATTTCTTGCGCGAGGTCGAGCATGCGGACCTGGTGCTCGGGTCGCGCTACGCCCCGGGCGGGGCGACCGAGGACTGGAGCCTGAAGCGCAAGGTCTTGAGCCGCGGCGGGAACTTCTATGCCCGCGCGGTCCTCGGCATCCCGGTCCACGACCTCACGGGCGGGTTCAAGTGCTTCCGCCGCGCCGTGCTCGAGGCCATCTCCCTGGACACGGTCCGCGCCGAGGGGTACGCCTTCCAGATGGAGATGACCTGGCGGGCCTGGCGCCTGGGCTTCCGCATCCGCGAGATCCCCATCGTCTTTCCGGACCGCTCGCGCGGGGTCTCGAAACTTTCGGGCTCGATCTTCTGGGAGTCCCTCAAGATGCCCTGGTCCCTTCGGTTCGGGGGAAAGGGATAGGTCCCCGCGTCAGAAGGTCACGGCCATCATCACGCGCACGGCCGTCGCGGGTTGCGCGGACTGCGTGGCCTCGGGCAGGCGCAGCCCCGACAGCGGGAGCAGCATGGCCCCGTCCGCCCGTAGCAGCAGGGCGGACCCGACCCGGTAGAAGACGTCCGCCCCGACCTCGACCCCAAGCGGCCTCTTCCCACCGGGGGTCCCGGCCGGCTCCACCGCGAACGCGGCGAGCAGGCTCAATCCCCCGCCCAGGACGTGCGACCCGGACCGCAAGAGGACCCGGTGATAGGCCGGCTTGAAGTAGAAGGCATTGGTGACCGAACCGATCACCTCGCGAAACAGGATCGAATCCACCCGATAGTCCGGGTTGAAGGCGAAGGCGCGCACGAAGGTGTTGGCCGCGATGGCCGCGTCCCTGTGGGCCTGGTCGCGCCAGGCCGCGTCGTCCGGTTGCGCGATCGTGTGCCCGTCCAGGATGCCGAAGCGCCGCGACGATCCATCGCCGGACGCCACCCCGCTGAAGAGCCGGACGTTGTGGGGTCCGGCGTCCAGTTCGAACTCGAAGGCCGCGCCCACGCTGAAGAACCTTTTCTTCGTGTCGAACTCCGAGGCGTTCAGAAAACTCTGGGTGTACTGGATGCGGCCATAGACCATGGCGAGTTCCGCCTCGACCCGGAGGGCGAGGTCGGCCCGGGGGCGGTAAAGGAGGCGTCCCCACAGCGACGGCGTCCAGAAGAAGGCGTTGCGCGGGGTCAGGGCGTAGCAGGCGGGGTCCTGGTCCACCGCCGGGACCCCGGACGCGACGTCCCCGCAGGTGTCCGGGAACTTGTTCGCAAGGGCCGGGTCATTGCGGTCCGACGACAAGCCCTGGCGCGTGATCGAATGGTACATCCCCCAGTCCACGACGGGCCGGCGCTCCTCGTGGAGGGCCTGGCGACGGGCCTCGACCTCGTCGGGCTCCAGGGGGGACGAGTCGAACACGAACACCCAGCGGTTCACGTCATCGAACTGCTCCGGGTCGTGGGGGTCGAGCGCCACGCGAAACGGCGATTCCGCGACCGCCCCCTCGCCCGGGAACTCCATGCCGATCCGAAAGGCCGCCGCGGGCAGGCGGATCTTAAAGAACAGGGCGTCCACGTGATCCCCGTGGTCCGAATCCAGCGCCGTCCCGTCGCTGCGCACGATGCCGAGCCCGAAACGCTCGGGCATCCGCCCCCCGTAGAAGTGGATGCGGTGGAACAGCCGCAGGTCCCCCCAGGCGGCCTGGACCCGAACGGAATCTCGAAACCCGGTCCGACCGTCGGACGGCGGGACCTGCGTGCGGGCCAGGAAGGGGAACGGCGCCGACACGTCGCCGAAACCGGGGCTCCCCCCGAACTCCAGGTTGTCGAAGAAATCCACGCGCGCATGCACCGACAGGAGTTCCCCGACCCGCAACGCCGGCTCGTATCGGAAGCGCAGGTTCCCGCTCTGGATGACCGAGGACGATTCCCCGAGGCCCGTGTTCCTCGTGGTCGTGTCCAGCGGCGCCTGGAATCCCGAGGCCCCTCCGGCCCCGAGGTCCATCCGGTGGAAGACGTTGTACCGAAGGCGCAGAGAACCGTGGTTGCTCAAGGTCACGAGGGGCGTGATGCGGATGTCGGTGTCGGACCACGCGGTGGGCGCGGACCCCTCGGCCCGGGCCACGAGGGGGATCGCGGCCGCGAGCACGGCCGCCAGCGGGCCTATCCTGCCTCCTCCGCGTCGCACCGGGCCCTCCGTCAGGCGGAAGGATGCTAGGGGCAAACCCTGGCGAAGTCAAACGACCTTGCGCCAGGGGTCACCAACCCGATAGGATGTGGACATGAAATGGCCGGTCTGCCTTGCCATGACGCTCTGGTCGGCCTTGGCCGCCGGGTACGAACTCGACCCGGGCGTCTGGCAGCGTCTGGTCGTGACGGAGGTCATGGTCGCCCCGGTCGGGACCACGGCGCAGGCCGGGCAGTGGATCGAGGTCCGCAATCCCAAGGGCGACCCGTTCAACCTCCAGGGGATCGTGCTGGCCACGGTCCGGGGGGGGTTCCACGTCGTGAGCCCCTCGCAGCCCCTGGTCGCGGGACCGGACGACCTCCTGGTCCTCGCGCCGTTTTCGGACACCGGGGCGTTGCCGAAGGGCCGCGTGGACTACGCGTACGGCGGAGACTTCTGGCTCGACACGACCAGTGACATCATGCTGGTCCTCAAGAATGGCCAACTGGTGGACGTGTTCGCGTACGGTCCGGAGTCTCTCCCGGTGAAGCCCGGGGCCTCGTTCTCGCTCGAGTCCACGGAGGGCGAGGTCGCCTGGTGTTACGGTCGCGACGCCTACGACGCCTCCGGCAATCTCGGAAGCCCCGGCGAGGCCAACCCCGCCTGCGACGGGGATGGGGACGGGTGGGCCGAGGACCAGGGGGATTGCGAGGACCACGACCCCGCGGTGCACCCGGATGCGGGCGAGGTCTGCAACGGCCTCGACGACGACTGCAACGGTCTGGTGGATGACGGGCTCGGTCTCCCACCGGGACCCTGCCTGTCGTCCGGGGTCTGCGCGGGGACCGAGCCCGTGTGCGCGGGGACCGCGGGCTGGACCTGCCCCTACGGTCCGGCCTGGGAACCGGAGGAAACCCTGTGCGACGGGCTCGACAACGACTGCGACGGCGACACGGACGAAGGCCACGACGTGGGTGCGCCCTGCACGGTGGGGGTCGGGTCCTGCGCGAGGACCGGGGAACGCGCCTGCACCCCGGACGGGCGCGGCGCCGTGTGCGACGTCGAACCGGGACCGCCGACCGTGGAGTTGTGCGGGGACGGGCTTGACAACGATTGCGACGGGGAGACGGACGAGGGCTTCCCCGTGGGCGAGACCTGCGTGGTCGGGACCGGGGCCTGCCGGTCCGTGGGCAAGTTTCGCTGCGCCGAGGACTCCCTGTCCGTGATCTGCGGCGCGGTCCCGGGCCTTCCGGACCCGGAACGGTGCAACGACGGGCTCGACAACGACTGCGACGGGGAGACCGACGAGGGGGACTGCGAGTCCGGAGCGGCGGGCGGGGGCGGTGGGTGCTCGGCAGCCATCCGACCAGGTCGCGCGAACCGAGCCTGGCTCGTCGTGATGATCTTCGTGGTCCTGCTGCTCCGGATTTGCCGCCCGGTGGGGCGTCACTCCGGGCGCAGCGGGATCCGATAGGGACGGCCCAGGGCCTCGCTCATCAGGCGCGTGAGGAAGGCGAGGGCCTCGGCCCGAGCCGGTGGGTCCCGTCCGAACACGGCCGGCGGGACCTCGAGTCCCGCGAGTCCACGGCCACACTCGGCGCACACGACGCTCCCCCCGTCCAGCAGGACGCCCCCACGGTCCAGAGGGCACCCGCATGCCGGACACCGGGTTCCGATCGGGACGTGCCCGAGCTCGGCGAGCAGCCCCAGACACAGGTCCATCAGAGGGATGTACGACGATTCCGGCGGCATCCGCTCGAGTCGGTCGAGCTGGCCGACGACGGCATCGAAGACCCGCTCAGGGGCGGGCGCGTCCTTCAGGAGGTCGCGCGCCACGACGAGCATGGCCTGGCCCGCCTCCAGGCGCGAGAGGTCCTCGAGGAGGCCCGGGAACTGGCGGATGGGGTCCGCGCCGAGAAGGGCCGACAGGCGGGGCGGGGGGCGCAGGCGCAGACGGACCTGGAACACCACGAACAGGTCGAGTCCGCCCCCGAAGCGTCGCCGGCTGCCGCGCGCCGAGCGGGCCAGGGCCGAGACCACGCCCTGGCCCCGCGTCAGGAGCGTCAGGACGAGGTCCCGCTCGCCGTACGCGACCCGGTCCAGGACAAGACCCGGGACGAGATGCTCATCCATGGGGGACCGGGTCCACCCGCTCGACCTTGGGGACATCCATGACGCGCGACACGTTCTCGAGGCCGGCCCCGGTCCCGACGGTCAGGATGGCGACCAGGATCCCGACCATGAAGACGATGACGAGCGCGAGGTACGTCCAGTTGACCGAGGGACCCCGGCCCCGGTCCAGCACGATGTCGCAGGCCGCGTCCGTGCCAGTTCCGAACGCGCGGCCGTCGTTGCGGTCTCGGCCAGAGGGGCGTCGTGTCCGCCAGTGGTCCGCCAGGGCCGCGAGCGCGGGGTCCGGGTCCATTCGCACGGCACGACAGTACGAGATCACGAAGCCACGGACGTAGGCCGGCGCCGGGAGGTCCTCCAGGCGGTCCTCTTCCAGCGCGCGCAGGCTCCGCAAGGGGATCCGGGTGACCGCGGCCACGTCTTCGAGGCTCATCCCGGCTCGCTCGCGCCCCGATGCCAGGTAGGTCCCGACTCCGTCCATTCCCTCGCCTTTCCCGGCCGGCCGACCTGGACTCTATCGCCGGACGCGAAGGGTGTCAACGCGCAAGAACCGAGAGCAATCCGCGCTGTAAGCGCGGATTGCGACCCGGCCGCAGCAGGGGCCCCG
>JBBIPO010000034.1:0-26357 GCA_037442805.1 Deltaproteobacteria bacterium
ACTTCCGGGAGGTTCCACAGGCGCTGGTTCACGAGGACATTCGCGAAGACCCCGCTCGACAGGCCGCCCCCGAAGTGGTCCACGGACACGGCCAGGACCTCGGGAAAGGGGGAGGTCAGGTACGCGGAGTGCGTGTGCGCGGTGTGGTGGTCCACAGGAACGGGCGAGGGAACGCGGGCGGCGCGCCTTCGGACTGCTGGGGGCGAACGCAGCCTTGTCATCACGCGGACAACGCCCGCTTGCGCGGCCCCACGCGAGCAGGCGCTGGCCTCCCCAAGGGGGACCGTCCTCGGCGGATCTCGGTCCGCGCTCCAACCGGACCTGGCGGAACGACCCGCGGGTGATTATGGTAAAGTTCAATTCCCCTCCACGGGTCCGGACGGGAGGCACGGAGAGTTCGCACGATGAACATCCTCAAGAAGATCCTGGGCACGAAGAACGAGCGCACCCTGAAGCGGATGCGCCCGATCATCGCCGCGATCAACGACCTCGAACGCCGGATGCAGTCCCTGTCCGAGGACGACCTGCGCGGTCTGACCGCCACCTTCCGCCGCCGCCTGGTCGCCGGGGAGACTCTCGAGGCGATCCTGCCCGAGGCCTTCGCTGCGGTCCGCGAGGCGTCGCGGCGCACCACGGGGATGCGCCACTTCGATGTCCAGTTGATGGGCGGCATCGGGCTGCACCGCGGCATGATCGCCGAGATGAAGACCGGGGAGGGCAAGACCCTCGTGGCCACCCTGCCGCTGTACCTGAATGCCCTCGCGCCGGACCCCGCGAACCCGGAGCGCGGGATGGGCGTGCACCTCGTGACGGTCAACGACTACCTCGCCCGCCGGGACGCCGAGTGGATGGGGCCGATCTACCGGGCGCTCGGGATGACCGTGGGTGTGATCGTGCACGGGCTGAACGACCGCGAGCGCCAGGAAGCCTACGCCTGTGACATCACCTATGGAACCAACAACGAGTTCGGCTTCGATTACCTGCGCGACAACATGAAGTTCTCGCTCGGTGACATGGTGCACCGGTACTACGACTTCGGGACGGTCGAGGGTCAGCGCAAGTGCTTCCACTACGCCATCGTGGACGAGGTGGACTCGATCCTGATTGACGAGGCGCGCACGCCCCTCATCATCAGCGGCCCGGCCGAGGAGTCATCCGACATCTACTACAAGGTCAATGCTATCGTGCCGGTCCTGCGCCGCGACGAGGACTACGTCGTGGACGAGAAGGCGAGGAGCGTGACCCTGACCGAGTCGGGCGTGGACAAGGTCGAGCGCCGCCTCGGGGTCAAGAACCTGTACGACGGCGAGAACGTGGAGCTCGTCCACCACGTGTACCAGGCCCTCAAGGCGCATACCCTGTTCAAGCGGGACGTGAACTACGTCCTGGAGGACGGCAAGGTCGTCATCGTGGACGAGTTCACGGGCCGCAAGATGCCGGGCCGGCGCTGGTCCGACGGGCTGCACCAGGCGGTCGAGGCCAAGGAGGGTCTCAAGATCGAGGAGGAGAACCAGACCCTGGCCACGGTGACGTTCCAGAACTACTTCCGAATGTACAAGAAACTCGCGGGCATGACCGGCACTGCGGACACGGAGGCCGAGGAGTTCGCCCGCATCTACAACCTGGACGTCCTGGTCGTGCCCACGCACCGTCCCATGATCCGCGACGACCAGGAGGACCAGGTGTACAAGACCGAGCGGGCGAAGTTCATGGCGGTCCTCGCGGACATTGAGGACTGTTACCGGCGCGGCCAGCCCGTCCTGGTCGGGACGACCTCTGTCGAGAAGTCGGAACTGGTCAGCCGCTTGCTCAAGCGCAGCAACATTCCGCACCATGTCCTGAATGCGAAGAACCACGCCCTGGAGGCCCAGATCATCGCCCAGGCGGGCCGCAAGGGGGCGGTCACGATCTCGACCAACATGGCAGGGCGCGGCACGGACATCATCCTGGGCGGCAACCCCGAGGCCCTGGCCCGCTCACTGTGCGAGACGACCGACAGCGACAAGTACCGGGAGCTCGTCGAGAAGTTCCGCGAGCAGTGCGCCGCCGAGCGCGAGGAGGTCCTGGCCGCGGGCGGCCTGCGCGTCATCGGGACCGAGCGCCACGAGTCCCGCCGCGTGGACAACCAGTTGCGCGGGCGGTCCGGCCGCCAGGGCGACCCGGGGTCGTCGCGCTTCTACCTGTCCCTGGAAGACGAGTTGATGCGCATCTTCGGCGGGGACACCATCAAGAACATCATGGAGCGCCTGAACGTCCCGGAGGACGAGCCCATCGTGCACCGCTGGGTCACGAAGGCGATCGAGGGCGCCCAGAAGCGTGTCGAGGCCCGCAACTTCGAGATCCGCAAGAACCTGCTCGAATACGACAATGTGATGAACCAGCAGCGCCAGACGATCTACGACCTGCGGCGGCGTGTGCTCGAAGGGACGAAGGTCCACGAGATGGTCCTCGCCGCGGTCGAGCAGTACGCGTACATGCTGCTGGACCGGTTCTGCCCCGAGGCCCAGAACCCCGAGGAGTGGGACTTCGAGGGGCTTGCGAAGGAGGTCCTGGGGTCCCTGCGCGTGGGGGTGGACGTCGAAGCGCTGCGGTCGGACACGGCCGCGGCGCCCGAGCGCTTCGTGCGGATGCTGCAGGACGCCTACGAGGCAAAGGAACAGGAGATCGTCTCACGCCTGGTGGACGCGCGCCTTCCGCCGCCCGTGGCGATCGAGGGCGTGGAATTCGACCAGGCCGCCTGGGAGGAGGACCGCGACAAGGTGCGCCAGGGGATCGCGGCGTCATGGCGGGCCTACGAGGCCGAACGATATCTTCGCGCGATTGACCAATTATGGAAGAACCATCTCTACGCGATGGACCACTTGAAGGAGGGCATCTACCTCGAGGCGTACGCCCAGAAAGACCCCAAGGTCCTGTACAAGAAGGAGGGCTTCGAACTCTTCAAGCAGTTGCTGGACCTGATCAACGAGACGGTGGTCCAAACCCTCTTCCGCGTCGAGATCCGCGAGGATCTCGACCTCGAGCGGATGCACCGCATCCGCCGGCAGGTGGCGATGTACTACGGACGGGGGACCGTTCCCGGGGAGCCCGCGACCCCGCAGCAGACCGCCCCCGCGACCTCCGGGGGAGCCCCTCCTCGCCCGGTCGGCCTCAAGGTGGGTCGCAACGACCCCTGCCCGTGCGGGAGCGGTAAGAAATACAAGAAGTGCTGCCTGCCCAAGGAGCAGGCAGTGGGGGGGTAGCCGGGTGGCCGGACGGCGAGGAGGGACATCATGCGATGGGGTCTGACCGCGGTCTTGCTGGTCGGGTTGATGGCGTGTTCCGAGCCGCCGAACACCGTCCCGCAAGCCCCTCCCCCGCCGCCCGATTGGGAATCCGTGGCCACCGTGGGAGGGGCCGCCCTGGACCGTCAGGACGACGAGACAGAATGGGTGGTGCTCCTGGACCGCCTCGTCGCCGAGAACGTCACGGTCGTGGAGGCGGACTCGAGCCTGTCGGAGTACCTGACGGACGCCGAGTTCGAGGGCGAACTTGCCATGATGCGTCGCTTCTCGGAACTCGCCCACGAGCGCCATCTGAAGGTGGTCTGGTACTATCCGAGTCTCGAAGTCATCACTCCGAACGGCGAGACGGCCGAACATTCGATGTACAAGGACCATCCCGACTGGGTCCAGCTGGGCCTCGACGAGGAGGACCCGGCGCGCTTCGCGCCCAATGTCTTCTACGGCAGCAAGGTATTCTGGGTGGACCCCGGGGCCGAGAGTGCCTGGATGTGCCATCTGTCCGGCTACCGGGACTATCTGTTCGACCGCATCCGGAGGGTCGCGGCGACCGGCGTGGACGGACTGTGGCTCGACGTGCCCCTCTTCAACGACATCGTGGGTAAGTGGGCCTGCTACCACGAACGGGACCAGGAGAAGTTCCGGGCCGATACCGGCTACGAGATCCCCCGGCTGAAGGCCGCCGGCGGCAGCCTCGACGCGCTCGACCCGGCCTGGCGCGTGTGGGTCCACTGGAGGCACCGCGAGATTGACGAGTTCCTGCGGGATGTCCTGGCCACGGCCCGCTCGGTCGTCCCCGACTTCCGTCTGGTGGTCGAGACGGTGACCATGGATTACAACGCGGCGCTCCTGGAAGGGCTCGACGGAGCGTTCGCCGGGCCGGACGCGGGGTACTGGCACGTCTGGGAGGTGGACGCGCTGTCGGATACCAACGCGATGACGCACGCGAACGAGGACGACTGGGCAAGCCTCATCGCCATGTTCAAGTTCGGGCGCGGCGCGGACTGGGGGCGCGCGGCGTGGGCCTTCACCTACGGATTCCAGCCGGACGATGCCGAGGCGGTGCTCGCCGAGGCCCTGGCGGCCCAGGTCTGTCCCTACGAACTGAAGATCCCCGAGATGACCACGACCGTCGGCCACGACTACCGGGCGCGGGTGTTCGGCTGGATTCGCCGCCACGAGGACGACCTCTTCCGGTCCACGTCCGAGGCCCGGGTGGCCCTGGTCCATTCCTCGGCCTCGCGCGACTACCGGGACGGCCCCTGCGTCCTCGGTCAGGGTCCGGAGGGCAACGAGCACTGCGGCGTCTCGCTCTTCGCGACGTGGAACCGGCCCGACCCGGACCTCGCGTGGTGGACCTCGGACGAGGACGACAGCGTCTATCGGGCTTCCTACCTCGGGGAATATCGGGGCTTCGTGAAGGCCCTGGTGCGGCTGCACGTCCCCTTCGACATCCTCCCCGCGACCTGGCTGCCCGCCCGGTCCCTTTCCGGCTACGACCTGATCGTGGTTCCGGACCCCCTCGCGGTGTCGGACGAGGAAGCGGCGGCGCTCGAGGCCTTTGTGATGTCGGGCGGCAACGTGTTGATCACCGGGAAAGACCCGGGGACCCTCGACGCACAAGGGCTTCCGAGGCAGGCCAGCGCGCTTGCGCCCCTGCTGCCCGGCCGAAGTGGGACGGGCGCGTCCGGTTCCTGTCTCGACCGCGCGGTTGGCTCGGGGGTCGCGCGGACCTGCGAGGCGACTTTAGGTCGCGATTTCCTTCGCACGGCCGACGAGCGAGCGCTGTCCCTGATCCGGGACGCGGTCGAGACCCTCTCGACGCCCGTCGTGAGCCTGGACCCCGACGCCCGCATTCACGTCGAGGTGTTCCGGCGAGGGACGCGGCGAATCATCCACGCCGTGAACCTGTCCGGGGTGGACGGGTCGTTTTCGGCGGAGCCCGTGACCGTCCGGATCGGCGTGACGGTGCCCGCGGGAGAACCGGTCTCGCGCGTGACGGCCTCCTCGGCGCGCCAGTCACAAGATGAGCCGCTGTTGTTCACGCGCGACGGTGACCTGGTCACCTTCGAGGCGCGCGTCGAGATTCACTCCCTTTTCGTGGTGGAATGAACCGTCCGCGCGTTCCACCGGTCGAGTGCGCACCGGATAGGTCCATCCGCCACGATTGCCGCGGAAACAATTTGCGGGTATAACTCCGCCCGCCGCGCGCGTGGCCGGCGATTCGCCTTTGGAGGCACCATGTACGAGACCTCGGACATCCGCAAGGGCCTGAAGATCAAGATGGACGGCGACCCGTGGATCGTCGTGGACTTCCAGTTCGTGAAACCGGGCAAGGGGACGGCGTTCACGAGGACCCGCCTGAAGAACCTCAAGACCGGCCAGGTCCTGGAGCGGACCTTCAAGACGGGCGAGAAACTGGAGGAGGCCGCCTTCGAGGAGCGGTTCACGACGTACCTGTACTCGGACGGGACGAATTACGTCTTCATGGACAAGAACGACTTCGAGCAACTGATGGTCCCGGCCGATGTGGTGGGGGATGCGGCCCGGTTCCTGATGGAAAACATGGATGTGACCCTCCTGTTCTACGAGGGCGCGCCCATGAGCGTGGAACTCCCCACGTTCGTCACGGCCGAGGTCGTGCGCTCCGAGCCCGGCGTCCGCGGGGACACCGCGACCGGGGTAACCAAGCCCGCGTTTATCGCCACGGGCGCGCAGATCGACGTCCCTCTGTTCATCAACGAGGGCGACGTGATCAAGATTGACACCCGCGACGGGACCTACGTCGAGCGGGTCAAGCGGTAGGGGCGCGGGACGTTCGGGATTCCTGGGGTCCGGGGTCCGGCATCCGGGATCCGGGCTCCGGCAGGGCCTCCGTGACGGTCAGGGACACGGACACGGTGACGGACGCTGTCACGGTCTGGCGCGAGTGGCGCCCACGTCCACAAGCGCGAGCAGGCGCTCGCGTCCCTACGGGGAACCATTCTGGGAGGATTCGCCACGCCGGCCGACCTGATCCGGTTTCACCGCGGTAGCCTGAAGGACAACCTGGTCCGCCGGGCCCGGTTGCTCGCGCTGCTGCGCGCCTGGTTCGCGGCGCGGGGATTTCTGGAGGTCGAGACCCCGGTCGTGTGCTCGTCCCCGGGGGTCGAGACCCACCTCGCCGCGCTCGAGACGCGCGTGTGCGGGCGCCGCATGTACCTGACCACGAGCCCCGAGTTCCACATGAAGCGGCTCGTGGCCGTTGGGTTCGACCGCGTCTTCCAGGTGACGCGCGCCTTCCGGGACGGCGAGCGGGGTGCCCTGCACAACCCGGAGTTCAC
The DNA here is from genome assembly GCA_037442805.1 of Deltaproteobacteria bacterium. Lineage (GTDB taxonomy): Bacteria > Myxococcota_A > UBA9042 > DTJE01 > DTJE01 > DYKK01. Next base: position 6,605 of record JBBIPO010000034.1, read on the forward strand.
GATGGTCGAGTGGTACCGCGCCGGGGCGGGGTACGAGGCCATCATGGACGACTGCGAATTCCTGCTGCGCGACCTCGCCGTGGGGCTCCGGGGCGAGGCCGCGGCCCCTGCGGTGCTTGGGGTGCGAGACGAGGTCTCTCTCTCGCCCCCCTTCCCGAGGCGCACCGTCCGGCAGGCCTTCCGCGACGCCGGGGTCGAGGGGGTGCTGGGCCTGCCGCTGGATGACCGTACACGGGTCTTCGTGGACCGGGTGGAACCCTCGATCGGTCGCCGCGTGGCCGAGTTCCTGACCGAGTACCCGGCCGACATGGCGTCGCTCGCCCGGTTGAAGCCCTCCGACCCGTCGGTCGCGGAGCGCTTCGAGCTGTACGCCGGGGGGCTGGAAATCGCAAACGGGTTCACGGAAACCTGCGATGCGGACGAGTTCCTGGCCCGATGCGACTGGCACCGAGCCGAGCGTCGTCGCCGGGGCCTGCCGGACTACCCGGTGGACGAACGCTACGTGACCATGCTCCGCAACGGCCTACCCCCGTGCGCTGGCGTGGCCCTAGGCTTCGACCGGGTGGTCATGCTCCTGTGCGGGGCTGCGACGATGGAGGAGGTCCTCGCCTTCTGCGTGGAGGATGCCTGACCTCTTCGCGCGACCGGGGCCGGAAGGACTATAATCATGGCGGTCTAGCCGGCAGGGAGGCGACCGTGAAGCGCACCCTCTGCATCTCGACGCTGGCGACGGCGCTGCTGGCGTCGGGGACCGCTTTGTCGGCGGTCCTGGAATGGATGTCCCTGGAGGACCTCGCGAGGACCGCCGACGTGGTCGTGGTCGGGACCGTCGTCTCGCGCGAGAGCCGGTACGACGACCGGCGCCCGGACCGCATCGTGACCGACGTGGTGGTCCGCGTGGAGCGCGGCGTTCGCGGGGACGTGTCTGGCGAGGTCGTCGTCACGATCCCCGGCGGCGAGGTGGACGGGATGGGGCAGATCGTGACCGGGGCCCCGGTCCTGCGCCCGGGCGAGGAGGTCGTCCTGTTCCTGCACCCGGCGCGGACCACCCCGCTTGGCCCGCGGCGTGCCATCGTGGGCCTGTCCCAGGGCCTGTTCGTGGTGCACCGCGAGCGTCCCGGCGTCCCGGCGCGAGCCCGCCAGCGCCTCTCGGGCGTCTTCTTCGTGGGGGCCGGCGAGGGGCCCGAGGCGGCAATGGACCTCGACCTCGAGGACCTGGTGCGGGCAGTCCAGGCCGTGGCCCCGGTCCCTGCGGAGCCCACCCCGAACGCGCGGGGGACCCGATGAGGCCCTGGCTCGTCGCCACCCTCGCCCTGACGCAGGTGGCCTGGACCCAGTACGTCACCTCGACGGGGATGCCGGTCCGGTGGAACCGCGCCGAGGTCGTGATCGTCGGCGATTCGCGCGGGACCGCGGACGTCCCGGGCGACGCCGAGTTCGCCGCCGTGGCCCGCTCCATGGAGACCTGGAACGCGGTCTCGTGCGCGCACCCGCTCCTGAAAGATGGGGGCCGCGTGTCCGGCGTGAAGCCGGGCAGCGGCACGGGTCTGAACCTCCTCGTGTGGTGGGACGACCCGGCGGACTGGTCTACCCCGGGAATGGACCACGTGATCGCCCTGACCACCCTGTACTACGACGACCGCAGCGGGATCGCGGCCAAGTTCGACATGGAATTCGCGGACTTCGCGTACACGTTCACGGTCACGGATACCCCGACCCTGGCCCGCACCGACGTCGAGAACACGGTGACGCACGAACTCGGTCACGTCCTCGGCCTGGACCATTCGAAGGACCCGGACGCGACCATGTACTACTCGGCCTCCCCAGGGGACCTGAGCAAGCGGACCCTCGCTCCGGACGATATCGAGGGGCTGTGCGCCCTCTACTTCGACTGGCCCCGTCCGCCCCTGGATTCACCCTCCGCGGTCGAGGGCGGCCTCGTGGTCGAGGAGACCGGCGTCGCGTCATCGGGAGGCGGGTGTCGGACGGCGTCGGGTCCCTCGCCCGGGTCGTGGGGGCTCGCCCTGCTGGGGACCGCGTTCTGGTGGGCCCTGCGCGTTCGCGCGCGCCGGACCCGTCCGTGGTCACTGGTGGCCCTGCTCGTCCTGATCGGACCCGGATGGACCGCCAACGAGACGGTGAACGGCATCCCGGTCCGCTGGAAGACGCCGGTCATCGTCCTGTCGTTCAACGCCGCCGGGACCGAGGACATCCCGGGTGACGGGGAATTCGATGTCCTTCGCAAGTCCATGGAGGTCTGGAACGAGGTGCCGTGCGGGCAGCCGCGATTCGTCCCCGGCGACATGATCCAGGTCGAGCAGGGATCGACCCAGGAGTACCTGTGGGACATCCTGTCGTTCGAGTCGGCGGACGAATTCGACGACCCCCACACGATCGGGCTCGCCTGGATTGACTACTACGCCGCCACGGGGGAGATCTACACGGCCAAGGTCTATTTCAACGACGATAATTACTTCTTTACATCATCTTCGGAATACGTGAAGACAGACCTCGGTTCCATCGCGGTCCACGAACTGGGGCACGTCCTGGGCCTCGGCCACTCCAACACCTTCAAGGCCACGATGTATCCGTATTACTACAAAGGGACGACCTTCAACCGGGACCCCCATCTGGATGACGCGACCGGGCTGTGCGCGATCTACGGCGGGACGCTGCCGGCCGACTGGGAGCCGTCATGGCCGTGGGACGACCCCCCGTCCCCGTTGCAGTGCGAGGACGGGTGCGAGGGCTACTACACCGGGTCTCCGCTGCTGACCCCGAAGTACCCGAAGTACGAGCCATCGAGTCGGTCCGGCTGTACGCAGGGGGGGCGGGCCTTTGGCGTCTTTGGTCTAGCGCTCCTGGGCGCCGCGGTCCTCCTGGTCCGGTCGTCGCGGCACTGGCGATGGAGACCCCCAGTTTGAACCCGCTCCGACCGCACGCGAGCGTCCGCGCCAGGGCCAGAAGCCTCCTGGCGGCGGCCGTGGTCCTGGCCGCGGTCCCAGCCTGGGCGGACTCCCCGTACGAGGTCGAGGTGCGCTCCAGGGTCCTCCTGGGCCGCGAGCCCCCTGCCCTGATCGTCCACGCGCTTGCGCTCGTGCGGCGGATCGAGGTCCGGCTCCGCTCGGACGCCGGTTCATCGAAGACTCATCGCGTCGCGGCCCTCCCCGCGGGCGCGACCCGGGAGTTCCCCTTCGACGCCCCCGTGGGCGTGTCGTCCTGGACGGCCGAGATCCGTCACGCGGACGCCAAGGAGCCCGATGTCCTGACCTTCGAGGTGGTCGTGGCCCGCCCCCTCGAGATCCGCATGAGTCCGGGCGACGTGGACCTGGGACGGGGGGAGGTCTCACTGTCCGCCTCAGGCCCGGTGGCCCGCGTGCGCGTCGAGGTCTTCGCCGAGGACGGCTCCCTCTTGCAGGCGCGGGAGGAAACGCCCGCCGCGCCTCCTGGTAGCCCGATCCGGGTCCGGTTCGACCCGCCCTCGGCCCGGGTCGGGCGCCTCGTGGTGACGGCCTACGACCCCCACGGCTTCTTCAATGGCGTCGAGGCGACCCCCTTTCTGGTCGAGATCCCGCATGAGGAGGTCCTCTTCGAGTTCGACCGGGCCGACATCCGCGTCTGCGAGGAGCCCAAGATGACGCGGACGCTCGAGCAGGTTCGCGCCGCGCTCGCCCGCCTGTCGAGCGCCTTCGCGGCGCGCCTCTATGTGGCCGGGTACACCGACACGGTCGGAAGCCGCGACTACAATCGCGACCTGTCTCGCAGGCGGGCAGAGGCCATCGCGCGCTGGTTTCGCGCGCACGGGCTGTCCGTCGGGGTCTGCTGGCAGGGCTTCGGGGAGGACGTCCTCGCCGTCCCCACCCCGGACGAGACCCCAGAGCCCCGCAATCGCCGGACGATCCACGTCCTCGCAGACCAGCCGCCTCCGGTTTCCCGGACTTTTCCGGCGATCGACTGGAAGTGTCTCCCCTGATCCCGGAGTTGACCCCGGCCGTTTTGACCCCGTATCCTACGAGTGGGCGGTTCGGAGGCAGCATCATGGATTCCCGTGGCCGAAGGGCTCGAGGCTTCACCCTGATCGAACTGATGGTCGTGGTCGTGATCCTGGGCGTGCTGGCGACGGTGGCCGTCTTCTCGTACAAGCGGTACATGCGCCGCGCGCGGATGCAGGAGGGCGTCGCCTTCCTGATGGATATCAAGTTGAAGCAGGAAACGTACTTCACGACATATTCACAGTACGTTGATACCGGGACGACGGTGAACGATTTCTATCCGGTGGATGCGGAATTCAAGCCCGACCAGATCCCGGTCCGATGGGGATGGAACTGTTCGGCCTCCGGGTTGACCATGGCCGAGCAGGGCTTCTGCGCCCTGGGCCTGAACCCCGCCGCGCCCGAGACGTGGTTCCAATACGTGACCATCGGGTGGGCCCCGGGGGACGGCACGCCCCCGTCGGACTACATCCCGGACCCGTCCCGGCGATGGTGGTTCGCCAGGGCACGGACCTACTGGGACTCGGCCGGGACCCTGCCCGTGGAACTCCGCTTGTCGTCGCAGTTGCCCGAGGTGATCGAACTGATGCCGTGACGGCCCTCGTGGTCGTCACCCGCACCCGGCCGGTCCACGAGCCGCCGGAGCGCCTCCCCCGTGAGGTCGTCGAGCGACTCGCAGACCTGATCCGCGCCCACGAACGCCGCCCCGCGCGTGTAGCGATTCGGCACCGCGACGCAGCGCAGGCCCGCCCCGACCGCAGCGGCGACCCCGGCCTCGGAGTCCTCGACCGCCACGCATCGCCCCGCCGGGAGTCCCAGGACCTCCACGGCCCGCAGATACACGTCGGGGGCCGGCTTGGTCCGGGCCACCTCGTCCCCCCCGACCACGACCCCGAAGACCCCATCGAAGCCCGCGGCCGCGAGCGAGCGCCGCACGACGTCCCCGGGCGACGACGACGCCACGGCCATCCGCGTTCCGGCCCCGGCCAGGTCGCGGACCAGGCGCACCGCCCCGGGCATGGGCTGGATCCGCCCGACCAGCGCGTCGTAGGCAGCGGCCTTGCGCGCGAGCAGGTCCCCGATAGGTTCTTCGATCCCGTACCGCGCCTTCAGGAACGCGAAGTTCTCGCGCGTGCTGCGGCCCACGAGGGGCCGGAAGGCCTCGTCGTCGAGGCGGACCCCGTACCGGGCGAGGACCACGTTGAAGGATTCTTGCTGCACCGGCTCGCTGTCCACAAGCAGCCCGTCCAGGTCGAAGACGACCGCCCAGTCCTTCGCGCAGACAATGTTATATGAAATCGTCATGATCAAGAGGATTCAGGAGGCGCCACAGGTAGCGGTTGCACGCGTCCATCCGGCACACGTCGCGGCAGCCGGCCAGGTCCAGGTCCTCGGTGACGAAACGCAGGACCTCGCGCCGTCGGGGTCCGCTCCACAGCGCGGCGAACGTCTCGCGGGAGAGGTCGCCCACGTGGAAGCGGGGGTCCCCGACAAACACGTTGCACGCCCACAGGCCGCCGTCCGCGCCCACGAACGCCAGGAAGTGGACGCCGTGGCAGCGCCCGTAGTCCTTGTCCTCGCCCACCCGGGCCATCGAGGCCGACCGGAAATGCACCCGGAACGAGTCGTCCTCGAGCCGCTTCAGGTCGCGTTCGAGGTACTCGACCGCCCGGTCGTCCGGTCGCGGCCTCTGGCTCGCGAGGGGGTGCTGCGAGTACGGCTTGACGCTGAAGTAGTCCACGCCGATGCCCTTCAGCTCCCGCGCGAGGTCCACGACTCCTCCCGCGTTGTCCTCGAGCAGGACCAGTTGCGTGCCGACCACGCAGGCGAGGTTGCGGTCCCGCTTGCGTCGGACCGCGGCCGCGACGTTGTCGAGGACGCGCGCGAACGTGTGCGCGGTCGTCCCGTGGACGCGGGCGTAGGTCTCGGGGTCTGTGCCGTTGATGCTGAAGCGGATCCACTTCAGTCGGTCCAGCAACGCTAGGTCATGACGGTCCAGATACGTCCCGTTCGTCGTCAGGGCCGTACTCATCCGGCTGGCCGCGAGACCCAGGATGGTCGCGGCCTCGGGGTGGAGGAGGGGCTCCCCGTGGCCGCTGACCAGGAGGCCCCGGTTTCCGCACTCGGCGAGTTCGCGCACGACGCGTTCCGCGAGCCCCACATCCAGGAAGACCCGCTTGCGATTCACGAGGTGGTCCACCCCGCAGAACGAGCAGTGGTGCGGGCAGACCGTGGTCAGTTCCATCTCGGTGTACAGGGGTCCCCGCGTGATGCCCCGTTCCAGCCATTCCGCCACCTCGCGCGGATGGAACGCGAGCCGCTGGCCATCGAAGTCCGGGTCGTAGGTCACGGCGCCGTCCCTTCCAGTCCGCGCAAGACTCCGGTCGCGACCGCCTCCGGGGTCAGACCATGCCCGGCGCGCAGGGCCTCACGGCCCCCCGCGTGTCGCGTGAACGCGTCGCCGGTCGAGAACCGCAGAAGCCTCGCGCGGGTCCCCCGCCCGGCCACGACCTCCGCCACGCGGCTCGCGAGCCCCCCGTACGGCCCGTGTTCCTCGACCGTCACCAGGAGCCCACACCGTGATGCGGCGTCGGCCACGGCGCCGGCATCGAAGGGCTTGAGCGTATGCAGGCTCCACCACTCGGGGTCGAGCCCGCACCCCACGAGTCGTTCCACCGCGCCCGCCGCCACGGGCAGCGCCGTGCCGCTCGCGAAGATGGCTACATCGCGCCCGCGACGCAGCCGCGTCCCCCGGCCGATGGCCACCGCGACCTCCCCCGCGTGCACCGAGGGCTCCCCGCTCTTCCCCAGGCGCAGGTACAGGGGTCCGGGCCACTGTAGGGATGCCCGTGTCAGGGCCTCGGTCTCGGCCGGGTCTCCCGGGCAGACCACCGTCATCTCCGGCAGGGCGGTCAGCGCGCCCACGTCGTCCGTCGCGTGATGCGTCGCGCCCTCCGGCCCGTACGTCAGGCCCGCGCCCACGCCCACGACCCGCACCGGCAGCCGCTGAAAGCACAGATCCACCCGGATCTGCTCCAGACACCGCAGGGTCACGAAGGGCGCGATGCCGTAGGCGAACACCTGGTAGCCTTCCAGGGCCAGACCCGCGGCCACGCCGATCATCGCGGCCTCCGAGATGCCGGCGTTCAGGAAGCGCCCGGGGAAACGGGCGCGAAAGTCGTCCAGGACGTGGAACCCCGTGTCCGCCGTGAGCAGGAACACCCGATCGTCGCGTGCCGCCGAGTCCGTCAATGCCCGCAGGAACGCGGACCTCATCACCGCCGCTCCAGTTCGGCCAGGAACTCGTCCAGCCGCCCGTCCGGCACCGAGAAGTAGTGCCACTCCAGGTGGTCCTCCATCTCGCGCACCCCGCGTCCCTTCACGGTGCGGGCCAGGACGGCGGTCGGGCGCCCGGCCTTCGTGGGCGTCGCCCGGAACGCGGCGGACAGGGCCTCAAGGTCGTGCCCATCCACCTCCGTCACACCCCAGCCGAGGGCGCCGAACATCCCGGACACGGCCCCGTCCGGCACGACGTCGCGTGTCCGGTCGTACCCCTGAAGACCGTTCGCGTCCACCACCGCGACCAGGCGGTCCAGCCCGAGCCGCGAGGCCATCATCGCCGCCTCCCAGACCTCGCCCTCCTGGCACTCCCCGTCCCCCATCAGGACGAAGGTCCGATACGCCGCCCCCTGGCGACTTCCCGCCAGGGCGATCCCCACGCCGATGGCGAGTCCGTGTCCGAGCGACCCGGTTGAGACCTCGACCCCCGGCACCGCCCCCCGCACCGGATGCCCGCAGAGGGGGCTGCCGTCCTGGAGGTAGCGCTCGAGCAGGTCCTCGGACAAGACCCCCTTCAGGGCCAGGGCCGCGTACAAGGCCGACGCGGCGTGGCCCTTGCTCAGGACAAAGCGGTCCCGCCCGGGGTCCGTGGGGTCGTCGCACCTCATCACGTCGAAGAACAGCACGGCCAGGAGGTCCGCGCAGGACAGGGCCGAACCCACGTTGGGGCCGCGCCGGTGCATCCGGAGGACACGCCTACGGATCTCCAGGGCCGCCAAGGGGGGGGGCAGGGTCGCCGTCTGCCGCTCTTCGAGGTCGTGGAGGGACACCAGGGCCAGTTCCATCCTATCCCAGCCGGATTTCCGCTGCCTTCATCCGGCGCACGAGCGAGGTCGAGTGTTCCACCATGGTGTCCGTGAACAGCATCTGGATACCGAGCCGCTCGGCCTCCCTCCGTTCCAGGGCGATCCGGCCGGTCGGGTCCAGGGCGTCGTCCCGGAACTCCGCCCCCTTCGCGTACACGTCCGGTCGCAGCAAGCGCAGGGTCTCGACCGCGGTGGGCCACGCGTTCACCGCCACGAGGTCCACCGCCTCGATGGCCGCCACGGCCTCGGCCCGGACCCCCTGCCCCTGAAGCGGACGCCCGCTCCCCTTGTCCACGAACCGGTCCGGGGTCACGGTCACGACCAGGAAGTCGCCCGCGCGCCGGGCCTCCCGGAAGTGTCGGATGTGCCCGATGTGGAGCGGGTCGAAGCAGCCATGGCACAGGACCACCCGCGCCCCGCGCGAGCGCTGTGTGGCGACCCGGACCGCCAAGTCGTCCAGGGTCACGACCTTGTCCGCCATGGAGGGTTCCCCGTCGTTCGAACCGCCCTGTCGGGTATTATAGGGCACGTGGGCGCGAACGACATCGGCGACATCCTCGCGGCCTTGCCCCGCGTCACGATCGGCGTGGTCGGGGACTTCGCCGTGGACCGCTACTGGACCGTGGACCCCGCGCTGCGCGACGCCTCGCGCGAGACCGGCCTCCCCATCCGCCACGTCGTGGGCGTGGAGGCCCGGCCCGGGGGCGCCGGAACCGTCGTGAACCAGGCACGCGCCCTCGGGGTCGGTCGGGTCCTCCCCATCGGGGTCCTGGGTGACGACGCGGACGCCCTGTTCTTGCGAGCGGAGTTCTCGCGGATGGGCCTTCGTGCCGACTTCCTGCTGGACCAGCCGGGGAGGTGCACGCCGTCCTACCACCGGGTGGTGACCCTGCCGGACCTGCTCGAGGCGGAACGCTACGACGTGTTTCCGAGGTCCCCCCTGCCGCGGGAGGTCGAGGACGCCCTGGTCCGGACCATCGAGGAGGCCGCCTCCCAGTGCGACGCCCTCGTCGTGTCGGACTACACCGAGTTCGCGAGGCCCGGGGTCCTGACGCCGCGGGTGTGCGAGGCCGTCTCGGACCTTGGCCGCCGCGTGCCCGACCGATTCGTGATCGTGGATTCGCGGCTGCAAGCGTCGCGCTTTCACCACGTGCACCGGAAGATGAACCTGGACGAGTTTCGGGCGTGGACCGGGGAAGAGGGCGGCGAACCGGCGTCCATCGGGAGCCGGGGACGGGAACTCGCGCGACGGGAAGGCCGCCTCGTTGTCGTCACGCTCGGGGTCCTGGGGCTCGTGGTCTGCGACCCGGAGCGCTTCGTCCACGTCCCGGGCTTTCCAGTGGAGGGCGAAACGGATATCGTAGGGGCCGGTGACGCGGTGCTCGCGGCGGTCGCCGCGTCCCTCGCCGCGGGCGCCGATGTCGTGACCGCGGGGGTGCTCGGGGTGCTGGCCTCCTCGATCACCGTGCAGCAGGTCCGCACGACCGGGGTCGCGTCCCCGGACCAGGTGCTGGCGCGCTTCGAGGCCTGGCGGGCCGTTCATGCAGCGCTCTTGGAGGCGGGCGGAACGGGATAAACACGCGCGCGTCCAACCCGATCGAGCGATTCCGGTTCCATGCGCGGCGCTACGCGTCGGCCCTGGCCAAAGACCTCGACCGCCTACCCTGGGACGCCATCGAACTGGCCGCGGAGGCGATTCTTCAGGCCGCGCGTCACGGTCGGACGATCTTCCTGTTCGGCAACGGCGGGGGGGCTGCCACGGCCTCGCACCTCGCCTGCGACCTCGGCAAGGGCGCGTCCGTGAACGGCGTGGTCTTCCGCGCGCGCCCTCGGCGAAAACCTTGCCTGGATGACCGCACTGGCCAACGACTGCGGATTCGAGCGCGTCTTCGTCGAGGAACTTCGCACGGCCCTGGAACCGGGAGACGTCTGCCTGGTGTTCAGCACGAGCGGCCAGAGCCCCAACGTGGTCGAGGCCGCGCGGTACGCTCGCGGCCGGGGGGCGCATGTGGTCGCGGTGTGCGGGGACGGCGGGGCGCTCGCCCGGGAGAGCGACGTGGCCGTCACCTTGCCGGCGGACCACAAGGGGAGGGTCGAGGACCTGCAACTGGTGGTCGCGCACATCCTCGGGTACTACTTCATCGAGAACGGGGCGTGAGAGGGAACCATGGCGGGGGGGCGCCTCGACCGCGACTGGCTCGCCATCCGCCCGCTTCGAGAACGCGCTTCGAAACTGCGGCTGTCCGAGGTCCTGCTCGACCCGGATGCCCCGCCGGGGTCCTGGGCGGAAGCGGGGGCCTCCGACCCGGTGGTGTGCTGGACCGCGGAGCGCATCCGGCGGGCGCGCTCGCGGGACGCGGCCGTGATCCTGGTCCTGGGCGCCCACGCGATCCGCAACGGCCTCGGGCCGGTGATGCTGCGCCTGGCCGCGCGGGGTTTCGTCACGCACTTCGCGACCAACGGGGCGGGTTCCATCCACGACTGGGAGTTCGCCTTCGCGGGGGCGACGTGCGAGGACGTGGACTCTGGCCAGGCCGAGGGGACGTTCGGCCTGTGGGACGAGACGGGGCGAGGGACGGCGCTCGCCGTGGCCGTGGGGTGCGTGCGGGGACTCGGCTACGGCGCGGCGATGGGGTCCTTCATCGAGGAGGAGGGCGTCGTGGTCCCGGCGCGCGAGGAGCTGGAGCGCCACTTGCAAGGCGGGGACCCCGACCTGGCCGGCGCCGCCGCGGACCTCCTGTGGGTCCTGGAGCGGGTCCAGGTCGGACCGGGTCGCGTCGAGTGGCCGCATCCCTTCAAGGCCACGAGCCTCCAGGCCGGGTTGTACCGCCTGGGGGTGCCCTTGACGGTGCACGTGTCCGTGGGCCAGGACATCGTGCACGAGCAGCGGGCCGCCTCGGGGGCCGCGGTCGGACGCGCGTCCTACCGGGATTTCCTGACCCTGGCCTGCGCCATCGAGGGGCTTTCGGGGGGGTCCTGATCAACCTCGGGAGCGCGGTGACGGGGCCGATGGTCGTGGAGAAGGCCTTCGCCATGGCCCAGAACTTGGCGGTGCAGCGCGCCGAGCCCCTGCGCGGCTTCGCGGTCGTGGTGGTGGACCTCGCCGCCTGGGACTGAACGCGCGGGGAGCCGCCGCCCGACCACCCGGCCTACTACCAGCGCGCCTTCAAGACCTTCACCCGCCTGGGGGGCGACTTTCAGGCCTGCGCGCTGGACAACCGGGCGTTTCTTTGCGGACTGTGGAGGGTGCTCCAGAGGGGGGCGTGACGCGGGGCGCGATGGATCGCCTGTACAGTCGCACCAAGGTGTTCCACTTTCCGGACCGCTTGCAGGCCCAGGCCCAGGGTCGTCCGATGGTTCCGGTGTCGGTCCGCGTCAAGCCGACGAACCGGTGCAATCACTCCTGTGCGTACTGCTGCTTCCGCGTGGCCGGCCTCCCGATGTCCGGCGGGATGGATGAGCGCGACGAGATCCCCGCGGAGGCAATGCGCGCCCTGGTGGACGATCTCGTCGCGTTGGGCGTCCGGGCGGTGACCTTTTCGGGGGGCGGGGAACCCTTGCTGTATCGCCCGCTCCCCGAGGCCGTGGAACGGCTGTCCCGCGCCGGCGTGCGAGTCGGCGTCCTGACGAACGGCTCGAGGCTTGCGGGGAGCGTGGCCCGGGTCCTCGCGGAGCACGCGACGTGGGTCCGGGTCTCGATGGACGGGGCCACAGCCGGGACCTACGCGGCCCTGCGGCGCGTGAGCCCGCGCGAGTTCTCGCGGGTGTGCCGGAACGTCGAGCGCTTCTCGGCCCTGGCCGCCGGGCGATGCGAGGTCGGCGCGACCTGGGTCGTGACGGGCGCGAACCACGCCGAGACCGGGCCGTTCCTGGCCCTGATGAAGGACCTCGGCGTGGCGCACGTGAAGGTATCCGAGGCCGTGGTCGGAGTGACGCTTCAGGCGAACCGCGACCACGTTCGCCCCTGGCAGCGGGCGGTGCGCGAGGCGATCCAGGAAGCCCGCGCCACCCTCGAGGACGGCCGGTTTCGCGTGGTGGATCGGCTCCTGGACCCGGACGCGCCGGGGACGGGCGGATACGACAAGCCGTACTCGTGGTGTCCGTTCGCGTCGTGGCTCACCGTGATCGGGGCCGATCGGTGCGTGTATTCCTGTCAGGACAAGGCGTACACCGAGTCGGGGAGGCTCACCACGCTTGCCGGACGTTCCTTCCGCGAGGCGTGGTTTTCCGACGAGACCCGACAGCGCCTCGCGGCGATTCGTCCGTCGCGCGACTGCCGCCACCACTGCGTGGCGCACGAGAAGAACCTCTTGCTCCTGGACTACCTGGGAGCGGACCCGGAGCATGTCCCGTTCGTGTGAGTGGCCATGGACGCGTGCACCCGGATGGATGAAACGGAGGAGTGGCGGGCGTTCCGAGGCGTTTGCGGGGTCGCCCACGCCCACGCCTACGCCCACGCCCACGTTTCTTGAAAGGACGGCCATGGCGTACCTCGACTTCCTGGCCCCCGTGCACCGGGCCACGAGACGCGACTACCTCGAGCGCGTGTGCCGACACGACAAGGCGGAGTGCGCCGAGGTCGCGAAGCGCTTCGGACGGGATTACTGGGACGGGGAGCGGCGCTTCGGGTACGGGGGGTACCGGTACGATGGCCGGTGGCGAGCGGTGGCTCGTGCCCTGGCCGCGCACTACGGTCTGAAACCGGGGGATCGCGTCCTGGACGTCGGATGCGGCAAGGCCCACCTCCTCTATGACCTGACGCGAGAGGTTCCCGGCATCGAGGCCGCCGGGGTGGACGTGTCCGGCTACGCCCTGACCCACCCCGGTTGGCCCGACTCCGGCGACCCACGGCCCGGCCTGATCCAGGCCTCGGCGACCGCCCTCCCGTTCCCCGACGGCTCCTTCGATCTGGTCCTGTCCATCGCGACCCTCTACAACCTGTACCTGTTCGACCTGGAGCGGGCCGTCGGCGAGATCGGGCGGGTGGGCCGCGGGCGGGCCTGGGTCGTGGTCGAGTCCTACCGGACCGAGCGCGAGAAGGCGAACCTCCTGGCGTGGCAACTGACGTGCGAGTGTTTCTTCACGCCCGCGGAATGGGAATGGGTCTTCCGGCGGTTCGGTTACGGCGGGGACCATGCGTTCATGTTTTTTGAATGAGTTACGATGCACGCGCGCACCCGGACGGATGAAACGGTGGCGTGGAGGATGTTCTGGGGCGTTCGCGGGGTCGCCCACGCCTCCGCCCACGTTTCTTGAGAGTCGGCCGGACAAGGACCCGCTGGACGGACCCTGACCGGGGCCGATATCATGGCACGATGAAGGTCCTGCGCCGGGCGTACAGGCTTCGGGAACTGGCCGTCTTCGCCGGCGACGCGGCGCGTCTGGCCCTGGACGGACGGCGGCTTCGCAATCTGGCCCTCGTCGAGGCCTCGGCGCGCCTGGGACTCGAGGAGTGCCGCGGGCTGCCTCTGCATGTCTTCGTCGAGGTCAGCGGGGATTGCAACTACCGGTGCGTCAAGTGCGCGCGCCACCACCCGCGCTTCCGGGATGACGGCCCGGTGGACGGGGGCCGGCGCATGTCGTACGAGCGATTCGCCCGGCTCCTGGACGAGATTGGCGACACGCTCTTGACGACGCGCCTGTGGCACTATGGGGAACCCCTCTTGCACCCGGACCTGCCCCGGATGGTGCGCGCCGCGAAGGGTCGGGGGGTCTTCGTGGCCGTGAGCACGAACGGATCGCTCCTGGTCCCGGCGGTGGCCCGGGACCTCGTGGACGCGGGTCTCGACTACCTGATCGTCTCCTTCGATGCGGGGACGCGGGAGACCTACCGCCTGCTCCACGGGGCCGATGCGTTCGACGCGGTGCAGGACCACTGCGCGGCCCTGTCCGAGGCCCGGCGAGCCGCCCGGACCCACCGGCCCTTCCTGGAGTTCCAGGTCGTGGTCCACCGGCAGAACGAGGCCGAGGTGGACCTGGCAGTCGCGATCGGGCGCCGGCCGGCGCGGACAAGGTGTCCCTGGTCCGGCTGGACGGGCGCGACGTGGACCCGGGCACGGCGGCGGTCCTCGAGGGCGTGGAACCGCTCGACCCCCGGTTCGCCGCGCGGCCTCCCGACGATGCCGAACCGTGCCGGCTCGCGTGGCGCGAGGCGGTCATTCGTTACTCGGGCGCGGTCGTTCCCTGCGTAAGCGACCTCGGGCAGGAGCACGTGATGGGCCGGCTCTTCCAGGGGCCCGACCGCGCCGGCTTCGTGGATGTCTGGAACGGGCCCGCCTACCGGGAGTTCCGGCGCCGGGTGCGCGCGAACGAGCCCGGCATCGCGATGTGCCGGGGCTGCACGCAGCGCAACAACAACAATCGGGACCAGATCGAGGGGTCATGAAGAAGCACCGGCTGATCACGCTCGACGAGGTGGACGGCCTGGACCAGGATCAGGTCATCGCGTACTACCGGCGGCACGTGAACCCCGGGATCGCGACCTTCCTGAAGGTCCTGGGCTTCGACCGCCTCCGGGTGGTTCGCGCAGAGGGGCTCTGGCTCCACACGGCGGACGGGCGACGCATCCTCGACTTTTCGGGAGGCATGAACGTCCTGAACCACGGCCACAACCACCCGCGCGTCCTCGCCGCGCGCAGGCGCTTCAACGAAGAACGGCGCCTGGAGGTCTGCAAGGCCGTGATCTCGCCCTACGAGGCCATCCTGGCCCGCAACCTGGCGATCCTGCTGGGTGGGGACCTCCGGTACTCGTTCTTCTGCACGAGCGGCGCGGAGGCGAACGAGGGCGCCCTGAAGATGGCGATGCTGTATGGGGGACCCTCGCGCGACAAGGTCCCGCACACCGACCTCGGTTACCACGGGAAGACCTTCGGGACCATGTCGGTGTCCGGCCCCGTGTCGAAACCCTACAAGGAGTTGTTCAAGCGGCTCGATGGCTGCATCGAGGTGCCGTACGGGGACCTTGCGGCCCTGCGCGAAGTGGTGGCCCGGCGCTCGCGGTTCGGGCGGTGCGACATCGCGGCCATGATCCTCGAGCCCATCAAGGGCGACCTCGCGATCCTCCCCCCGGACGGCTACCTGGAGGGCCTTGTGGACCTGTGCCGCCGCCACGGGATCCTCGTGATCTTCGACGAGGTCTTCACCGGCTTCGGGCGGACCGGAAGATGGTTTGGATTCCAACATTATGACGTGATTCCAGACATCGTGACCTACTCGAAGTCGCTGGGCGGAGGCAAGGCGGCCATCGCCGGCTACACGGCCCGGGAGCACGTGTTTCGCAAGACCTACGGCTCCCTGTCGCGGTGCACGGTCCACACGAGCACCTTTTCGGGCATGGGCGAGGCCTGCGCCACTGCCATCGAGGCCATCGCCATCATGAACGACGAGGGGCTCGTCGAGGCGGCCCGGGTCAAGGGCGAGGTCCTGCGTGCCCGGATGGAGGACCTGGTACGGCGCCACCCCCGCTATCTCAAGGAGGCCCGCTCCATCGGCCTCCTGGGGGTCCTCGCCATGCGCCCCGCGTCCGAGTTGTTGAGCCTGAAGCAACTGGCCCGCCTCGCCCCGGTGGACAAATGGCTGGAGGGTCTATTGCCGGCGGTGGTGACCGCGAGCCTCCTGCGCGACCATGACATCCTGATCTACACTGGAGGGCGCGAGGACAACCTGTTCCTCAATCCGGCCCTCGTCGTCACCGAGGACGAGATGGACCGCTTCTTCACCGCCCTGGACCAGGTCCTGTCCGGGGACCTCGTGCGCCAGGGGCTCGCGCTCGTGTCGAACCTCGTGGGTTGACCGTGGGGACACCGGCCAGAGACCGACCCCGGATCCTCCTGCTCGAGACCCGGCACGACCACCCCGAGCACCACGAGGGGTCGAGTACTATCCGTTCCTCCTCGCGTGGAGCCGGTCCCTGGCCTGGGACGCGAGGTGGTGGGTGACCGCGGCCTCGCGCGGGACCATCCTTCAGGGCGAGGCCTACCCCCTCGCCCTCGAACCCGGTCCCCTCCGGACCCTTCTCGACAGGGTCCGCGCCTGGTCCCCGGACGTGGCCGTCGTCATGGACGCGCCATCGGACGCCCTGACCTCGGCCTGGCGGGTCGCGGCCTCCAGGACTCGATTCGCGGTCACCCGGGGACGGCTGTCGGGAGATTCCACGCTCTCGGGGGTCGCCTCGTGGCTCGAGCTTCCCCTCCCGCGGTCGCTCGATGGCGGGTGCCCGTTGCTCGACACCGTCCCCCCGTGCTTCGACCGCGACGTTCTGGAGGCGAACCTGGCGCGCGCCACGCGCGAGTTCCATCGCCTCGCCGCGCGCCTGAACTGCTCCTACCGCCGCCGGGTCTCCGGCAACCGCTTCTACGCGCCCATCGCGAGGGAGGTCCGTGGGGCCTGGGGTTGCACCTTCTGCTTCCTGCCCGTCCTGGTCGGGGACCGGCCGTTGCGGTGCGCCGACATCGAACGCGACATCGCCTTGGTCCTGCGGCAGGTCGTGGCCCACCAGGCCGCGACCCCGTCGCACGTGACCGCCTTCAATTACTGGCTCGACCAGGGCCTGGCTGGCGAACATGTCCACCTTCTGCTGGAGCGCCTCGCAAGGCTCGACCTGCGGCCGACTCGCGTCACGACCCTGCTGCGTCCCGACCAGTTTTTGGCCCGGATTCCGGCGCTCGAGCGCGTGCTGCCCAGGATGGCCGAGCGCGGACATCGCCTCGACCTCGTGTCGGTGGGCGCGGACAACCTCTCGGCCACCGAGAACGCGCGCTTCAACAAGGGCATCTCCCCGGCCCGGGTCCTGGCCGCCCGCGAGGCCGCCCAAGACCTAGAGCGCCGCTGGCCCGAGGCGTTTTCGTGCCTGGACTTCTCGTGGATCCTGTTCACGCCCTGGACCCGCCTGTCGGACCTTCGCGACAACATCCTCGGGGCCCGCCGGATGGGTCCAGGCGTTCTGAAGGGCATCCTCGGCACCGTCCTGCAACTGTGGGAGGGGACGCCCATCACGGCCCTGGCCCGACGCGACGGCGCCATCGCGGACCGGTTCGAGGGGAGCCTGGCCCTGGTCGAGGTGTCCAACGTTCCGCCCGCGAACGTCCGCGAGGTCCCCTGGCGTTTCCTCGACCCCACGACGCGACGGGCGCACGAGGTCCTGTCCGCCTGGACCCGATCCCCGACCGCGTCCGCATCCCCGCGGACGACCCGCTCCTCGCCCGGATCCGCACGGCGCGCAGGGGACTCCCCCCCGAACTGGCGCACGACCACGCCCGCCTGGCGCTCGGGGTGGTGGATGCCCTGGCTGCCTTGGGCCCGGAGGCCACGGTCGCGGACCTCTTCCAGTTCATGGCCCGGCCCGGCGCGACCTGACCAGGGGACCTCCGTGGCCCGGTCCGTCACAGGTCCATGTCGCGCGCCATCCTCAGGAAGGCCCGCCGGTCCAGCGGGGCCGGGAGCGGCAGGTTGGCGGGGAGAGGCTCCCCCAGGGTCCGGGCCAGGGCCTTGAAGCGCGCGGCCACGTCGGAGTCCGGGTCCGTTTCGAAGACCGTGCGGCGGGCGCGCTCCGCCTGCTTCACGCGGGGGTCCCACTCGATGAAACCCAGGACCCGCGCGTGGATCTCGTCCGCGAACCGTTCCAGGGAGGATCGTATCGTATCATCGAGTATTTTCACATTATAAATGATACCCGCCAGCCTCACCCCCTCGTCCACGTGGTGCAAGACCACGCGGGCGATGTTGTTCGCCGCGTAAAGGGCCATCAGTTCGCCGGACGCCACGATCACGATGCGATCCCCCATCCCGTACCGGATCGGGGCCACGAATCCCCCGCACACGAGGTCGCCCAGGACATCGAAGACCAGGACATCGTAGGGCCACGTCTCGACCCGATGGATGTCGAGGAAATCGAACAGGGTGGCGACGCCCCGGCCCGCGCACCCGAGCCCCGGTTCCGGGCCACCCGTCTCGATCGTGTCAATGCCGGCCTTGCCGCGGACGATCAGGTCCGCGGGGGCCCGGCGGTGCAGGGTCCCGTCCTCGATGAAGTCCACGAGGGTGGGGCTGTCCTCGCGCTCGGTCAGGCGGAGCGACGAGTCCATCTTGGGGTCGCATCCCACGTGCAGAACCCGGCGGCCCTCGAGCGCGTAAGCCATCGAGAGGTGGGCGGCGAGCGTGGACTTGCCGATTCCGCCCTTCCCGTACAGCACGATCTTGACCTGGGAAGCGCTCACTCCGTTCCCCCATGATCTGGGTCCCGGACCTCCGCGACGCCCCCGAGCGGGGTGCCCGCGTTCCTCGTTTCGGCCATCTGGCACGCCTCGGTCAGGCACTCGACCCACCAGCGCACCCCCTCCAGGCCCAGATACGGGGTCAAACGGATCGGGTGCACCAGGTAGTTCGGGTAGCCGAACGGGAGCCAGGCCGCCCGCGCTGGCTGGCGCGGAAACAGGGTCGGGGCCACCACCACGTCCGCGTCGTCGTCCCGGCCGAATCCCTCCGCGGGCCAGTCCCCGAGCACCGGTTCGAAGCGCGCCCCGGCCTCCCGCAACCGCGACCGGGTGTCGGGCTCGACCTCGTCCTCGGGCGCCATGACATCGAGGCCCGCCAGTTCCATCCCGAGTTCCTGGACCAGGCCCACCAGCCCCATGGCCACGTGCGGGTCCGCCACGACCCGGACGCGCCGGCCGGACAGGTAACGAAACGTGTGGTCGCGCACCTGCGGGATCAGGACCTCCATCTCGCGCTCCCAGAACCGGGTCAGGGCCTCCTCGCGCCCGGTGGCCCGCGCCACCTCGTCCAGGAACGCCCGCGTGCCTCCGAGTCCGAGCGGCAGCGGGGCCTCGACCACCCGCACGCCCACGCGCACGGCCAGTCGTGCCGCGGCCTCGCGGGCGTAAGGGAGCGACACGACCCATCGGGCCCTCGCCGCGGCCGCGAGGCCGGCCACGGGCCCCCCGTCCGGCCAGACGCACGCGACGCGAAGCCCCAGGCCCTCGATCAGGCGCGCCACCTCGCGCCGGTTTCCCTCCGCGTCCCCGGCGCGCCGGTCGAAGAGAAGCCCCACGACCGCCACGGTGTCAGGCTCCGGATCGGCCTGGGGCAACGCCGCGAGCGAGGCGACCCGCTCCAGGACCGCCCCGTATCCTTCGAGCCAGCCCGCCGCCAGGGACCTCGCCTCGAGGAGCGCGATCGGGGCGCCGCCCGACGCCACGGCCTGTCGCCGGTACCGTTCGAGCGGGGCCGCCAGGATCTGGTGAAAATCCATCGAGGTCAGGAGCACAAGCCCCGTGTCCGGCAGGGACGCGGCCTCGGACAGGACGCGGACGATGTCGTGACCCCGGTCCACGGTCACCCGGTAGGCGACGTTCTGATTCAGGTGGAGGTCCGTGTGCCCGATGCGCCCCACCCCGGACGCCGAGATCAGGCCGGACGCGGGGTCGTGGGCCATGTGCAGCTCGGCCTTCTGCACCACGCAGTAGGGACCGTCCACGATCAGGCGTAGGTCGGACACGGCCCCCACCGCGACGTACGCGCCGTTCAGGTAGGGCAAAGTCTCGCGCAGGCCCCGTTCGCTCACAAGCCCCCTCCCCGATTGGGTGACCCCGCCCGCCCGCTATCGGTTTGCCCCACCCA
>JBBIPO010000035.1:0-26053 GCA_037442805.1 Deltaproteobacteria bacterium
CCAGATGTTTAATTATGTTCAGGGGCCCTGCTTCACCTCCAATTTTTCGGTCAAGGAGGGTGTTGACGACGGCTGCGGCGGGTCCTGCGGGACGTGTCAGGGCGGGTTCCTCTGCCAGGACGGGCAGTGCGTCGGTTGCACCCCGGACTGCACGGGCCGGGAGTGCGGCAACGACGGCTGCGGCGGGTCCTGCGGGACCTGCGCGGACGGCGAAACGTGCCAGGCCGGACAGTGCGTGCCGGTCGTTGCGGACATGGCCCCGGACGTGGCGATCCCGGACACCTCGCAGCCGGATGCGGCCTGCACGGCGGATTGTACGGGTCGGCAGTGCGGCCCGGACGGGTGCGGCGGGTCGTGCGGGACCTGTCCGTCAGGCTTCACGTGCAGCGGCCAGGGCCAGTGCGTGGCCCAACCGCTCCCGGACACCGGCGTCCCGGAAACCGGAGCGACGGATGCGGCGGGCGGCGACCTCCCCTCGTCGGACGGTGGCACGGGCGGTGGTAAGAGCGGCGGTGGCTGCACCACCACCGGCCGCGCGACCTCGTGGCCCGCGAGCGCGGTCCTGATGGGCCTCCTGTTTTTCGGGCTGCGCCGTCGTTCCCGCGTTGCGTGACGGCCATCCCGGCCTTCGAGGTCGGCTCCCGGTGGTCGTCCGGCGTCGGGGGTCCGGCAGGGGCTCCGTGGTGGTCACGGACTCCGACACGGTCCCCGACACCGTCACGGCCCACGGTCACGGTCCTGCGCGGGCAGGCGCCCGCGCCTCCACGCGCGAGCGGGCGCTCGCGCGGCCCTACGCGAGCAGGCGCTCGCGTCCCCACGGGAACCCTATTCGGAGGATTCGGGCCGTAGGAACCCCCGATTGATCCGCTCCCTGGATCGCGCTATCGTTGCTGTGCCCTACGAGGCGTCCCGGAAATGCTCGGGACGGGTGCCCCGTTGACGGGATGTGGGGAGCCCTCGCGGAGGTGGGTTCATGAAAGTCCAGTGCCCGAAATGCAACACGACCTACCGGATCCCGGATGACCGCGTCCCCGCTGGAGGCGGAACCGTCAAGGTCCGCTGCAAGAACTGCGGAAACGTGATGGACGTCCAGGCGGCCGGCAGCGGGGGGACTCCCGCCTCCGAGACCCGATGGTTCGTGGCGGTCGGGAACGACAAGCGGGGGCCGATGTCCCGGGCGGAGGTGCTGGCCCTGATTCGCTCCGGCGAAATCGGAAGCGAAACGTACGTCTGGCGCAAGGGCTTCCAGGAGTGGCAGCGCCTCGGAGACGTCGCGGAGCTCGCGGCCGAGGGATTCCGGCCATGGGCGGCCGAGACCGGCTCGGCGCCCGCGCGGCCCGTCCCAGCGGAGGGAGCGCACGGCGGGTTGTCCGACATGGAGCCGACCGTGATGGAGCCCCTTCCCGCCGCCGCGGGCGCCCGGGACGCAGGACCCGCAGACGCCTCCACACCGGCCGCGTCCAGCGCGGCTCCGAGTTCCACTGTCTTTCCGGCGGCTCCGTCCAAGGCGACCGGTGGTCCCCCGGCCCAGGAGGAAGATAGCCAGACCCAGATGATCTGGCAGCGACGCGAGACGTCGGTCCTGTTCTCGCTCGACGATTACAAGACGCGGAAGAAGACGAGGTCCACGACAGCCACGACCGCGCAGGCGCCGGTGGTTCAGGTCCAGCCCATCGAGCCGGCGAAGCCCGAGGTCCCGGCGTCGAGGGGAACCGAGCGAGTCAAGGTCATCAGCCTCGAAGAGGCCGAAGTCAAGCGCGTGGCCGAGGCCCTAAGCCGCCGCCAACGGAGGCGCGCGCTGATCCGCAACGCCCTGTTGGGGGTCGGGGGGGCCGTGGTCGTCGCCGCGGCCGCGTATGTCGTGGCGACCCGGTCCGGCGGGGAAGAACCGACTCCCCCCCCGCAACAGGCGACCAGTCCGTCCCCGGCCGTCCCCGCTCCGGCGACCCCGCCCCCGCCGGCGAAGGAGCCGGTCGCCGCTCCCGCGCCCCCTCCCGCGGCGGAGGCGACAGCCCCGAAACCGCAACCGCCGCCGGAGCCTGCGAAGGAAACGGCGAAGAAGAACGACCATCCGCCCACGGCCAGGGCCGCGCAACGCCCGGGCCGTGTCGAGGCGAGCACATCGGCTTCCTCCCCGCGCGTGCGCCCCGAGGCACAGCCCTCCCCTCCAGCCCGGCCAGCGACCGAAGACGTGAACGCCCTCCTGGCGAACCTCCGGTCCAGACAGACCGGGGGCGGCGCGACCCCCAGGAGCCAGACCGAGAAACCGGGAACGGACTCGGGCGAGGTCCTGCCAGAGCAACTGACCACGGGACAGATCCAGGCCGTGTTGCGCAAACAGCAAAAGCCGGTCGAGGAGTGCATCCGGAAGTCGGGGGTCGCGCCAGGCACCACCGTGACGGTCAACACACGTGTCGAGATCGAAGGGTCGGGCCACGTCTCGTCCGCCTCGGTGTCCAACGCCGGGGCCGCGGAGACGTGCATCCGTTCGGTACTGACCGGCCTTCGATTCCCGCGCTTCAAGGGTCCCAACATGGCTGTGCCCTACCCCTTTCGGGTCCGTCTCTGATCGGCTCCGGGTCGAGAAGCAACGGCGAGATCGGAAGATTTCCGGGGTCGGGGGTCCGGCATCCGGGGTCCGGGATCCGGCAGTGACTCCGTGGCAGTCATGGACCCCGACACGGTCACGGCCCACGGTCACGGTCCTACGCGCGTAGCGCGCCTTCAGACTGCTGCGAGCCATCGCGGCCTTGTCATGGCGCGAGCAGGCGCTTGCGTTTCCACGGGGACCCTTTTCCGAGGACCTGGGGGATGGAAAACAAGTTGACCTTTCCTCGGGTCGCGGGTAGAGTTCGATTCAACCGACGGGGGGTGTGTCGGTCCTGGACGTGACCAAAGAGAATCACGGGATTCACGGGCTTGTGGACGGAGGCCTCACGATGAATGGCCGCACGGTACGGGATGCCCGGACAGTCTCGTCCGGGTTCCGATGGACGCCGCGATCG
This sequence comes from Deltaproteobacteria bacterium, assembly GCA_037442805.1. Lineage (GTDB taxonomy): Bacteria > Myxococcota_A > UBA9042 > DTJE01 > DTJE01 > DYKK01. The sequence goes on from JBBIPO010000035.1 coordinate 3,006, forward strand.
TCTTTGTTCGTGGCCGGATGCATGGGCCTGGTCTTCGGACTCGCCTCGTCGGCCCGCGCCCAGGGTGCCGGGGACACGGAACGGAACATCCGAGTCCTCCAGCAGAAGGCGCTCATCCGGTACCACCGGGTCGAGGTGATGCCGACCTTCACCCTCGCCCTCAATGAGACGCTGACACACCATCTCGGAGTCGGAGGGGTGGTCCGGTTCCACATCACGGACGAGTGGTCGGCGGGGGCCGAATACATCAAGTACTTCGGGTTCGACTCGGCGCTCGCGAACGAGATCTCGGCCTTCGGGGTGGCCAAGGAAACGCGGTTCATGAACCATTACTTCGGGGTCCAGGGGGCCTGGGTCCCCGCGCAGGCGAAGTTCCTGTTCTTCGGCAAGGGACCGGTCCACTGGGACTTCCACCTGATCGCGGGCCTCGGGGCCACCCGGACGGGCTTCGCGGCCCACCGAGTGACCGGGAGCATCGGCGGGGGCTTTCGGTTTCTCCTGTGGCGCTTCCTGACTTTCGATGTCGAGGTCCGGGACTTTCTGTTCATGGAGAAGTACCGCGCCGGCTCGCAGTTCGTGAACAACGTGGTGTTCACGACCGGGATCGGGGTGTTGATGCCGTTCACGTATCGCTACGAATTCCCGAAGTGACGGAGGCGGGTGATGAAGCGTCTGTCCGTGATCGTCGCGCTCGTGATCCTGGGCACGATGGACGCGCGGGCGAGGATCGGGGGGGTGTCGGACGCCCCGGCCGTGCGCCACCGCCTCGAACTCCGCCAGTCGCGACACGAACTCTCGTTCGGGCTCGGGATGACCCTGAACGACGCCTACACCCGGAACGTCCTGATCCGGGGTGGGTACCAGTACCATTTCCTGGACTGGGTCGGGGTCGGGCTCGAGGCCGCCTTCGGAGCGCAGGTCAAGACCGCGCTGTCGTCGGCCATCGAGTCGAGCGTCACGAACAGCCCGGAGTTCCGCCAGGAGTTCCCGGGCAAGTCCGCGACCATCCCGCGAAACGGTCTCCAGGCCTTGCTGGTCGCGAAGGCGAGCGTGGTCCCGTTCAGCGGCAAACTTGTTTTGTTTGGAAACTATCTTGGTTATGTGGACATGCAGGTGACGGCCGGAGGTGGGATGGCCCTGATCAAGGGGATCGGGGGTCTGTCCAACCGGACCACGTACGCAATTGCCATCGGAGGCGGGTTCCGCTTCTACCCGACGAACTACCTGTCCGTGAACCTCGAGGTCCTGGACTACATGGTCCCGCTGGTCGTTCCCGAGAACCGGGAACTCGCGCCGAACGACTCCGCGGCGTACGTCTTCCCCGTGGGCGGTGGGGGTCGTGTTCCCTACCGGGAACACCTGACGCAGAACCCGGCTTTCCTCGTCGGGGTCTCCGTCTTTCTTCCGATGGTCGCCGAGCGCGGGTATTGACGACCTGCCCGGTATCACCGTTTCCCGTTCGGTTGTCGGAGGTATCGAATGGTCCGACGCATCGCGTTCGTCGTCGCGTGGGCCGGGGTCCTGGCCGCGGCGCCCGCGTTCGCGAGTCACTACGACCTGGGCTCGATTGACCTCGTCAGCCCGGAGCAAGTCCAAGCCCTGGCCGCGCTCGACATCACAACCACCGAGGACCTCTGGAAGGCGACGAGGACCGCCCGGCAGGTGGCGCGTCTCGCCCGCGCCTTGAAGGTCCCGAAGCCGGTCGTCCGGGAGTGGGGGGAGTTCTGCGACCTGCTGCGACTCGAAGGCGTGGGGCCCAAGGTCGCACGGGTGCTGCGCCTCACCGGTGTCCGGCATCTGCGGGACCTCGCGCGCCAGGACCCCGAGCACCTGACGCGCCGGATCGCCGAGGTCAATCGCGAACACGAGATCCTGGGCAAGCTCCCCGACGTCGCCACGGTGCGTCACTGGGTCGAGGCCGCGGCCGCATTGTCGCGGAACCCAGCCCGGTCCCGCTGACGAGGCACTCATGAGCAGGCAACTGGCCTCCAGGGGGCGGATCCTGGCCATCGGGGGCGCGATCCTCGCGACCACCGGGCTGCTCGCCATGGGCCTGTGGGCCCTCCCATGGGTGCGGGACAAGTCCGGTTCGCTCGCCGCCGATTTTGCCATCCTCTGTCTCTGGACGGTCCTCGCGTCTGGCGCCGCCTGGTTCCAGGTCGCGGCCTTCCTGCCCGATCGGAACGCCAGGACCCCCGAGCCCGCAGATTCGCGCGAGGCTACGGCGTCGGCCCTGGCCGGGTTCCGGGCGACGACCTTGATCCGCTCGTGGCTGGTCGCGGCCGCGCTCGTCGGCAATCTGGCGTGGTCCGACCTGGTCGCCGGCGAGTTCTGGTTCGGCCATTACGCCCGCTCGGGGGTCCAGGCGACCGCGTTGCGGTCCCGCGAACCCGAGCGGCGGCGGTGGGCCATCGCCCGGATCGCCGAGGCGGCGGACCCGGCGATCGAGCACCAGGTTGGGAGGCTCGCCCCGCTGCTGCACGACGAGGACGCCCAGGTGCGCGCGGACGCAGTCGCGGCCCTCGGGCACCTGGCGTGGCGGATGAGGATGGCCCTGAAGGTGCTGCAACGGGAGGGCACGGACCGGGGACGGTTCGAGGCCAGGGTCCTTCGCGCGGCGGAAGACGCCCTTGGCGACCCGGCGAGGAAGGTCCTGGCGACCAGTGGCCTGGAGCGCCGCGCCTGGACCTACGCGGTCGGAGCCGTCGGGGATGCCTCCGCAGTGCCCATCCTCGAACGGATGTGTCAGTCGGACAACCCGGAGGACGTGGTCGCCGCCATTGGTGCGATCGCGGACATCGGGTCGGACCGGGCCTTGCCGACCCTCGCGGACCTGATGGCGAGCCGCCGGGGGGAGGCGGGAATCCACGCGGCGTGGGCCACAGGGCTGATCATGGCGTCCGTGGTGGGCCAGGACCCGGCCGGGGCCGCGCGGAAGCCGGAGTACGCGGCCGCGCGGAACCTCGTGCGAGCGCGACTCGCCGGCCTGGAGCCCGAGGCGGTCTGCGCCTTCTTGCGCTGGTTTCCGGAGGTCGCGGATGCCTCGCTGACCGGGGCGCTCGTGGACGTGGCCCGCTCACGGACGTTTCTGCTACGATGCCGCCGCCAGGAGCGGGCGAGGTGGTTCGGGGCGCCCGAGGTGATCGTGGTCGAATCCGCCGTGTGGGAGCTGGTCCTGCGGGCCATGGCGTCGGTGGCGGTCGGGAACGACGAACTGAAGCGGTTCCTCGGCGAGGCGGTGGGCGAGGCGGGGTTCCTCGACGAGGTCCGGACGCGGTGGAAGGAGTTGCTGGACGCGGCCTCCGCAGGACCGTGACGGGAGGACGAGATGGGTCGGGGTGGCGTGAACGGGTCCCTCCTGGTGCGCCGGATCGGTCGCCTCCTGACCATGGAACGACCGGACGACATCGAGGGGGTCCGGGACGCGGCCGTGGTCATCCGCGACGGGAAGGTCGTGTTCGCCGGGCCGGAGGCGGACCTGAACCGGGAGTCGGTGCGCGACCTGCCCATTCTGGATGCGGAGGGCGGGCTCGTGGCGCCGGGTCTGGTGGACTGCCACACGCATCTCGTGTTCGCGGGGTCGCGGGCGGACGAGTTCGAGGCGAGGGGCGCGGGCCTGTCGTACGAGGAAATCACGCGCCGCGGCGGCGGGATCATGCGGACGGTAATGGCCACACGCGCCGCCTCGCGCGACGAGCTGTTCGAGGCCGCGATCCCGCGCGTGTGGAAGGCGCTCGCGCTCGGGGTCACCACCATCGAGACGAAGTCCGGATACGGGCTGACCCTGGAATCGGAGGTCCGCATCCTGGAGGTCATCCAGGACCTGGACCGGGCGACCCCCGTGGACCTGGTGCCGACCTTCCTCGGGGCACACGCCTTCCCGCCCGAGGTGCGAGACCGGCGGGCGGACCACGTGCGGGCCATCACCCGGGAATGGATTCCGGAGGTCGCGTCGCGCGGCCTGGCCCGGTTCTGCGATTGCTTCTGCGAGACAGTGGCCTTCACCCGGGCCGAGGCCGAGGAGGTGCTGCGGGCCGGCCTGGACGCGGGGCTCCTGCCCAAGGTCCACGCGGACCAGTTGTCGCGCTCCGGCGGGACGCGGCTGGCCGCGGAGGTGGGCGCGGTGTCGGCGGACCACCTAGACTTCGCCGACCGGCACGACATCGAGGCCCTGGCGAGGCGGGGCGTGGTGGGGGTGCTGCTCCCGGGGTGCGCGGTGAGCCTGGGCCAGACGCGGTTTCCGGAAGGGGCGCCGCTTGCGGAGGCAGGGGTGAAGATCGCCCTCTCGACCGACTTCAACCCGGGGTCCTCGATGACGCAGAACCTCTATCTGATGGGGACCCTGGCCATGGCCTACATGGGCATGACCATCGCGCAGACGTGGGCCGCGGTCACGTGTCACGCGGCCGAGGCCGTGGGGCTCGGACACCGCGTGGGACGCTTGCTGCCGGGTCACGACGGGGACCTCGTGGTCTTTCACGGGGACGACCCGCGCATTCCGTTCTACGAGTTCGGCGGGAGTCATGTGGCCCGCGTGGTCAAGCGGGGCGTCGTCGTGGTCCAGCGGTCGCGCCGGGGCGAGGTCTCGTTCGCGGACGGGGATTGACGGAGGTCGGCGGGGGTGGGTGGGGCACCCGAAGGAGGATCCCGTGGGTGACCGGCACCCGGTCGTCGTGGTCTTCATGGGGGGGGAGTCCCCGGAGCACGACGTGTCGCTGCGGTCCGGGGCCGCGGTCGTGCGAAATCTCCCGGCGGCAGGGTTCGACCCGGTCCCGGTGGTGGTGACGCGGGAGGGGCGCTACGCCTTTCCGCCCCTCGAGGACCTCGGGCGGGTCGCGGACTCCGTGGACCTCGGGGAGGCCGTGCGCCGCATCCGGGACCTGTCCCCGGCCTGCGCCTTCATCGCGATGCACGGGCCGTTCGGGGAGGACGGTCGCGTCCAGGCCCTGTGCGACCTGATGCACCTGCCGTACGTGGGGTCGGACGTGACGGGGTCCGCGGTCGCCATGGACAAGTGGCTCGCGAAGTGCGTGTACCGGAACGCGGGGATCCCCACGCCCGAGGCCGTGCTGGTGGACAGGCGCGCGTTCGCGGAATCCCCCGGGCAGGTCCTGGACGAGATCGGGACGACGCTGGGCCTGCCGTGCGTCGTCAAGACGACCCGGCTCGGGTCGAGCGTGGGGGTCGGGGTCGCGCGGGACCGGGAGGGCCTGCGCGCCCGCATCGAGGACGCCCTTCGATACGGCGGGGCCTTCTGCGAAGCGTACCATCCAGGCCGGGAACTGACGGTGCCGGTCCTGGAAGACGCGGACACGGGGGAGCCGGCGGCGCTGCCGGTGATCGAGATCGTGGTCAAGGGGCCGTCCCGCTTCTTCGACTACACGTCCAAGTACGACCCGGCCCTCGCGGACGAGATCTGCCCGGCCCCCATCCCGCGGGAACTCGACACGGTGGTCCGCGACCTCGCGATCCGGGCGCACCGCGCGTTGATGCTGCGAGGGTTCTCGCGCACGGATTTCCTGGTGGACGACCGGGGGGTGTGGACCCTCGAGACCAACACGATCCCGGGCCTGACCGAGGTCTCGCTGTTCCCCAAGGCGGCCCGGGTCGCGGGGATGACCTTCGCGGACCTGGTCCGCGTGCTGGTCCGGGGCGCGATGCGGGGCCGGTGACGGTCAGAACGGGAGCGGCAGGCCGCCTCCACCCAGGTTCACGGGAACGGTCGGGATCAGGAAGAGGGCCTGGTCGCTGTCCGCCGGGTCCTGCGAGTCCTTCACCTCGGCCATGAAGAAGAAGCCGGTCAGCGTGAAGTTGATGAACGGGATCTGGAGTTCCATGACCTGGCTCGTCGAGGTCACGGCGCCGGACAGGGTCCCGGAATCCGACAGCGTCAGGCCTTGCGGGATGCCGGCTTTGGGCAGGAAGGTCTTGATGAAACCGGGAATCTGGACTTCCGACCAGTGATACGGCTTCACGCCGCCCTTGGCCTGCAACGGCACGCTGTACGGGATCGGGATGCCCTCGACCACGGTGATGAGCGGCAGGATCACGGCCTTGGTCAGGAAGAGGTCCACGACCTGGTCCCCGACGATCTGGAGCGGCGCGACCTTCACGGTCAACCGGAAATCACCGACCGCCTTCTGGAGGGGGTCGCCGTTGTCCACGACCCGGACCGTGAAGTCATGGGGGCCGTAACCGGACGGCGTCCCCGAGAGGAGCCCGTCGAAGGCGAGGGACAGCCCCGCGGGCAGATGGCCGGACAGGACCATCCAGCCGTACGGCTGCACGCCGCCGAGGGCCTTGAATTGGAACGAGTACGGGGTCCCTTCTTCCGCGTCCGGCAGCGGCGACTTGGACACGATGGCGAGCCCCTCGCCGTGGACGAGGATGTCTAGGTCCGCAGTGGCGAGGGCCCCGGCCTGGTCCTGAACCGTCGCGGTGAAGGGGAACTGACCCTGCTCGGTCGGGGTCCCCGACAGGGCTCCGCCCGGGTCCAGGCCGATGCCGGGCGGCAGGTCGCCGCCGGTGACGGACCAGGTGTAGGGCGGCTGCCCGCCCTCGGCCTCGAGCGCGGCGGCATACGGGCTTCCCTTCTGGCCATCCGGGAGGTCCGTGGTCAGGACCCGCAGGGTCGGGGTCACGCACAGGCCCTCGACGCAGCGCAGGCCGTCCTGACATTGCGCGTCCGAGAAGCACTCGATACACCCCCCCTTGAAACAGATCTGGCCCTCCTCGCACGGAAACTCGACCCACGTCCCGTTCTGGCACGCGAGGATGCTGGTCTGGGCGCACGTCTGCTCGCCCTCCGTACAGGTCTTCGCAATGCACATGCCGGCCAGGCAGACCTCGTTCGCCTTGCAGGGGGTGGGCGGGCCGTACCCGGATCCGTCTGGAAGGCACACGGTCACGAGGCCGTCGTCGTCGCACTCGACCTGGTTCGGGCGGCAGACCGTGGCGGCGCACCCTTGCGGGGTGCAGGCCGTCCCGGGCAAGCAGGTCTCGATCTCCCAGTCGGAGCCGTCCGCGTTGCAGGCCAGGAAGTGCGACCCCACGCACTGGGTCGCGCCCGGGGTGCAGACGGCGCCGTCCGGGAGCGGGGCAACCTCCTGCGCCGCATCTCCACCCACCTCACCATCCGCGATCACGTCCGACGGGTTCAGGCCGGGAGCCGTGGAGCCCCCGGGACAGGCCCACAGGCCCGCGGCCATCGTGACGACAAACAGCTGGCTTCCCACGGCCCGTAGCATCCTTGCCATCGTCGTCCTCGCACCAAGGCTGTTGGATTGTAAGACTTCAATGGCGAAAAAACATTCCAGAATTCCGGGCCGCGGGTCATTTCGGCGCGGAGAGCCAGTAGGGGCGGTGCGGCGAGGCGCCGGCGACCGACCGGACGCGCGCGATGAACCGATACTCGCCGGTCCGGTACGGGGTGACGAAGGTCCCGTGGAAGCAGACCGCGCCGCCGGCCCCGGTCGTATCCGTCCAGACCAGGCCGTCGGGCTTGCCGTCCGCGACCGGGGCGTGGGACTCGTTGTTCCACTTGTCCGCGAACGAGAAGACATCGAGCGCGTAGTCCCGCCCGGGTGGCGCGGTCAGGCAGATCGCCCCGTTCCAGCCGGTGTTGACGAGGAAGGCATCCTGGTCATGCTCGGACGAAAGGTACGAGTAGAAAGCGCCCTTGCGGGTCAGCGCGGACGGGACGTACGCGACGCGGTCCGGCAACCCGTCTCCGTCCACGTCCTTCCCGTCGTTCGGTTCCAGGTTGTCCCACTGGTACGTGCGCAGGTACCAGGGCAGGTGCGGCGGAAGGCTCGTGCGGGGGTTCCAGGACTTCGCCCCGAGCGACCGGCAGAACACGCGCCCGTCCGCGTCCGCGGCCAGGACGTCCGCGCGCCCGTCCGCGCCGAGGTCCCAGACGGCCCGGACCTCGACCGGGACGACCGAGACGGATGTGCGCGAAGGGGTCCACTCGATGAAGGTCCGCGCCGTCGGGTCCCAGCGACCGACGAACAGGTCCGTCCCGTCGGCCCCGACCTCCTCGGGGATTCCATCGCCGTCGAGGTCCCACAGTCCCACCGTCGGGACCGCGTGGTGAAACTCCACAACCCCGTCGTCGTCCACGTCGGTGGGATACCCGATCCCCGGCGGGACCTGGAACTCCGTCTGGCCCAGGGGCGTCCCGTCCAGCGAGAACTCGTGCCAGAACCACCGGGACGGGTTCTCGACCCCGGGGACCGCGGCCTCGAAGTGCACGACCGCGATCCCCAGCCGGTCCTCGAAGCGGAGCAGGTCGCTGACCCGAGCCGGATACAGGTCGGGCAGCGCGGTCGAGAAACACTCGGTCAGGTCGCACAGGGGCTCCGTCTGGAGCGAGTCGAGGTCCGTGAACCGGAAGGCGTGAATGCGGCCCCCCCACTGCTTCGGGTCCGACGGCTTGTCGAAGCCGTTGCCGAGGAGCAGCTCCAGCACGCCGTCCCCGTCCAGGTCGGTCAGGGCCCGCCCATCCCCGTACTCGCATTTCCCGTCCGGGTCCGCGATGGACTGGACCAGACCGATCTGGCCGGTGGAGCGGTCGAACCGGAACACCTGCACTGCGGCGCCGGCCGCGCACCACGTGCCCGTGAAGAACTCGACCACACCGTCCCGGCCCAGGTCCGCGGCCATGAACCTGGAGGCATCGAACACGGAGGTCGTCCCCTCGAACACCGTCACGGTGCGGTCGTCTTCCAGGCGATAGAACCGCGGGAGCCCGCCGTTTCCGGTGAGGACCTCGAGGGTCTGCGTCCCGGGGCCGAACTGGTCGAAGTCGTCGAGGTCCGCCAGGACCGCCGCGGCGCGCGAGTAGTTGGGTTCCGGGGCCGAGTGCTCGTAGAGGGCACGCCCCCGGTCATCCAGGATCGCGAATCCCAGGTGGTCCTGAACGATGACCTCGAAATATCCGTCTCCATCGAGGTCCGCGGGCCGGGCCTCGAAGTTCCCCTGCGCGAACCGGAGGCGGAACGGCCACTCCCCGGGGCAGGGCGTGAAACACAGGCGGTCCGTCACCCCGTCGCAATCGTCGTCCCGGCCGTTGCAGGTCTCGACCGCGCCGGGGAACACCGCGATGTCCGAGTCGTCGCAGTCCCAGTCCAGCGCTCCGTCCCCGTTCGCGTCTCGCGGGAGCGCGAAGCCGAACGGGACGGAGCACGCCTCGACGCTCGGGGCGGTGGCGGCCGCGAACCCGTCGCCATCGCCGTCCAGAAACACCGTGATCGTCGGAAGCCCGTCGTCCGCGACCCCGTCGCAATCCTGATCCAGGCCGTCGCAGACCTCCGGAGCGACCGGGTGGAAGGCGGAATTGGCGTCGTTGCAGTCGCCGGCGACCGGGACCCACCCGTCCGGACAGTCGCACGACGCCAGGGTTTCCAGGCTCCCCCACCCGTCCCTGTCGCGGTCACGGTAACACGTATCGTACGTCCACTCGTCCACCTGGCCGTTGCAGTTGTCGTCGAGTCCGTTGCACGCCTCCAGGGCCGCAGGGTGCCTGGCCAGGTCGGCGTCGTCGCAATCCCCGGTCGCGACCGCCGCGTAGGGGGCCTCGGACGCGCACAGGCAGCGCGACGCCTCCAGCGCCCCCCATCCATCGCCGTCCCGATCGGGGTAGAACGGCTGGCACCCGTAGGACCCGGGCGGGTCCGTCACGCCGTCGCAGTCGTCGTCCAGCCCGTTGCACCGCTCCGCGGAACAACGGCGCGAATCGGGGCCCGGAGCGACCTCTCCCGCGGCGTCGGGGAGTTCCGTGGCTTCCCCGAGGGCGTCGGGCGCGGGGTCCGCGGCGTCCACCCCGAAGTCGCCGGGCGGGGAACCCGGCCCCGACACCCCGCCTCCGGAGCAGGCCATCGCCCCCATCAGCCCCATGAGCGCCAGCCACGAACGTATCGCCGGCATCCCCATGATCGTCGGGTGCCACGCGGCGTTTCGACCCGCTTCGTGGGCGTGGGCGAAATCGGTGCGCCGGGTCACCCACCGAGTGATGCGGTGCAAGAGGGACGCGAATCGTCCCCACTCACTCCTGCGCCCATGGCGACGAGAATGCGGCGGCGATGACCCGAGAATCAAGGGCATCCCCTCACTCCTCGACTTCCGCGCGGAACATGCGGTAGATCGCCGAGTGCCCCGCCGCGCTCGGATGGATACAGGTGACGTCGAAATACAGTTCCGCGTCGGGTCCTTCGTAGCAGCGGTTCTCCGGGTCCGCCTTCGGTCCGGTCGCCACGTACCCGTGCCCGCAGAAATGTTCCAGCAGAAAGATCATGTCCGCCTGGTGCTCGACCGCGATCCGCATGTACTGTTCGAGGATCCAGATGACGATGTCGGCCAGGACCTCCGGCTTCTCCCACTCCTTCATCCCGGCGAGGGCCGCGAGGCTCAAGTCGAATTGCGACAGGTCCACCGGCCCGATCCCGGGGATGTTCAACACGAACTGGGGAGAGCAGGAGTCCGTCTTCCCGGTCCCGTCGGTGAACTCGTAGGGGTTGGCAAAGATCACCCACGACCCGTTCGGGAAGCGCGCGGGGTCCTTGAGCCAGGCCACGGCCTCCTCGAGGTACGCGATGGTCCGGTAGGCAAGATCCCACTCGTGCGGGTATCCCGCCGCGACTTCCTCGGGGCTCGCGTTGCCACCGTCCTCGGTGATCTTCGAGATGTCGTTTCCGCCCATGGTGAAGACGATCAGGGTCCGCCTGTCGCTCCCGCCCTCGGGAAAGCATTCGGGGATCTGCTTGCCGCCTTCCAGGAAGTCGTCCGTGCGCGCGCCCCACTTCGCACAGTTGCGGAAGTCCCCGGCCACGACCTGGCCGCCCTTGCCCGAGAACAGGTCGTACATCTTCCATCGGCCCCAGTCGAGGCCCTGGCCCTGGCTCAGGTCGTAGCGGTCGGTCAGCCACTCGGCCAGTTGATTGCGCCAGAAGTGGGCATTGTCAATGGGGAGCAGGTGCTCCAGGTTGGGGGTGCCGACCGCCACGGAATCGCCCAGAACCACCACGAGTTCCACGTCATGGATATCCTGATGATTCGTGCCATAACAATGCGAGGCAATGACGGGATGGAACTGGTCGTAGTCCGGCCCCTTCAGGCCGGGCTCGGTCTTGTCCGGGAAGCACAGGGGACCGATCCCGTCCGGCGGGAGGTCGGGCGCCGACGTCCCCGCGTCGTCCGCGCCGGAGTCCGAGGGCGCATCGTCGGCGGGGTCGCCGGCCCCCGGGTCGGCCGGCGCGGGGTCGTCGGGCAGGACAGGCAGGTCCCGCGCATCGGGATCCGCCGCGTCGTCCGCGCCCCCGGTGTCCGTGGGTCCAGCCTCGTCGGCCGACCCGGCCGTCTCGACGACCTCCGGGACCCCCCCGGCGTCGGACCCCGCGTCCACGCCGACCCCGCCCTGACCCGGACACGCCGCCATCACAAGCGGGATGCCCCACAGCCCCCACCTGGTTCGTGTCATGGCTACCTCCTCCGAGGAGGGATCATACCGGCACGGGAGCGAGAACTCCAGCGCCGGCGTCCCGGCAGGACCTGTCCCACCGTGGGTGTGGGCGTAGACGTGGACGTGGGCGTGTGGGAATTCAAGGACTTGCGTGCCCTGGGACCGGGCACGCACATCGTCACGGGCACGGGCGCGACAACCCCGAGTCCTTGCGGGCGTGTCGCAAGCCCCACGGGACCGTGGAGACTATTCGTCACCGGCAGGCGAAAATCCGACGGCCGTCGTGGTGGGTCCCGACCTGCCCCGGGGACATTCTTCATCCAAGTATCTAGAATCATTGCGAGTTCGCCAGGTATCACCCCTGGATCCAGTCCGGGCACGACGATGGCTTGGCACGTCCCCGATGGTGCCTGCCGGCACCGGAGGTCTTCGAAGCGAGGAGTCCCATGTCGCGCGGTCCCGTTGCGTGTCTCGTCGCCGGCCTGGTGGCATCCGGTCTGGGGTCCTCGCCGGGGTGCCGGAGCCCCGACCCGCACCTCGTCGAGCCGGACCCGACCTCTCCACCGGCGATGCTGCCGAAGTACCGGCTGCCGTGGGAGCGCAGGGTCCCCGGCAAGGCGGACCAGTACGATGACTACCGGCTCGCGCACCCCGAGTGGTACGCGATCACGAAGCCACCGTCCGCGGCCGGATTCCGTGCCCACACCCAGTGGGAGCAGAGTCGGGTCTTCCTGATCCCGTACCGCACCGACGTGCCCTCCGGGATCCGGCAGACCATCGTGGACATCGTGGCCGCCGCGCTCCCGGCCATTGACGTCTGGGTCGTGATCCCGTCCGCGTCCGTCCAGACCGCGCTCGTTTCCGCGCTGAAGGCCAAGGGGGTTTCGCAGGACCTCCTGGACGACAGGCTCCATTTCCTGATCGTGACCCTCGACTCGATCTGGCTGATTGACTATGGCCCGGTGCCGCTCGTACGCGACTCGGACGGGGCGATCGCGTTCGCGGACTTCCGCTACTACCATCCCCGGGTGTACGACGACGCGTTCCCGACGAAGGCGGGCTGGTTCTTCGGGACCGAGACGTACCGCGCCCCGATGGACTGGGAGGGAGGCAACTTCCAGGGGGATGGGGAGGGGACCTGCTACACGAGCCAGGGTGCCCTCTGGGAGAACCCCGGCTATACCTGGGAGGACATCCGGGGGATCTTGAAGGACTACCTGGCCTGCCAGCAACTCGTCATCCTGAAGCCCCTGGCCGGCGAGGGGACCACGCACATTGACATGTTCCTCAAACTCGGGGACCGGGACCTCGCGGTGATCGGCCTGTACCGGGCCGGTCAGGACGCGACGAACGCGAACGTGACGGCGGAGAACAAGGCGATCCTGGAGGCCGTGAGGCTTCTCGACGGCACCCCGATGAGGGTCGCCGCGATCCCGATGCCCGACAACAAGGGCACGTTCGAGAAGGTCTGGAGGACCTATGCGAACTCCGCCTTCGCGAACGGCGTCAACCTCGTGCCCGTCTATTCGGTCAACAAGGACCTCGAGGCCCAGGCCATGGACGGCTGGAGGGCCGCGATGCCGGACTACGAGCACGTCCCGATCCTGAGCGACGAGATCATCACCTGGGGCGGCGCGGTGGACTGCATCACGCGGCAGGTGCCGGTGGGCCCGTTCGCCCCGTGGAACGTGCCCGGATCCTGCCAGGGCGGGGGTTGCGCCGGCGGGGGAGGCGAGGCCCACGACGGCCCGTGCGAGTCCGACACGGAGTGCATGAGCCCGAAGTGGGTCTGCCCCTGCAACGACTGTTCGGGCGCGTGCGGCGGCCCGCCGACCCCTTGCGGCGACATCACGTTCGAGGGCTGCTGCGAGCCCGACGGGACCCTTGTCTATTGCGAGGACGGGCTCCAGTCGGTCACGTGCGGATCGTATGACCAGTGCGGCTGGGACCCGCAAGGGCTGTTCTACGACTGCGGGTACGCCGCGGAGGGTCCGGCCGGGTTCCCCAAGGCGTGTCCCGGGACGGACGTGCCCGACGAGGTCGAGGGGACCGACGCGGCAGGGCACGCGGACGAGTCCGCCCCGGACGCCGGTGCCGCGGACGAGGGGCACCCTCCCGACGCGGCCCCGCCGCGGGGGTCCATCCCGCAAGAACTGCTCGGGAAGGAACTGGTGTGTCCGGTGTCCGGGACGCTCTTCGTCGTCACGGAACAGACTCCCGCGACCGAGCACGACGGGAAGTGGCAATATTTTTGCTGCGAATGTTGTCTCGAGAGAGGTGAGGAAGCATGGAAGGCCGGGCCCGCTGCCGAGGGGACTCACCGACACTGACGCGCCTTCACGAAAGAGAACGGACCGAGGGGCCGCTGGATCGCGGCAGGCTCTTCGAGTGAGGAGGACCAGGATGACAGACATCGGGAGGGAGCGGCTCATCGTGATGTTTCTGTTCGCGGCATGTTCGTCCGGAAATGGAGGAGGAATTCCGGACACGGGCGCGAGGCCGGACACGATGTCCGCCGACGCGCCGGCCGACCGGGGCGTCCCTGTCTCGAACGATGGCCCGCAGGGAGCGCCCGAGACCGGCGAGGACCTCGTGGACCTGGGCGGCACCGTGGAGGCCGACACGGCGCCGGAGGACGCGGCGCAGCCCGCCGATGGGACGGCGACCGACACCGCCTCGGGGGAGGACGCACCGCTGGAGGTGGGACCGGACACGTCCGCCCCGCCGGAGATCGGAAGCCCCTGCACCGCGGAGACGGACTGTCCGGCCGGTGGCTCCGGAACTCCGGCGTGCCAGACAGATTGGCCGGGGGGGTACTGTTTGGTGGTCGCGTGCGCGGCTCACGGTCACGACTGTCCCGGGGATGCGGGGCTGGGTGGGACCGAAGGATCCAAGTGCGTCAAGGCCCCCGACTTGACGTGCCTGGCCCTGTGCGGGTCGGCCGCGGACTGCCGCGAGGGATACGACTGCGTCGCGAAGCCGGATGCCGCCGGCCACGGGAGCGTGACCGTCTGCTATCCGAAATAGGCACGTCCACGTGGTGGTTCTGGGGCCACACAGCAAGGCGTTTGGGGTGACGGATTCCGTCGGAGGTGGACTCATGACCTGTGCGAGAATCTGGTCCGCGAGGGGCCTGGCCCTGGTCGGCCTGCTGGGACCCGCAAGTGCCGCGGCCGAGGCCGGCGACGTGACAGTCCTCAAGGTGTTCCCTGCTCCTCATCCATCGCCTGATGGCATCGCCACGGACGGCGAGGTCCTCTACGTCTCGGACTGCGCCTCGAGCGTCATCAAGATCATTTCACCCGAGGACGGCTCGGTGATTGGTCAGAAGACGGTCTCCGGTCACAGGCTGGACCACCTCGCGTGGGACGGCTCGCGGATGTGGATCAACGACCACGACGGAATGAGCGTGATCCTGCAGGTGGACCTGGCCGGAAAGCCGCAGGTGGTCCAGAAGTTCAGTATGCCCTTCGCGAACGTGATGGGAGTCGCGTGGGACGGCGAGAGGGTCTGGACCATGGACGCCGGAGGTCTCGGCGTCTATACGATGGACCCCTCGACCGGCGAGACGACCTACCGGTTCAGGACCCCGGGGGGCAACCCCTGCGGGATCGGGTGGGACGGCCGGTGCGTCTGGATCGGCGACCTGTCCACTCGCCGGTACTACCAGATCGACCCGGACACCGGCGACGTGCAGGTGTCGTTCGTGATCCCCGGCGGACCGACGGCGTTGCCTACCGGAATCATGTGGGACGGCGGGCACTTCTGGGTCGTGGACGAGTACCCGTACGCACCCAAGATCTACCAGATCGAGGTCGAACTCCCCGAAAGCGGCCCGTGCGCGAAGGCCGCGCTGCCGGAAGAGGGGCCGCCGGAGGTCTCGGGGCCACTCGCGGAGGAAGCGGTCCCGGAACCCGACCCCGGAACGCCCGGGCCAACCGATGCCATGCTGCCTTCCGATGACACGGGCACCCGCGCGGAGGAAGCCCCGCTGGAGACCTCCTCCCCGCCCGATTTCGGCGTGGCCGACGCCCCCAGCCCCCCGGCGGACGCCGTTCCCGCGGTCCTGCCGGACGCCCATGACGACTCGCACCATGCCGGCGGGGGTGGCTGCGCCGCCGCCACGACATCCGGACCCTCCCGCTTCGGCTTCGCATCACCGGTCCTCGCCTTGTGCATCGTCCTGTGCTGCCGGAGGCGACCGCGGTCTTGTCCCTGATCGGGCGGCGGCCATCGTCCGGTGGCGCGTTTGCATCTCCCTCGACTCGGGATCGCGCGGACGACTTCTGGCTTTTCTCCTTGACAGCCAACGACCGGCTGGCCTAACGTTCGCGCGACTCCGGCGGGGGTGGCCGGGGGCGGGGCGTGCGCCCGTACGGGGCAGCACGGGAGGAAGGCATGGAGACCGGGCTCCTGCCCGTGATGACCTTTGTCGCGGTCATCGTGGGCTTCGTGTTCGCGACCCTGTTCGTGGGCCGGTTCTTCCGGCCGAAGGTCGCTCACACCCCCCTGAAGGACGCGCCCTACGAGTGCGGCGAGGAGCCGGTCCGCGGGGCGTGGTTCAACTTCAACCCGCGCTTCTATCTGATCGCGCTGGTCTTCGTGATCTTCGACGTCGAGGTCGCCCTGGTCTTTCCCGTGGCCGCGGTCCTGCGCGACTGGACCGGGGCGGGGCGCGGGGTCGTGGCCCTGGCCGAGGTCGCGCTGTTCGTGCTGGTCCTGCTCGGGGCGCTCGTGTACGTGTGGCTGCGCGGGGACCTGCGCTGGGTCAAGGACCTGCGGAGGTGGTGATGGAGGTCGCGGCGGTCCTCGCGAGGGTGCGGGAGGCGTTCCCCGACGCGGCAGTGGATGCGGACGCCGAGGCGCGTGACCCGTACGTCCAGGTCGTCCCGCGGGCAGTGCCGGAGGTCTTGAAGTTCCTGCGCGACGGCGCGGACCTGCGCTACGACTTCCTGATGGCCGTGACCGGGGTGGACCTGCTCGGGCTCGCGGACCCCCCGGTCTTCCGGGTTCTGTACCACCTGTATTCGTACACGCACCGGCACACGCTCGTCGTCCGCGCGGACGTGCCGCGGGACCAGCCGGTCCTTCCCAGCGTGGCCTCGCTGTACCCAACCGCGACCTGGCACGAGCGCGAGGCGTGGGACCTCCTGGGCATCCGGTTCGAGGGGCACCCGGACCCGCGGCGCATCCTGTTGCCCGAGGAGTGGCAAGGTCACCCGCTGCGCAAGGACTGGGTGGAGGGCGAGACGGCGCTCGGCTACAGCACGAGGCGCACGACCTTGATGGACCTGTTGCGCGGGGCCGCGGGGCCGGCGAAGGGCGAATGACGGACATGGACGAGACCCTCCCCAGGACGATGGTCGAGCCCGTCGAGGAAGACGGGGAGATGGTCCTGAACATGGGGCCGCACCACCCCTCCACGCACGGGGTCATCCGCCTGATCCTGCGCATGGACGGCGAGGTCATCCGCGAGGCCGTGCCGGACATCGGCTACCTGCACCGAGGCATCGAGAAGGTCGCCGAGAAGGCGGGCTGGGCCGGGTTCATGCCCTACACGGACCGGGTGGATTACCTCGGGGCGATGTTCGTGAATCACGCGTACGCGCGGGTGGTCGAGCGCCTGCTCGGCATCGAGGTCCCGCCGCGGGCCGAGTACCTGCGCGTCCTCGCGGACGAACTGAACCGGATCGCGAGCCACCTGATCTGCCTCGGGTCCATCACGATGGACCTCGGGGCGTACACCCCTTTTCTGCACGGCATCCGCGAGCGCGAGAAGATCAACGACCTCTTCGAGGAATGGTGCGGCGCGCGGCTGACCTACAACTATATGCGCGTGGGCGGTGTGTCCTTCGATCTGCCGGCCGGGCTGCGGCCGAAGATCCTGGACTTCCTGGACGGGTTCGAGGTCTTCATTGATGAGTTCAATCGGCTGATAACATGGAATGAGATATTCGTCAAGAGATGCGCCGGGATCGGGGTGATCCCCCCGGACCTGGCCGTGGGGTACGGGCTGGTCGGACCCAATCTGCGCGCGAGCGGGGTGGACTTCGATCTGCGGCGCGACCAGCCGTACGCGGCCTACCCAGACCTCGAGTTCGAGGTCCCGGTCGGGAAGGGATACGCCGGGCGCGTGGGAGACACCTTCGACCGCTTCTACGTCAGAATATTGGAGATGCAGCAGTCAGCGCGGATCATCCGGCAGGTCCTGCGAAGGCTGCCGCTGGGTCCCATCCTGGGGAAGGTGCCCAAGAAGATCAAGCCCGAGAAGGGGGCCGAGGCGCACGCCCGCATCGAGAGTGCGCGCGGGGACCTCTTCATCTACGCAATGGCGGACGGGACGGAGAATCCGTGGCGCCTGCGGGTCCGGACGGGGTCGTTCAACGCCCTGTCCATCCTGGGGGCGCTCGCGCCGGGGATGATGGTCGCGGACCTGGTCGCCTTCTTCGCGAGCCTGGACGTGATCGCGCCCGAGACGGACCGGTAGGGAGGGCGGGAGGGGGCGGATGGGCGGGGCCACCCGATCTGAAAGGGCGGAATGGACGCGCCGACGTTGAAAGACGCCTTCTTCTGGGTGTTCGCGGTGCTGACCGTCGGGTTCGCGGCGATGGTCACGTTCCATCACAGCCTGATCCACGCGGCCCTGGGCCTGATGGGGACCCTCGTCAGCGTGGGCTGCGTGTATGGGCTGCTGGACGCGGACTTCGTCGCGGTCACCCAGGTGGTCGTCTATGTGGGCGGGGTCGTGATCCTGTTCCTGTTCGGCGTCTTCCTGACCCGGCGCATCGAGGAGGTGCGCGTGACGAACCGCACGGTGAACTGGGCCGTGGCGGTGCCGGCGGGGCTCGTGTTGTTCGCGGTGATCCTGTATGCCCTGCTGTCGTCGCCCATCCCGGAGGCCCCCGTGGAGGCCACCGGTCCGACCGCCGCCGGGATCGGCGATGCATTCCTGTCGCGCTACTTGCTGCCGTTCGAGGTCATCTCGGTGGTCCTGCTGGCCGTGCTGCTCGGGGCGTTGCTCCTGGCCCGCCGAGAGGTGAAGCCGGAAGAGAGGGATGGCCCCATGGGCCGGAGCCAGTCGGGTCTGGACGGAAGGGGGATGCGATGACGGCCCACGGGGCCATCCAGGCCGCGCAAGGCGCGGCCCGCTGGAGCGAGCGCGGCAGCGCGAGCGAAGCGAGGGAGGGGGGTGGTGGAGGCGCGCCGGAAGGCGCGAGGAGCCGGGGGGGACGGGCGGTAGCCTCTCCCCCGTTTTCGGAGATCAAACGACGATGCACGTCACGCTGACCCACTTCCTGGTGCTCGCCGCGGCCCTGTTCGTGCTGGGCCTGATCAACCTCGCCACGCGCCGCAACGCCATCGGCGTCCTTCTCGGGGTGGAGTTGATCCTGAACGCCGCGAACATCAACTTGGTCGCGTTCTCGCGCTACGGGGTCGGCGGGATCGAGGGGCACGCCTTCGCGGTCATGGTCATCGCGCTCGCCGCGGCGGAGACGGTGGTCGCCCTGGCCATCGTGCTCGCGATCTTCCATCACTACCGGACCGTGGACGTGGACGAGGTGTCAAGGATGAAGGAGTAGGCGCGGATGGAGGGTGCGATCCACGCGGCGCGCGAGGTCCACGCGGGTTACCTGTTCCTGATCCCGCTGTTCCCGCTGATCGGGGCCGCGCTGAACGCCACGCTCGGGGCCACGCTCCAGAAGCGCTTCGGCCGCGGGGCTGTGCACGGGATCGCGCTGGCCGCGGTCTTCGCGTCGCTGGCCGTGGCGGCGCGGGCGATCTGGGAGGTCGCGTCCCAGGGCAACGGCGTGGTCCTGACGCAGACCCTGTGGCCGTGGATCGGCTTCCAGTGGCACGGCCTGTCGCTGTCGCTCCCGTTCGCCTTCGCCGTGGACCGCCTGACCGTGGTCATGCTCTTCGTGGTCACCTTCGTGGGGTCCCTGATCCATGTCTTTTCCACCGGGTACATGCAGGACGAGAAGCCCTACTGGCGCTTCTTCGCCTGGATGAACCTCTTCATGTTCGCGATGCTCGTCCTGGTCATGGGCGACTCCTTCCTGATGATGTTCGTGGGGTGGGAGGGGGTCGGTCTGTGTTCGTACCTTCTGATTTCTTACTACTACGAGGAACCCGACAAGGCCGCGGCCGGGATGAAGGCGTTCGTCGTGAACCGCATCGGGGACTTCGCCTTCATCGCGGGCATGGCCCTGCTGCTGTGGGCCCTGGTCGGGACCTGGCAGGACGGGCGGTTCGTGGCGGACGCGGGCGCCCAGGCGCCGACCCTGGTCTTTCGCGAGGTCGAGGCCCGCCTGCACGACGACGCCTTCCGAGAGGCCTTCCTCGCGAAGACCGCCTGGGGCGTCCCGGTCGTGACCCTGTGCTGCATCCTGTTCTTCTTCGGGGCGTGCGGCAAGTCCGCGCAGATCCCCCTGTACGTGTGGCTCCCGGACGCCATGGCCGGTCCCACGCCCGTGTCCGCGCTGATCCACGCCGCGACCATGGTCACCGCCGGGGTGTACATGGTCGCCCGCCTGAACTTCCTGTACGTGCACTCGCAGACGGCCATGACCGTGGTCGCGGTGGTCGGCGCCCTGACCGCGCTGTTCGCGGCGACCATCGGCTTCTTCCAGACCGATATCAAGAAGGTCCTCGCGTACTCGACCGTCAGCCAGTTGGGTTACATGTTCGTCGGGGTCGGGGTGGGGGCCTTCTCGGCCGGCATCTTCCATCTGATGACGCACGCCTTCTTCAAGGCGTGCCTGTTCCTCGGGTCCGGGTCCATCATCTACGCGCTGCACCATCGCCAGGACCTCAAGGACATGGGCGGGCTGCGCCGCGTCCTGCCCGCGACCTACTGGACCTTCCTAGCCTCGACCGTCGCGATCGCGGGCATCCCGGGCACGTCCGGCTTTTTCAGCAAGGACGAGATCCTCTGGCGGGCGTTCGACAACGGCCAGACCCTGGTCGCGGGCGAGGTCATCTGGTTCCTCGGGGCCGTGGCCGCGATGTTCACGGCCTTCTACATGACGCGACTCGCGGCCCTGACCTTCTTCGGGACCCCGCGGGCGGACGAGCACACCCTGCATCACGCGAAGGAATACAAGCGGATGACGGTGCCCCTGTGGGTCCTCGGGGGACTGGCCCTGGTCGGGGGGGTGGTGGGGGTTCCGCAGGCCCTCGGCGGGTCCAACCGCTTCGAGCACTTCCTGGAACCGGTCTTCGCCTGGAGCGGCGAGCGACTGGTCTGGCTGTCGGAGGAGGGCCAAGCGCACGGCGGCGGACTGCACTCGCACGCGGGCGAGGTCGCGCTGATGGCGGTGGCCGTCCTGCTGGCCGTGGCCGGCATCCTGGCCGCCATCCGCATCTACCGGACGTATCGGTCCCCGGAAGACGAGGCCCGCCTGTACGGCGCGGGCGTCCACAAGGTCGTCTTCAACAAATATTTCGTTGACGAAGGATATTGGGCGGGGGTCATCCGCCCCTTCCTGGCCCTGACGCGGGCGGCCGGGGCCTTCGACAAGCGCGTGATTGACGGCATCGTGAACCTGTGCGGGCACGCGACCAAGGTCACGGCCTGGCTGAACGGCGGGATTGACCGCGTATTCGTGGACGGGACCGTGAACGCCCTGGCCGCGGCGGCCATCGAGGCGGGCCAGAGGGCGCGGCGCCTCCAGACGGGCCGCTTGCAGGCCTACGTCACGGGGGTCATCGTGGGGCTGTCGGGTCTGGCGGTCCTGGTCTATGCCCTCGGGCGAGGATGAGACGGAGTAGCCGATGGTGGACCATGTCCTGTCGTGGATGACCTTCTTCCCGCTTGTGGCGGCCGCGGTGATCCTGGTCCTGCCGGGGCGGTTCCAGGCGGCGTTCAAGTGGATCGCCGTCGTCGGGGCGGCGGTCCCGTTCCTGCTCGCCTTCCACGTGTGGCTCGGTTTCGACACGCGCCTGGCCGCGGACGCCCGGGCCCTGAAGGGCGTGGCACCGACCCTGGACATGGCCGCGTACGGGCTCCAGTTCGTCGAGCGCGCGGTGTGGATCCGCGCCTTCAACATCGAATATTTCATCGGGGTGGACGGGGTGTCGGTCAGCATGGTCCTGCTGACGGCCCTGGTGTCCTTCGTGGCCGTGATCGCGTCGCTCCGGGTCAGCAAGCCCGTGGAACCGCACCACCACTCCATCGCGGGCATCCAGGTCAAGGAGCGCGCCTACTACGGCCTGATCCTGCTGCTCGAGACCGGGATGATGGGGGTCTTCGTGGCCCTGGACTTCTTCCTGTTCTACGTGTTCTGGGAGGTCATGCTCCTGCCCATGTACTTCCTGATCGGGATCTGGGGCGGCCCGCGCAAGGAGTACGCGGCCATCAAATTCTTCCTGTACACCCTGCTCGGCAGCGTCCTGATGCTGCTCGCCATCGTGTACATGTACATCTACGGCCAGCCGACCCACGGGACGTATCTTCTCGCGGACGGCTCGGCAGCCCCCCACACGTTCAACATGATGTACCTGTCCTACCACACGCGGTTCGAGTGGGTATCCTTCATCACGGGGAAACTGCTGTGGGTCCTGTTCTTCATCGGGTTCGCGATCAAGATCCCGATGTTCCCGTTCCACACGTGGTTGCCGGACGCTCACGTGGAGGCCCCGACCGCGATCTCGGTCATCCTGGCCGGGGTCCTGCTGAAGATGGGGACCTACGGGATCCTGCGCATCAACTACCCGATGTTCCCGGCGGAGACGCTGTGGGCCTCGACGGCGATGGCGGTGTTCGGGGCGATCAACATCGTCTATGGGGCCTTCTGCGCGATGTCCCAGAAGGACTTCAAGAGCCTGGTCGCGTACTCGTCCATCAGCCACATGGGCTTCGTGCTCTTGGGGATGTCGTCCTTCACGCAGGAGGGGATGAACGGGGCGGTCTTCCAGATGTTCAATCACGGGACCATCACGAGCATGATGTTCATCCTGGTGGGAGTGATCTACGACCGGGCGCACCATCGCGACCTGGAAGGATTCGGGGGCCTGGCCAAGGCGATGCCGGTCTATACGGGGTTCGCGGGGCTGGCGTTCATGGCGGCGCTGGGCCTGCCGGGTCTGTCGGGCTTCATCAGCGAGGCCCTGGTGTTCCTGGGGGCGTTCCAGACGCACCGGGTGGCGACGATCGTGTCGGCGAGCGGGGTGGTGCTGGCCGCGGCGTACGTGCTGTGGACGATCCACCGGGTGTTCCTGGGGCCGCTGCGCCAGGAGGAATACGGCCATTTTTCCGACCTGAACTGGCGGGAGTGGCTGTCGCTGGTGCCGCTCGCGGTCATCGTGGTGGTCCTGGGCTTCTACCCGATGCCGGTCCTGAACCTGATGAGCGCGTCGCTTGGGGCCCTGAAGGACTACGTGTTGGCAGCGATGTGAGGAAGCGATGCTCGGGAACCAGGCCAGTCTCGCACTCGTGGTCCCCGAGGCGATCCTCGGCGCCACCGTCGCGGTGGTGATGGGGCTCGGGGTGTCGCGCGCGGCGCGGTCGCGCGGTGTGGTCGCGGTCGCGGGGAGCGTGGGACTTGGAGAGGCCCTGGTAGCGGCGGACATCCGTCTTCGGCGCGCACAA
>JBBIPO010000036.1:0-26015 GCA_037442805.1 Deltaproteobacteria bacterium
TCGTGCTCGCGGCCGGGCTTGCGACCCGGATGAAGTCGCGCCGGCAGAAGGCCCTGCACCTGATGGCGGGACGACCCCTGGTGACGTATCCGGTCCGCGCGTGTCTGGACGCGGGGGTCCGGGACGTGGTCGTGGTCGTGGGCCATCAGGCGGACGACGTGCGCGAGGTCCTTGGCGCCGCCTTCCCCGATGCGCCGGTCCGGTTCGCGACCCAGTCCGAGCCCAGGGGGACCGCGCATGCGGTGCTGTCGGCGAGGGACGCGGTGGGCGAGGCGTCCCGGGTCCTGATTCTCAACGGGGACCTGCCCCTGCTGCGGCCCGACAGCCTGAAGGGGCTCGAGGCGGCGTTTCACGCGAGTGGGGGGGTGTTCGCCCTCGCCTCGGTCCTGATGGAGGACGCGACCGGATTCGGCCGCATCGTGCGCGACGGCGCGGGGTTGCCCACGCGCATTGTGGAGGAGCGGGACGCAACGCCCGAAGAACGGCGCATCCGGGAGGCGAACGTGGGCGTCTATCTGGCGCGCGCGGACCACCTGTTCAACGTCCTGGACCGGGTGGGGACGGACAACGTGAAGGGGGAGTTCTACTTCACGGACGTGGTCCGTCTGACCCGCGAGGCGGGCCACGCGGTCGGCGTGTACGTCCTGCCGGACGCCACGGAGGCCCGGCAGGTCAACAACCGGGCGGAACTGGTCGCGGCCGAGGCGGTGCTGTACCGCCGCAAGGCCGAGGCCCTGATGGCCGCGGGCGTCACGATCCACCAGCCGGACACCGTGATGATTGACTGGGACTGCGAGGTCGGGCCCGACACCGAGGTCTGGCCGTGCGTGGAGATGCACCACGGCACGCGGGTCGGGTCGGGATGCGTGATCGGGCGGGGGGCCGTCCTGACGCGCGTGACCATCGGGGACGGGGTCGAGGTCAAGCCGTACTGCGTCATGGCCGACAGCGTCCTCGAGGATGACGCGCGAGCCGGGCCGTTCACGCACCTGCGTCCCGCGTCGGTTGTGCGGCGCGGGGCGCACGTGGGCAACTTCGTCGAGATGAAGAAGAGCACGCTCGGTCCCGGGTCCAAGGCGAACCACCTGACCTACCTGGGCGACTGCACAGTCGGTGCGGACGTCAACATCGGCGCCGGGACGATCACCTGCAACTACGACGGCGTCCACAAACTGCCCACGGTCATCGAGGACGGGGCCTTCATCGGGTCGGACACGCAACTGGTCGCGCCGGTGAAGGTGGGACGCGACGCCTACGTCGGGGCCGGGACCACGGTGACCAAGGACGTGCCGGCGAGGGCGCTGGCCCTGTCGCGGATCCCCCAGACCCATATCATGGAGTATTCGAACAGGAAGAAGGTGGTTTGATTTGGAGGTTTGGGATGCGCAAGTTTCTGACAGACCCATATCATGGAGTATTCGAACAGGAAGAAGGGGTAGCGCGAGGCTTTACGCGCCTCGTCGGCCCAGGGCGCGGTCGTTTCGGGGAGGTGGACGTGCTCACGAGGCGGGTGATGTTCGCGGTGGCGGTCGTCGTCGTGGGCGGTCGAGCGCAGGCTTCGGATGCCGCGGGTGAGGAACCACCGCCGACACCGCGGGAAACGTACGAGAGCATCGTCGTGGGACGCCGCGTCCCGGAAACCGCGTTCGAATCAGACCGCTCCGTGTCGGTGGTCGGCGAGAGGGACATCGAGGACGCGTCGCCGCGGACCGTCCCGGAGGCGCTGTACGAATCGGTCGGCGTCTTCGTCCAGCAGACCAATCACGGCGGGGGGTCGCCCATCGTCCGGGGCCTGATAGGTCCCCAGGTGCTCCTCATGGTGGACGGCGTCCGCCTGAACAACTCGGTCTATCGGACCGGTCCGGTCCAGTACCTGAACCTCCTGGAGCCCACTCTGATCGGGCGCGTCGAGGTCCTTCGGGGGCCCGGTTCCGTCCTGTACGGCTCGGATGCGATGGGCGGGGTCATCCTGGTCATGCCCATCGAACCCCGCGAGCCTCGTCCGGACGGAGGGATGGCGGGTGGGGGGGCCTTGACGACGAGGTTCGCGAGCGCGGACCTCGGCCGGACGGTTCACGGCCACGCGGACTTTGCGACCCGGGCGGCACGCGGACTGGGCGGCATCAGTTTCAAGTGGCTCTCGGACCTGCGCGGAGGGAGCGGGGTCGGGGCCCAGCGGTTCAGCGGCTACGACCAGTGGTCGTCATTCGCCGGGCTGGAATTCCGGGTGACCGAGGGAGCGCTGAAGGGTTCGAGCGTGTCCGCCAAGTATCTTTATTCATACATTCAGGACGCGGGGAGGACCGACCAGTTGGCGAAGGCGGGTTCGCTGATCGTGTACGACAACGAGGACCACCTGGCCTGGCTGCGCATCAAGGTCCCTGTCGCCTCCATCCGGACCGAGTTCACCGCCACCGGGTCCTTCCAGGGGTTCTTCGAGAGGAGCGACCAGTGGCAGATGGCGGGTGACCTCGAAACCCGTCTCGGGGTCACGCGCGACGAGTTGACCGCGCGCACCCTGGGAATGGACGTGATGGGAACCACCTCGCTTCTGGGGCGGAGATTGAAGTTCCAGTACGGCGGGATGTGGTACCGCGATTGGGTCGAGGCGAATCGCGCGAGGAAGGTCGGGGAAGCGGCCTGGTCCCCGACGGCCGAAGGGCCATATCCAGATGCCTCGACATACAACAACGATGGCGTATTCCTTCATGCGGCGGGCGAGCCCGTTCGAACCGAGAGCGGACACACCCTCAGGCTCGAGGCCGGCTATCGCCTCCACGGGATGTCCGGTCACGCCCCCGCGTCGGGTGGACTCGCGGAGGTGGAGTTCTCTCACCTCGGACACGTGTTCCAGGCGGGAGTCCAGTACGCCTATTTGGAGAGGGTCACGGTCGCGGCCACGTTCTCGCAGGGATTCCGCGCGCCCAATCTCCAGGAGGCGATCCACCTCGGGGACGCGGGCAAGTCCTTTCATGTCCCGAACCCGGACCTGGGTCCCGAGCGCTGCGACACGGTCGAGGTCCTTTCGCGCCTGCGGCTGTCCTGGCTCGACGTGTCGGTGGCCGGGTACGTCTCGTTTCTCCGCGACCTCATCAAGAGGGAGGGCACTTTGTGGAACGGCCTCGGGCAGGTCGCGGGAAAGCAGGTGGAACGCAACGCGAACGGGAGCGGTGGGCTTCTGTGGGGGATCGAGAGCGGGGTCTCCGCGGTCGTGGGGCTCGGTCTGTCCGCGAGGGCCCACGTGACCTACACGTGGGGCGAGGAACACGTCCCCGGCAAGGCCGATGTGCCCCTGACCCGCATCCCGCCGCTGTTCGGGTGGGCTGGGGTCCGATGGGACATCCCGGCCGGGGAAGGCCCGCGCGCCTTCGTCGAGTCCTTTGTCCGATGGGCGGCCAAACAGGACCGCCTGTCCCCGGAAGACCTCAAGGACCCGCGCATCCCCGAGGGAGGCACGCCAGGCTGGTGGACCCTCAACCTGCGAGCGTCGGCCAGGTTCTCGGACCGCTATCGGACGGGCCTCGCCATCGAGAACCTCTTCAACCGGAAATACAGGTACCACGGCTCGGGTTTGTGGGCACCGGGCCTCAACGTGGTCGCCACCCTGGACATGGATATCTGAACGACGATTCCCGCGTCGTGCCCGACACCACGCGCGGGGGGTCGCCGTCCCGACCCCGAAAGGCCGTTCTACTCGAAGACCTTCTCGTCCGCGGCGTCCGCGCCCCGGGCGTCGGGCTCGACGTCGCGGCCCGCGGGGCCGGACTCGGCGAGTTCGCGGTAGTACTCGTGCTGGATCAGGAGGTCCATGACCTCGTTGGTCCCGGTCCAGATCAGGGCCAGGCGCGCGTCCCGCAGGAACCGCTCGACCGGATAGACGTCCGTGTAGCCGATGCCCCCCAGGATCTGCATCGCGTGGTTGATGGCGAGCCACGCGGCCTCGGTCGCGGTCTTCTTGGCCTCGGACACCAGTCGGCGCACGCGCGTCCCTTCCGCGATCCCCGCCCCCACGGTCCCTGCCGCATCCGCGGTGCGCGCGGCCACGTGGACCAGGCTGCGGGCTGCGTCCAGGGCCGCGACCGCGTCCGCCACCTTGAAACTCACGGCCTGGAACGATCGGATCGCCTTTCCGAACGCCCGCCGGCGCGTCGAGTACCGCGTCGCAACCTCGATCGCGGCCCGGCCCATGCCCAGGGCCCCCGCGGCCGAGGTCAGCCGCTCCGGCACCATCATCGCGTTGAAGACGTCCGCGCCGCGGTTCAGACCCAGGACCACGTTCGACGCCGGGACCCGCGTTCCCCGGAAGCGCAGCCGCCCCGTTCCGCCCCCGCGCGTGCCCATCAGGTTGTACAGGGACTCGACCACGACGGTGTCGTCGCGCTCGACCAGGAAGGCCGTGATGTCGCGTGGGCCGTCGCCCGTCCGGGCGTACACGAAAAAGTAGTCCGCGCCCTCCGCGCCCACGATGAAGCGCTTCTGGCCGTCCAGGATGAAGCAGTCGCCGTCCGCCCGTGCCCGGGTCGCGGCCCCGAAGAAGTCCGACCCTCCGCGGGGCTCGGTCAGGGCCTCGGCGCAGAATCGTTGGCCCCGCAAGGTCGGCGCCAGAAAGCGTTCTTTCTGTTCCGCGGTGCCGAAGGCGGCGATCCCCTCCCCCACGATGCTGGGCAGGGAATACAGGCACCCGAGGCTCGCGCCCAGGACCCCGATTTCCTCGATGGCCGCGACCTCCACGGTCCACGGCAGCGCCCGCCCCCCGTGTTCGCGCGGGAAGCGCAATCCCAGAAGGTTCCGGCGTGCCGCCTCGACCACGAACTCGCGCGGGTAGCGCACCTCGTCCGCGTCCATCCGGCGCAACAGCCTCGGGTCCACGGACCGCGCGAGGTCGCGCGCCTCCGCGACCACCGAGTGACCCACCTCGTCCAGCAGCACCTCGATCACGGCTCACCTCCCCGCGTCGCCCCCGCCCTCGATAGGGGTCCCCGGCGCCAGCATCTTCTCCTCGACCAGAAGCCACCTCCCGCCCCGCTTCTCCCAGACCTCGCGCAGGCGCACCGTGCGCACCGTCAGGGAGTCGCGTTTGCGCACGTTCCCGCGCACGACGACCACCATCCGGTCCGTGTCCGGGACCTCGGTCATTGTCGCGACCGAGAAGTCCTCGATCACGAAGACGTTCCGTTCAGGGTTGTGGAGCCCGTCGAAGTCCTCGATGGCCTCGGGCCCCACGTACGCGGCGGCCCGTTCGATGTCCTGGGCCTTCAGGTGCGTGTGGTAGAACAGGAGGGACTCCTCCAGCCGATCCATCGAGGACTGGTGGGCCCCGCACGCGGCGAGGAGAACCAGGGTCGCGAGCCAGGATCGGCGAGTCATGCGCACGATGTGGCGCCTCCGCCCCAAGACGCGGCGAGCGTACCAGGGCGAGCATGGGCAGGCAAGCATCCGCGCGAGCCTACCCGTCCAGGAGGTTGTTGGCCGGTCGGCCGGTTTTCGCTACAGTCACCGGCGGGGGGGCGGGTGATGACGATCCGACGGATGACCGAGGTGACGGCCATCGCGGTGGCCTGTTCGTGCGGGTGCGGGGAGGGCGGTGGGTCCGCGGCGGATGTCGCGGCTCGTGACGTCGTCGAGGATGGGGGCCTGCCCGATCCGGCGCCGGGGGACGATGACATCCCATCGGAACTCACGGGGAACGACCCGACGCAGGAGGTCACACGGGACGCCCCCTTTGATCCGGCCGCCTGGTGCCCATCCGGGACGCCGATCCCCGCACCCGCTGGGCTGATCCCCGCTCCGACGAGCGTGCTCGCGTGGGGCGAGGAGGTCCCCGTGGCGACCGTGTCGGCCCGCGGCGCGGACGAGGTGGAGGCCGCGGAGGTCGCGGCGATGGCCGCGGCCAGGGGACTGGAGGTGGTGGACGATGGGGCCTTGCGCATCGAGTTCCACCCGGCGGACGAGTGGACGGTGCTCGCGGACACCTGCCCCCTGGACCGTGGCCACGGGGCCTACTATCTGGCCGTGGTCCGGGACGCGCAAGGGGCCGTGGCCTCCGTGTTCGCGCCCGACGCGGCGGGCCGCTTCCACGCGCTCAAGACGCTGAAGCAGATGATCCGGCGCGGCGACCCGCCGGCGGTCCGGGTGGCGACGATCCTGGACCGTCCCGGCGCGCCCGTCCGGGGCGTCATCGAGGGCTTCTACGGGGAGCCGTGGACCCGGGAGGCGCGCCTGGCCGTGATCCCTCTGATGGCCGACCTGAAACTCAACTTCTTCGCGTACGCCCCGAAGGGGGACTGGGGGATCAGCGCCCTCTGGAAGGCGCCGCTGGCCGAGGAGGACGCCGAGCGCATCCGCGAGGTGGTGGAGGTCGCCTCCCGCAACCGCGTGAGGGTCTGCTGGGAGGTCCGGCCGGTCCTCCTGCTCGTGTTCTCGTCCCAGGAGGACTTCGAGGCCATCCTGGCGAAGTTCCGCGCGATCGCATCCAACGGGGCCGACTGCCTGATCCTCGCCTTCGACGATACGGAGAAATTCTTCTACGATGAAGATCAACAGGTGTACGATTCGTACATCGAAGGGCTCGTGGACTTCGCGAACCGGCTCGGCACGGCCCTCCGCGCGGAGATGCCCGAGGCCCTGTTCGTGTTCGTGCCGAGGGACTACTGGCTGAACGCGCCGGACGCCGCGACGGACCTGGCCTACCTCGGCGCGAACCTGGACCCCGTCTGGGAGGTCGCCTGGACCGGCAACGAGATCGTGTCCGCCACGATCACGGGCACCGACGCGGAGGCTTACGCCGCGGTCGTGCACCGCACCCCTTTTCTGGGGGACAACTTCCCGGTGACCGACGACGCGACGAAAACCGGGGTCCTGAATCTGGGGCCCCTGACCGGGCGAACCCCGGACCTCCCGGCCCGCGTCTCGGGGATCGCCTACAACGCCTCGCCACTGCCGTTCGCATCGCTGCTCGGGATCGCGACCGGCGCGGACTTCGCCTGGAACCCGCAGGCGTACGACCCGGCGAGGTCGCTACGCGCCGCGTCGCTCTGGCTCGCCGGTGACCAGGCGGCCTGGGCCGTCGAGGTCCTCGGCCAGACGAACCAGATTCCCCCGTTCTCGGTGTCCGCCGCCCCCGTGCTGGACGAGGCGATCCGGGCCTACTGGCTCGAATTCGAGGCCGGCCAGCCCTCGGGGACAGCGGCCACCGCGCTGGCCGCCATCTTCACCGACTTCTTGACCGTGCCCGCGGCGCTCGACTCCCCGGAGGTCCACGCGGGGTTTGCCTCCGAGGTGCGGCCCTGGGCCGTCGAAACCGGCGCCTGGGGCGAGGCGGGCCTGGCCGCGCTGGACCTTCTCGCGGTGGTGGCGGCGGGAGGGGTCGCGGACCCGGACCAGGTCGCGGCGCTCGCGGCCCGGTACGACGCCCTTGTCGCCGCGACGCCCCGACCGACCGGCGACGCCATGCCCGCGTTCATCGCTCGGGCCCTGGAGGTCCTCTCACCATGAAGGCTCGGTGGCCTCGTCTGGGGGTCATGGTCCTGTTCGCAGCCCTGCTGGTGCCCGGTTGCCGGGGCGGGTCCGCGGGAACCGGCCTTCCAGACCAGGACGGCAACGATGCCGGCGAGATCCCGGGTGACCCCGGTGCGCGCGATGCCTCCGATACCGTCGCTGGACCGCACCTCAAGGCCGGCCTGGCCGTGAGGTCGCTGCCGGCCCCGGTCGGGATCCCCACCGCCGGGTACGGGCAGGTCAAGAGGGCCGACAACCCGAGGAGCCCCTTCGCGGACAACTTCGCCGCGACCCGCGCGGTCCACACCCCTCCCCTCGTCAAGGCCGTCGCCTTCGCGAAGGGCGGGGAGACCCTGGTCGTCGCGCGCCTCGACCTGATCGGCGTCTTCGGGGGGTTCCTCGATGCGGTCGTCACGCGGCTGAAGACGGACCACTCGCTCGACCTCGACGGGCGCGTCATCCTGTCCTGCACCCACACCCACGCGGGCCCGGGCCGCCTCGCCGACAACCTGGTGGTGAGTTACGCGGCCGACACGATGTTCCCGGAGTACTTCGACCTCGTGACGCGGGCGATCGCGGACACCGTGGCCGAGGCGGTCGCGTCGTTGCGGGACGCGGAGGTGGGCGTCGCCGAGACCGCGAATGCGGAAGCGCACAAGGACCGGCGCTGCCAGAACCCCCCGCTCGTGGACGACACCCTCGGGGTCCTGGCCGTGCGGCGGCCGGGCGAGGGCACGCCGTTCGCGGTCCTGGTCAACTACGCGGTGCACGGGACCGTCCTGGACTGGCAGGACCTGACGCTGTCCCGGGACGCGCCCGGTGCCGTCGAGGACGGGACGCGCGAGATGCTGGCCCCTGCGTCAGGAGCGCCTGTCGAGGTCCTGTTCCTCCAGGGGGCGGCCGGGGACGCGGCGCCGGTGGAACCTCCGCCCGATCCTGGGTTTCTGGATGTGCCGGACATCCCGTCTGAATGGACGTCCCTCGAGGCCCTCGGCCGCAGCGTGGCCCGGTCGGTCGCGGACGCGCTCCCGACGGTGACCTGGGTGCCGGACGAGGACGCGACCATCGCGATCCGCACGGCAAGGCTTGCGCTCGACCGCGGAACCCTCGGCTACACGGGCGACGAATTCCCGTATCCGGACGGCGCGATCTATTGCGGCTTCGGCCAGGGCGGGTGCCTCGGGGACCCGGGACCCCCGCCCACCATGGACTGCCTGCCCATGCCCGAGGACCCCATGGTTCACCAGACCTTCCTGACGGTGGCGAGGATCGGCCCGGTGGTCCTGGCCACGATGCCGGGCGAGCCCCACGCGCAAGTCGGGCTCGACCTGCGCGAGGCCCTGGCCGGGGTGGTCCCCAGCGCGCGCGTCCTTGTCTTGGGATATTCACAGTCATACCTTGGATACATCATGCACGAGGACGACTGGCGCGGGGGAGGCTACGAGCCGAGCATGGCCCTCTGGGGATGGCGGTTCGCGGGCTTCGCGATCGGCGCCGCGACCGCGCTCCTGCGCACGATCGTGGACCCCGGGCGACCCTTCCCGTACACGGAGGCTCCCCCCCTCGCCTGGTCCAACCCCGCCTTCCTCCCGCGCGAAGCGGAGGCATCCGCGACAGGGCCGGCCATCCTCTCGGCACCGCGGCCCGTCCTGGACGCGGGGGAGACGGTGGTCGTGCGGTTCACGGGCGGCGACCCGTGGCTCGGGACGCCGGTCGTGACGCTGGAATCGGACGCGGGCCGAGGATTCGGACCGCACGAGACCGTGAGCGGGATGCCCCTCACGTCCCTGGGGCCGTACGCGACCCTCGACTTGGCGGTGGAACCCGCCTACGAGACGACGATGGCGCCCACCCCGCGCGAGTTTCTCTGGACCGCACGCATCCCCACGACCCGCGAAATCTGGACCCCCGGGTTTCCGCTGAAGGGCCGGTTCCGGGTCAGAATCGAGGGATTCCTTCGCCCGTCCGGCCAGGCGACATCCCAGCCCTACGTCCTGGTCACCGACCCATTCGAGGTGCGGTAATCTCCGGTCACGTCACAAGGCCAGCCCTCACCCGGGGCGCGGCCGGGCCAGGGCCGGGTGGCTGCGGATGGCCTCGATGCATTCGGGGTTGCGCAGGGCCGCGAGGTTCGCGGGGACGCGGCCGTTCGCGGCCTCCCGCGCCGCCCGCTCCGAGAGTTTCCCGCTGTGAGTGACCGGGAGGTCCGGCACGTCCGCCACCACGTCCGGGACGTGATTCATCGAGGCGCGCTGCGCCAGGGCCTTCTTGATCCGCAGGGTCAGGGGGCGGTCCAGCACGGCCCTTGGGGCCAGGACCACGAGGAGGACCAGGCGAGACCCCCCCGGGGACCTCGGGTCCTCCTGCTCGACCGCCAGCGCGTTCTTGATTTCGGGAAAGTCCTGCAAGATCGCGTAGATTTCCGCCGGGCCGATCCGGATCCCGCGCACGTTCAGGACCCCGTCGGACCGCCCGAGGATGCGGACGCTGCCCCGCGGGTGGATGCGCACGAAGTCCCCGTGCGTCCAGACGCCGGGGTTCTTCGCGAAGTAGGCCTCGTGGAAGCGGGAACCGTCCGGGTCACCAAAGAAGCCGACGGGGCGTGACGGGAAGGGATTGGCGCAGACGAGTTCCGCGGGGCCGCCGGCCGGGTCCCGCTGCTCGCGCACGTCGAGGCCGAGGCTGACGCACTGGCTCTCGCCGCGCCAGACGGGCAACCCCGGATGGCCTAGCACAAAGCATCCGATGATGTCAGTTCCGCCCGAGATGGATTGGACCAGCACGTCCTTCACGTGATCGCGAACGAAGTCGTAGAGCGGCTCGAACAGGATGGAGCCCGTGGACTGGACGGCGCGCAGGGCCGCGAGGTCCACGCGCTCGCGGGGCGAGATCCCCGCGTCCCGGCAGTATTGCAGGTAGGCGGGGCTCGTGCCGAACACCGTGACCCGGTGGCGCGACACGACGCGCCACAACTGGTCCGGCTCGGGATAGGTCGCGGAGCCGTCCCAGAGGACCACGGTCGTCCCGGACGCGAGCGCGCTCAACTGCCAGTTCCACATCATCCAGCCCGTGGAGGTGTGGAAGAACAGGGTGTCGCGCGGGCCGAAGTCCGAGTGGAGGCGGTGTTCCTTCACGTGCTCGATCAGGGTCCCCCCGGCCCCATGAACGATGCACTTGGGCAGCCCCGTGGTCCCGGACGAGAAAAGAATGAACAGGGGGTGGTCGAACGGGAAGCGGCGCCAGGAACCGCCCTCCTCCTGGCCGCCGGGACGCAGGGACATAGACGCGAGTCCCGCGAGCGTCGTCACGGGGAGCCCCAGGCCATCCACCGCGGCCGTGTCCCCGTCCAGGGAAACGATCGTCCGCAGCGACGGCAGGGCCGCGACCAGTCCGGCGAGGCGCTCGCGCAACGGGCGCCGAACCCCTTGATAGTAAGAATGTCCATGCGCGAAAAGTACGGACGGCTCCAGGGGTCGGAATCGCGCGAGGACCGCGTCGCTCCCCAGGTCCGGCGGCACCGACGACCACGCGGCCCCAAGCCCGGTCGCGGCCAGGCAGGCGATGACCGCCCGCTCGTCGTTGCGGGCCACGGCCACGACTCGCTCCCCGGGTCCGATTCCGAGTCCCCGAAGTCCCGCCGCCACGCGCCCGACCCTCTCGCGCAGGTCCCCGAAGGTCAGGCGCTCGAGCCGTCCTGTCTCGTCCTCGGCGATGACTGCGGGGTGGTCGTCCCCGACCCCGGCCCCGGCGAGCACGCTGGCGGCGTAGTTCAGCCGGAGCCCCGGGAAGAAGCGCGCCCTCTCGCACTCGTCGCCCACGCAGACCGGGTCCGCCTCCCCCTCGACGTCCAGCCCCGCCCACTCCAACAACCACCGCCAGAACACGCGGAAATCCCGCACCGACCAGGCATGGAAATCGAGCCACCCTGAAAAGGGGCGACCCAGACGTCCCTCGCAGAATCGCTGGAAATCGGCCATCCGCGAACGGGACGCGACCTCGCCGTCCGGCACGAAGAACGGGACCTCGCTCACGACGCGACCCCCTGATACTGCGGGTGATTCGTGACATAGGTGATGATCTTGCGCATGCTGTCGAAGTTCTCGCGCGACAGGGCCTTGCGGTCAATCGTGATGCGGAAGAGGTCCTCCAGATAGACGATCAGGGCCACGAACCCGAGGCTGTTGAGGACCCCGTTGTCCAGGAAGGACATGTCATCGTTGCGGACGAGGGTCGCCGCGTCCCCGAAATGGTAATGGTCGTCGAGCCAGTCCAGGATCAACTGACGCAATTCATCGTACGTCAAATGTTTTCCCATCTCGCGACCTCAAAATTGGGCGTACACGAAGGTGCTCGGCCCCACCGGCACGAAGATGAACAGGAACACGATCACGAGCCCGTACACGACCCCGCGCACCGGCGCCGGGAGACCCCGAAACCACGCCGGAAGTGCCCGCAGGCGTCCGACGGCCACCAGATGATATCCCAGCATGAAGAGGGCCGCAAACGCGAGGTGCGTGCTCGCCAGGTGGACCTCCTCCGTGCTCCCGCCCAGGCCGGCGAGCCCCCGGCAGAACTCCGCGAGATTCCCCATCGTCGAGGCGCGAAACGGCAGGAGCGTCAGGACGAAGAAGACCTGCGTGACGACCCACGCGACCGCAGCGTAGGCCCGGCCCTTGCGTCGCGCGACCCAGGCGCGGTCCTTGCGGCACATGCCTTTGTAGAACTCGTCGAACCGGTGGTTCACGGCCAGGGCGACGCCGTGCAGGAGCCCCCACAGCACGAAGGTCCACTGCGCGCCGTGCCACAGCCCGGACACCAGGAAGACGACGAGGAAGCCCGCCTCCATCCGCCCGCGGAACCACGACCGCCCGGTGGTCAGCGGCGCGAACAGGTAATCGAAGAGCCAGGTGTTCAGCGAGATGTGCCACCGCCGCCAGAACTCGAGCATGGAGTGGGACAGGTAGGGCCGGTCGAAGTTCACGGGGAGTTCGATCCCGAAGAAACGGCCCACGCCGATCGCGAGGATGCTGTACCCCGCAAAGTCGCAGAACAACTGAACCGCGTAGCCGAACAGTGCCACCCAGTGCGATGCCGCCCCGTAGGAGCCGGGGTCCGCGAAGACCGGGTCCACGTACCCCGCGCCCATTCGGTCCGCGACGTAGGCCTTCATGAAGAAGCCCAGGAGGAAGGCCCCGCCGCCTCCCGCGAGGACCGCGGCCTGAAGTCGCCGTGGTTGCGAAAACTGGGGCACCATGGTCCTCGCACGGGTGATCGGCCCACAGATCAACTGGGGGAAGAAGGCGACGAACGTGGCGAAGGTCAAGGGGTTGCGGCAGGCGGGGATGCGCTCGTAATAGACGTCGAGGACGTAGGCCAGTTTCTGGAGCGTGTAGTACGACAGGCCCAGGGGGAGAGCCAGACGCAGGACCGGGAGCGGGGCCCCGAGCCCGACCGTTTCCAAGACCGTGTTGAGGGACTCCGCGAAGAACCCCTCGTACTTGAACCACCCGAGCAGCCCCACGTTGAAGGCGATGCTCGCGGCCAGGGCGGCCTTGCGGCGGCGTGGGCGCGAGGACCCGCCCGCGTCCCGGTCCGGGCCCGCAGGGCACGCGTCCAGCGCGAGGCCCACGACGTAGTCCACGGCGGTGGCGAGCGCGATCACCCAGACCAGCGAGGGGTTCCAGGAGGCGTAGAAGAGGTAACTCGCAACCAGCAGGACCGCGTTCTGCCAGGCGGCCCGGCGCGGACCCAGCCAGTAGACCAGGAGGACCGCGGGGAAGAAGAACACGAACTCGAGGCCGGTCGGGTTCACGGCCCTCCTCCACTCGACGATGACCCCACGGGCGCAGCCGCAGGCGCCACCAGGAAGGCAAGGTCCCGATCGAGCGCCCACTCCGCCAGCCTCCGGTTGCCGCCCGACGTCAGGTGGTCGAAGTCCACCTCCCAGTCCTCGTCGCGCAGGGGATGGGCGAGGGTCCAGTCCAGCAACCGGACTCGATGCTCACGCGCCCATTCCGCCATCCGCTCCGAGAACGGCCTCAACGTCTTGTCGGTCCCGCTCGGGGTCACGGTGACCGGCATCTTGGGGTACAGGACGATGGTGACCTCGACCCCGAGGGCCTGGAAAAACGACGTGATCCCCTCGAGCGCGGCCATCTCGCGCGGGTCGCCCATGCAGTCGGCCCCGCCCTCCAGCATGACGTGCCAGTCGTGCACGCGGCGCTCGAACGCGGCCCGAGCCACCGCGGGTGAGACCTCGCCGACGAGGGCGCGCAACCCCTCCTTGATCGTCTCGTGCCCTCGGTCGCGGACCAGGACCGACCCGATCAGCGCGCGCGTCCAGATGTTGTTCAAATAGTTTTTGTTGTAATCTGTCAAGCCGTGCCTCAGGGCATCAGCGAGGAAGTCGCCGAAAACCCAGGCGCGGGCCGGGAGGTTGGCCGCGGGCGCGTCGGACCCGGGGGGCCCGACCGGGCACGTGTCCCACCATTCCGTGACCAGAATGAAGTGCCTCAAGCCCGGCCGGACCTTGCGGCCGCTCGCGTCCGTTTCGAAAACGCGGGGCTCCAGGCGGTGGCGCAAGACCCATTCGTAGGACGACAACTTGCCCCACTCCAACGGAACGGCGAGCAGCCGCTCGCGTCCGGAGGTCCTCCGCGCCAGGACCTCGCCCAGGGTCTCGAAGGAGCGGGCGTGGCTGGACCCGAGCACCAGGATGGTCGGGTCCGAGACGTCGTACTCGGCCACGGCATCCGCGACCTCGCGCAGCGGCGGATTGAAGTGCACGACGCGCGACAGAAGGCGGTCGGTCGCGACCACGGTGGCGGCGGCCGCGACGACCACCGCGATCACCGACGCCCACCGTGTCCGCTCTGCGTCCCGGTCCATGCGCGGAAGGTAGCGCGGGAACGTGCGTCATGCCAACTGGGCGGCTTGCGTCGGGGTTATCCCTCGTCCTCGAGGAGCGCCACCGCAATCGCGATGCCTCCCGCCCTCGTGATGGACAGGCGCACACGCGCCCCGCCAGCGCGTTCCGCCGTGACCCCTTGCAACCGCACGTCCGGGGGGGACCCGCCGCCCCCCGCGATCACGATGTCCAGGAAATCCACGCCATCTCCCCAGCCGGTCCCGATGGCCTTCATCACGGCTTCCTTGGCCGCGAAACGCGCGGCGAGACAGGGCCAGGGGTCGGCGCGGGCCTCGCAGGACTCGCGCTCCGTCGGGTCGAAGACGCGCGCGCAGAACCCGGGAGTTTCCTCCGCGATCCGGCGGAACTCCGCGACCTCGACCGCGTCCACGCCCACCCGAGCGGCCATCACGACCCCGACTCTGTGTCCAGGAGCCTGCGCACGCGAGCAGCCAGGTCCTCGGGCGTGAAGGGTTTCTGGAGATAGGCAGTCCCCGGCCCCACGAGCCCATTGCGCGTCATCACCTGGTTCGAGTACCCCGAAATGAACAATGCCCGCACCCCGGGATGCACTTCCCGCAGGCGGCGAACCAGGTCCGGCCCGGATATCCGAGGCATCACCACGTCCGTCACGACGAGCGATACGGGCTTCGCCACGGTACGGACCCGTTCCAGGGCCTCCGCGCCATTGCTGGCCAGGACCACGTCGTATCCGAGCCTCACGAGGACTTGCGAGGCCAGGTCCCTCACCGCATCCTCGTCCTCCACTAGGAGGACCGTTTCGGTCCCGAGCAGTCCATCGGGCGGGGTGCCGTCCTGCTCAGGCGTTGGAGCGGGCTGGCTCGCCACCGGGAAATAGAGGTCGAACCGGGTGCCCTGACCTGGACCGGAGGATACGTCCACGTATCCTTCGTTTTGACGCATGATTCCATAGACGGTGGACAGGCCGAGTCCGGTCCCGGAACCGACCTCCTTGGTGGTGAAGAACGGCTCGAACAGGTGGGACAGCACCTCGTGGTCCATCCCCGTCCCCGTGTCCTGCACCACGAAGTGGACGTAGCGTCCGGCGGGGATCGCGTCGCCCCCGCGGACCGGCACGGCCTGCGCGAGCCTCGCGTTGCGCGTGCGGAGGGTGAGCGTGCCTCCGTGCGGCATGGCGTCGCGGGCGTTCACCGCCAGGTTGACGATCACCTGTTCCATCTGGCTTTGGTCCATCCGGATGGGGTCGAGTCCGGTCTCCAGGTCGGTCGCGAGGGTGACGTCCTCCCCGATCAGGCGGCGCAGCAAGGTCTCCATGTCCCGGACGACCTGGTTCAGGTCCAGGACCCTCGGTTCCACCACCTGGCGGCGGCTGAACGACAGGAGTTGCCCCGTCAGGGCCGCGGCGCGGTTTCCGGCCTTGACGATCTCCTCGATGCACGGTCGTCTCGGGTCGTCCGGAGGGGTCCTCTCCTTCAGCAGGGACGCGAACCCGATGATCGCGGTCAGCAGGTTGTTGAAGTCGTGGGCGATCCCGCCCGCGAGCCGTCCCAGGGCCTCCATCTTGCGCGCGCGGGCGAGCAGCCGCTCCAACTCTTCGGCCCGGCGGCGTTCGGTCACGTCCTGGAACACGGTCATGACCGCGGGCTGGCCCTCGTAATCAATCGGGGCGTTGGCCGCCTCGGCATGCACCACGCTCCCGTCGGGCCGGACGTAGCGTACCGGGAAGGTCCGGATGACCTCGCGCGCCTCCGAGACCCGCCGAACCCTCTCCATTGCGGCCGCGCGGTCGTCCGGATGAACGTAGTCGAACACGCTGCGTCCCACGAAGGTGTCGGGATCGTCGATCCCCACAATCCGAGCGGCCGCGGGGTTCACGAACAGCCCCTTGCCGTCCCGGTGCACCGCGATGCCGATGGGCGCGAGCTCCACGAGCGCGCGATGGCGCGCCTCGCTTTCCCTCAGGAGGCGCTCGGTGCGGACCCGCTCCGTGATGTCCTCGACCGTGCCCTCGTAGTACAGGACACGGCCATGCGAGTCGCGCACGGCGATCGCGTTCTCCCGGATCACGATGACCTGGC
The DNA here is from genome assembly GCA_037442805.1 of Deltaproteobacteria bacterium. Taxonomy (GTDB): domain Bacteria; phylum Myxococcota_A; class UBA9042; order DTJE01; family DTJE01; genus DYKK01. The sequence goes on from JBBIPO010000036.1 coordinate 16,465, forward strand.
CGTCCTCCCGCATCCACTCCGCCTCGAAACCGCGGACGCCCTCGGGCCGCTCGACGAGCCTGCGAAACTCCTGACGAGAATAGCCCGGACCGAATCCTTCGCGTTCGAGGTTGCGCCGCGCCAGTTCCTCGAACGACGAACAGCCTAGCATCCGCATCAGCGCCGGGTTGGCCACCAAGATGCGCCCGTCCGGCGTCGTCCGGTAAATCCCGACGTGGGCGTTGTCGAACAGATGCTTGTATCGCTGCTCGGTCTCGTGGAGGGCCTCCTGCGTCTTGCGCGCCTCCTCGAACAGGGGGATAGCCTGGACCATGCCGGCGAGGGCCAGCAGGAACGTGGCGAGCGCCGCGACTTCGGTCCCGACGTCGAGCGAGGCAGGCGGGACGCCCCCCCCCTGGAATTGCGGGACCAGCCGTGCCATGTGCCACACGACCGCGATGGCCAGCGCGCCCGCGATGAGGAGCCACGTGAGGCTTCTGCGAGTCAGGCGCTTCAGCCGCAGGGCATACACGAGGGCGATGACGCCGACCAAGATGATGGCCGTGGCCACCACGGCTCCGAGCATGGCCGCCCCCTTGACCCGGCCCCCGGCGCCAAGCGCCCTCCCGCACGCCACGCGGCTCGGTGGTCAAGGCCATTATCGCCGCATTTCGCGGCAAGGGGGTAGTGGAAAGGGCTGCCAGACCACGTTTCCTGGAAAAGCCTGCGTGAGGCAGCGGCCGGCCCGCGACGTGCGACCGCGCCGCCCGCGGCGTTGTCACGCGCGGTGTCGTGCGCTACAGTGGACCTGGCGTTCGCGGGCGAGAGTGGCGGAATTGGCAGACGCCCCGGATTTAGGTTCCGGTGTCCCAAGGACGTGCGGGTTCAAGTCCCGCCTCTCGCACCTGCACAAAATCAAGGGGAAGCGGTCGTTCGCCGATCCGGAGCGACAGGGCGCGCCTGGCAGCGGGTTACGCGGTCGCACCTACGTTGTCTCGTTCCGTCGCGTGTACACCTCCCAGCAGCAGGTCGAACACCACGCCAGACCTGTCCCCAGGATAGCCGAGGGCGGTCCACTCTATCTTTCCTAGTCTAGTCAATGCGGTCGCCCCATCTCCCGAGCCTGAAGGATCTGCTTGGCCTGCCGCGCGATGTATCCGGGGACGTCGTGGCTCGTCGAGAGGTGGCGGATGTCCTTCGCGTTGAGGGTCTTCAGAAAGTTGAGGGCCACGGCAGGGGGGCATTTCGGGTTCTGCACCAGCGCGTGACGGACCGCGTACAGTTTCGTCCAGTCCCGATTGGAGGCGATGGTCCGGATGATCTCGTCGTTGAGGGCGCGGTCCTTGGCGAAGGCGATGACCTCCTTCTCGGATGTGCTGGGGCTTTTCAGGACCGCCATGTACACGAGCCGCCGCGAGTCCCGGATCAGGATGGACCGCACGAAGGTGTTGCCCACCAGCGCCATGCGCACCTTCTGCGGCACGCTCAGCCTCGTGACCTTGGCCCAGGCGGCCCGGCGGTCCTCGTCGCGCCCATCTTCCTCGTCCTCAGGGCCTTCTTCCCACGATGCCGCCTGCAAAAGCAGGGCGAAGTTCTCGTCGTCCAGGGCCTCCTCCAACCCGGGGGCCTCGGCGCCCGCGGCGAGGGCGTCGGCCAAAGCCTGGTCCAGGCCGGTGCCGGCCTCGACCTCGTGCACGGGCGCGCCCGTGGTGGGCTCGACGAGCAGGGGCTCGGCGGGTGGAGAGGGCCTGGCCTGCGTCGCCTTCTGGGGCCCGAAGATGGACTCGATGATCTCCTGGTAACCCGGGATGTGCGACAGGTCAATCCCCTCGCGGACCGCGAACTCGAGCACGGCGCTGACAAGGCCCATGCGGGCCTCGGGGTTGTAGTAGAGGGCCTCGATAATCTTCGGGAATCGCGCCAGGCGCACCTGGGCGCCCGCGACCTGGTCGAGGAGCGGACCCTGTCCCCTCGCGGCCACGAAGGCGAACGTCTCGTCCGCGGTGGCCGGGTTTCTCAAGATGCGCGAGGTCGCGTCGTTCCGACGCGCCTCGTCCACGCCGGGCGACAGCCATTCGCGCGCGAGACGGTCCAGGACCCCCGGCTCCGCGGTCTCGGCCAGGCCCGCCGACAGCAGCCCACTCGGGAGTTCTGCGAGCGTCTTGCGCGCCGCCGCCGACACCGTCTCCGAATGGTCGTCCAGGAGGCACGCGAGCGCCGCGACCAGTTCGCCGGGACCCAGGGGCAGCACGGCGCGGGCCACCAGGAGCCGCCTCTCGCCCGGCGTCGAGGGGTCCAGGACCTCGCGGATCGTCGCGGGGAGGGCCTCGCGCCGGATGGGAACTGGTTCAACGTGGATCATCGTCAACCCCTAGCCAGTCGAATCGCCTGATCGTGGCGCGGGGATCCCGCTTTGTCCATCGGCGCGCAAGCCGGACCGCGCGCTCGATGGGTTCGGTCACGGGACGAAGCGCCGGAAACGCTCGAAATTCGGACCACGCGGGCGGGTCCGCGAAGCGAGGGTCGTAGGCGCGGGAAACCTCGCGATGCGCGGCCCAGGCCACGTGCGCCGAGAGGACCGCGGCCACCCCCCATTCGATCACGGACGGGCCGCCGCCACCAGTCCATGACCCTGCGCCGGTCGGGCCCGGCCCCGCACCGACCAGGACCGCCGCCGCCGCGGATTCGAGTCCCAGGGCCACCACCCGCAGCCCGGATGTGGCGGTCCGGCGAGCCGCGACCGCCCAGCGGACCGCGTCGGCCCAGCGCAGGCCCGATGCCCTCTTCGATGCGCCCCGGACCTCTCGGCAGACCGTCTCGAGGCGGATCAGCCACGTCCGGGCGCCGAGGGACAACCCCGCGGGCACTTCGGCCGGCGCGCACGTGCCGGTCGGCGCGCCCTCCACGAACACACCTCGGGCTGACTCCGGGGCCCCCGACAGGACCTCTGTCCAGCCCTCGCCCAGGTCCGCGACCACCTGGAACTCCCAGGCCGGCCCCATCCCCGCGGGGAACGAGGCCCGCTCGATGACCATCGCGAGGGGGCGCGACGGTTCGAGTGCCTCGACGTGCCATGCGCCCCGCTGGAAGCCCTCGTCATCGTCCTGATGAAGCGGAACGCCATCGAAGGCCCCGACGGCCATCCCGGCCAAAGCGTCCCCCGACGAGACCAGGCGATCCGCGACCAGCCCGCTCACGGTCCAGACATCGCGCGAGAGCAGGCGCACCCCGCCGACCAGCGCCGATGAGTACGTGTAGACGAGGTCCAGCGAGCCGTCCGCGTTCACGTCCATGAGGTCCAGGGCCAGGCTGCGACCCAGGCGCGTCAGGTACCAGGCGAAGGCCGGCCGGGAGCGCGGGTCCGCGTCCATCGTTGCGAACACGAGGACCCCGTGGAGGGACCCATGCGCGAGGCCGGCCGTGGACGAGGCCAAGTCCACGACCACCACCCGGTTGCGGGCCAGGTGGCCAGAGACCGGCGCAACGGAGGACGCGCGGTAGAAGCGGACCTCGTCGGGTGCCCAACGGAAGCGGCCGCACCGGGTGTCGCGCACGCGGTCGAGAGGGCAGGGCAGGGCGCAGCCCTCGACCTCCACCCGGAGCGTCCGCGCATCCTCCTCGATGCGTCCGACCGAGCAGCCGAACAGAGATTCGGCGAGAGAGCGGGCCTCTTCCACCGTCACGGGGACGGCCACGGCCGGCAATGGGGGGGGAAGCCCCGCTTCGGATGGCCCCGCGACCAGCGACCCCGTTGCCAGCGCGCCCAGAAACGACGCGAGGTGCCACGACCACTTGCGTCCCCGGACCGTCATTCCTCGCGCCTCAGGACGGTCCCCACGTCCCCGACCGCGAACGCCGATCCGTCCGCGGTGGCATGGACCCCGTACAGGGTCGCAACGGTGTTCGTGGCTTCCCGGTTCAGGGATACCCCGTCGAAGTGAAAGAGCGTCCCGGTCCCTCCGGCCACGAAGACGTCTCGCGGTCCCCGTCCGTGCACGGACCGCAGGGTCACGTCCGTGTCTGCGCGCCGGACCTCGAAGTCGCCACCGCTCGAGTGCAGCACGAAACCGGATTCCCCCACGGCCCACACGTCGTCTGGGCCGCTCGCCCAGACGCCGTGCAGGGAGGCCGTGAACGGCGCGCTGCCCCCATCCTCCAGCGGGAGGTCCTGCACCCGGAGCGCGGCCCAGTTCTTGCCGTCGAACCCATAGACCGCCCCCCCCTTGCCCACGGCGAAGACGTGACCCTCGTCCAGGGCATACACGGCCCGCAGGTCCTCATCCGGGGTCGAAAGCGAGACCCGCCAGGTCCCATCGTCTTCCCGGCGCAGAACCACTCCGTCGCCCGCGGCCCACCAACGCCCGGCCATGTCCCGCGTCACCGCGAACAGGTCGCGCCGAGTCGGGCTCTGGACAGCCTGGAACGAGCCATCCGCCCACCGGAGGATGGTCCCGCCTGCCCCCACGACCACGCCCTCGTCCGCTGACGCCAGCCACGCCGCAAACAGGTCGGACGGCGTTCCGCTCGCGACGGGCGCGAACGCCCCGGCGTCGAGCACGAGGGCGACCCCGCCCGCTCCCACGGCCAGCCCGCGCGACGCCCCGGTCGCGTGGAAGCCGAAGAGGGACGATGTCGCCCCCGTGTCCTTCGGAATCCAGATCGTGCCATTGAAACGGACGGCGACGCCGGCCTCGCCCACGGCCCATACCGAGGCCCCCGAGGTCGCGTGCACCGCGTACAGGTCCTTGCCGTTCGCCACCGCCGTCAGGACCACCTGGCCGTCCGGTCGGAACTCGACCACCTGGCCGTCGAGTCCCACGGCCCAGGCATGACCGTCCGGCAAGGAGGTCACGGCGGTCAGGTCCGAGTACGCGACCGACCCGAGCGACTGGACCCCACCGCCGTCCGCGCGCAGGGTGGTCCCCCTGGCCCCGACCGCGAGCACCCCCGGCGCGCACGCCGACAGGTCCTCGGTCAGCCCGGAGGGTACCTCGCGGAACACCCCATCCTCCTGATGCAGAACCGTCCCTGCGGACCCGACTACCCAGAGCCCGCTCGCGGGGTCGTCGCACAACCCGCGCAGGAGGCGTCGTCCGGACACGCTCGACCGGCTCCACCCCTCGCCGTCCCACCGGAAGATCGCCCCCCCGGCTGCCACCGCGAACACGTTGTCTCCCGCGGTCCCGCTGACGCCGAACAGCGTCGGCGCCCCGGGGATCGGACCGCCGCTCCACTCGCCCGGCGCGTCCGGCGTTTTCCTCCATCGCAGCGCATGGCCGTGCATTCCCACGACCCACGCATCGGAAGGACCGACCCCCCACGCGGCGTTCAGCACCTCCGGCGGCGACGGGGGGACAAGGTCCTCGAACCCTTGCCCGTCAAACCGGTACGCGATGGGGCCCGCGCCGACCACGAACAGCGCCTCCCCCGACGCGGCCCACAGTCCCTTGAAGACGAAGTCCTTCGGGAAGGGGAGGCCGATCTCTCGCCAGGTGGCCGTGGGGGCCGGTTCCCATGGCTCCGCCTCGGGACCTTCTCGGGCCACGGCGTCGGCGTCCTCCGCCGTCTCGTCGGGGCCGGCGGCGTCGGCGTCCCCGAGGTCCCATATCACGTCCGCGTCCGGCAACCCGACCTCGTCACGCTCCGCTACTGGGTGGTCCTCAGGTGCGGCGTCGTCCCACGACGTCGAGGTTCTCCCTCCGGACGCACACGCGGCGCTCACCGCCGCCATCGCGCCGACCGCCAGTCGCCATCCGATGACCCGCACCGTCATCCCGCGTCCCTCATGGGCGATACACGTAGAACGTCCCCCCGGGGCCCACCAGGTAGGATTCGCCGTCCGGGCCGACGCCCGCGGCGGCCCGGAAGACCCGGAAGGTCCCCGAGTCGAGGGGCAGCACCTGCTCGCCGTTTCCGATCCATTTCACGGTGCCGGCCCAGCCCACCGCGAGGGCGAGGCCGTCCTTCACGCGTCCGAGCCCGTACAGGAAGGTGGTCGGGTCCTCGTGGATGCGGCGGCACGACGTGGGGCTGCACGACAGGATGACCCCATGGTCCCCCACCGCGAGGATGGCTCGCCCCATCGCGGGCCTCAGGTCCCACAGCGTCGAGAACGTCCCGGTCGCGACCGGGTGAAAGCCAGACCCTTCGTCCACGAACAGTTGCCCGGTGCCTCCGGCGGCGAAGACGGCGCCACCGGCCACGCACACGGTCTTCAGAGGCGTCCCCATCAGCGCGGGGATGACCTGCGCGCCCGACGAGTCCAGCCGCACCAGGGTGCCCGACTCCCCGGCGAGGAACGTCACCCCCGCCACCACCCAGACGTCGTTCCAGTCGTCCGTTTGCGGCACGGCCACCGGGGTCGCGGCGTCGTCCTCGATGCGCAGGACCGTCCCCCCGGTTCCGGCCGCGGTCCACCCGTCCACCCCCCTCAGGTCCTGGGTCGTCCCCGTCTCGAGGGTTCCGATCCGCCCGTCCCGCCAGACGAGCACCAGTCCGCGGTCCCCGACCGCCAGGACCGCGCCGTCGTCCCGCACCGTGACGGCGTTCAGGTTGCCGGTCACGCCGAGCGGCTGGTCGTGCCACGCCTTGTCCTCCAGCCGGACTGCCTCCGAGTCCAGGCCCGCCGCGAAGATGGTCCGGGTCCCGTCCGCGTTCAGCACGCCCGCGATGCCGCGAAGGTTCGCGTCCACGTTGTACGGGCCCGCGATCGTCATGAGCGTCCATTTCTTGCCGTTGTACTTCAGGACCGCCCCGCGGTCGCCCACCGCGAGGACCTCATCCCCGGAAAACCCCGTGACCGCGTACAGGTCGCGCGGAGGGTCGGCCGGGTCATTCGTGACCTGGATTTTCCACGTCATACCATCGTACATCGAAACAGCGCCGCCGGACCCCACGGCGAATATCCGTCCGTCCGGGGACCGCCAAGTCGAGCGCAGCGTCGCCGTAGGCAGGGCGATCTGGGACTGCACCCAGTGCCCGCCCCGCAACTCGATCAGGGTCCCGAACGCCCCGACCGCGAACACCCCGCCCGCCTGCGAGGCGTGGAGGCCGTGAAGGTCGTACGTGACGCCGGTGGGCTCGGTGCTCCATTCGCCCGCCAGGTAGCGATACAGGGCCCCGCCCTGGCCTGACACGTAGAAATCGTCCGGGCCCAGGACGCCGACCCCGTACAGGTCCCGCGAACCCGGCGGCGCGAGCAAGGTCCAGCGGCCGTCCTTCCAGCGGAGGACAGTGCCCGCCGCGCCGACCGCCACCACGGTTCCTCCCTCGCCCGACACCCCGAACAGGTCGTTCGTCGTGGGCGGAAGCGGGGCGGGGACGAAGTCGGCGCCGTTGAACCGCAAGACGAGTCCCCGGTCTCCCACGGCCCAGAAGCCGGCCTCGGGGGAGGCCCACATCGCGCGCACGTTCCCGACGGACCGGAGGTCCACGGCCTGGAATCCGGAGGCAGGCGGGACGGCGTCCCGGGCCTCCGCGTCGGCCGGAGCGGTCGCGTCCAGGGAATCGTCCGCGCCGCGATCGAGGACCGACACGTCTTCCGCCCGATCGGCGGGGGCGTCGCCGGCGACGTCTTCGAAAAACCCAGGAAGGTCCGAAAGTTCCGAGGCGTCTGGGTCCGCGCCGGGCACGAGGCGCGTCCCACCTCCGCAGGCCGCCGCCAGGAGCGCAACGCCGAGCGATGCGTGCCAGAACCGGTTCCTCGCCAAGGTCCGCCTCCGAGATTGCAGGCCGCCCCAAATCATAGCATTGGATCGCTTCCCATCGCGGCGGAGATCGGGTAAAGGCGTGTTGCGCCTGGCGCCCGGCCCGGGCCACGGGCGACCCTTGCTCGAGGGAGGCCCAAGATGGATCGCGACGCCATCGCCGTGGTGGACTTCGGGGGACAGTACGCCCACCTCATCGCGACCAAGGTCCGACGTCTGAACGTGTTCGCCGAGATTCGCCAGCCGGAGGATCCGGTCGAGCGATTCCGGGGCTACAAGGGAGTCATCCTGTCCGGCAGCCCGAGCCTCGCCTCGAAGGACGAGGACTCGAACTACAACCACGCGATCTTCGACCTGGAGGTCCCGATCCTCGGGATGTGCTTCGGTCATCAGGAGATCGCCAAGCATTACGGGGGGACGGTCATCCACGGTGGACGCGAGTGGGGTCCGGCGGACCTGCATCTGACGCGGGCCCATCCCCTGTTCGAGGGGCTCGGACCGGTCGAGCGCGTCTGGATGAGCCACTTCGATTCCGTGGCCTCGCTTCCGCCGGACTTCGAGGAACTCGGCTGGTCCACGCTCGGCAAGGCCGAGGCCCCCCACCGGTTCGCGGCCATCGGGTCGGACCGCTTCCGCCGCTACGGCTTCCAGTTCCACGCCGAGGTGGACGACACGGTGAACGGGGAGCGGATGCTCGCGAACTTCGTGTTCGGGCTGTGCGGGTGCCGTCCCTCGTGGACCATGGAACGTTACCTCGCGGAACAGGTGGAGCGCATCCGCGCCCAGGTCGGGGACCGCTCGGTGTTCCTGCTGGCCTCGGGGGGCGTGGATTCCACGGTGGCGGCGCGCGTGATCGCGGAGGCCATCGGGGCGGACCGACTGCACCTCCTGCACGTGGACAACGGCCTGATGCGCAAGGACGAGAGCCGCCAGGTCCTCGCCGCGCTCGAGGCGATGGGTCTCGGGCGACACCTGCACTTCGTGGACGCGAGCGACGAGTTCCTGGCGGCCCTGCGCGGCGTCGTGGAACCGGAGCGGAAGCGCAGGGTCATCGGAGACACGTTCGTCGCGGTCTTCGAGCGGGAGGCGGCGCGACTGGGGGTCTCGGACCACCTGCTGGGCCAGGGGACGATCTACCCGGACACGATCGAGACGGGCGGGACCCGGCGGGCGGACGTGATCAAGACCCACCACAACCGCGTGCCCGTGATTGACCGGATGATTGCGCAGGGGCGGGTGGTCGAGCCGCTTCAGGAACTCTACAAGGTCGAGGTCCGTGTACTTGGCGAGCGACTCGGGGTCCCGGACGACTTCCTCTGGAGGAATCCGTTCCCGGGGCCGGGGCTCGGGGTGCGGCTCCTGTGCTCGACCGGCGCGCCCGACGAGGACGCTCTTCCGGCCATCGCGCCGCGGGTCGCGGAGATCGCAGCCCGCTTCGGCCTTCGAGCCTCGCCGATGCCGTTCCGGTCGGTCGGCGTCAAGGCGGACCTGAGGTCCTACGAGCATCCGGTCGTGTTGAGCGGCGAGGCCGAATGGGATCGCCTGATCGAGGTGGCGAACCTGGTCCTGCGCGAGGTCCCGGGGGTCAACCGGTGCGTGTGGAACCTTGGCGCGACGCATCCGGCTGTCTTTCGCCCACTCGCGGCGGAGGTCACGCGCGAGCGCCTCGACCTGCTCCGCGTGGCGGACGCGCTCGTGATGCAAGGACTCCGGCGACACGGGGTGTACCGCGAGGTCTGGCAGTGTCCGACGGTCCTAGTGCCGCTCGAGGTGGATGGGCGAGGTCGGGAGACGGTGATCGTGCGCCCGATCCGCTCGGAGCGGGCCATGACCGCCAGCCCCGCGAGGCTTCCGGATGCCCTGCTC
>JBBIPO010000037.1:0-25603 GCA_037442805.1 Deltaproteobacteria bacterium
CCGAGCAGGACCCCAAACGACGCGCGGCTCATCGTCATGACCTCCACCGAGCGCTACCTGATTCTACATCGCCCGCGGCTCGCGGGGAAACCGGGCCGACGACACTGGGTTCGTGCACGTGACACCGCGCGCGCAAGACTCTATACTCGCGCGCCATGGAACCACGCCTCCCCGTGGACCTCCGCAGCGACACCCTCACGAAGCCAACGCCGGCCATGCGCCGCGCCATGGCCGAGGCCGAGGTCGGGGACGACGTCTACGACGAGGACCCGACGGTCCACGCCCTTCAGGACCGCGCTTGCGAGATCACGGGGAAGGAGGCCGCCCTGTTCGTGGTCTCCGGGACCATGTCCAACCAACTGGCCATCCGCGTCCACACCCGGCCCGGGGACGAGGTCCTGATGCACCCGTGGTCCCACCCGTTCCTGTACGAGGGCGGGGCCGCCGCAGCCCTTGCGGGGGTCACCATCCGGCCGGTCCCGGGCGAGCGGGGACTCATGGAGCCCGAGGCGCTCCGCGGGGCCTTGCACCCCGACGTGTTTCACATGGCTCGCCAGCGCCTCCTGTGCCTCGAGAACACCCACAATCGCGGCGGCGGAAGCGTGATGGCGCTCGACCACCTGGCCGCCCTGGCACGGATCGCACACGACGCGGGGCTCGCGGTCCACCTGGACGGCGCGCGCATCTTCAACGCGTCGGTCGCGTCGGGCGTGCCGGTGCGGGAATACGCGGCGCACGCGGACACCTTGTCGTTCTGCCTGTCCAAGGGGTTGGGGGCCCCGATCGGCAGCGTCCTGTGCGGACCCAGGGCGTTGATCGAGGAAGCCCGGCGCTACCGGCACCAGATGGGGGGCTCGTGGCGACAGGCCGGGATCCTGGCCGCCGCGGGCCTGTACGCCCTGGACCACCATGTGGAGCGGCTGTCCGAGGACCACCGCCGCGCCCGCATCTTCGGGGAAGCCGTCGCCGCCTCGCGGGTCGCCCGGCTCCTCGCCCCGGTCGAGACGAACATCGTCCTGTTCACCCCGTCCGACCCGGAGCGCCTGGACGCGCAGGGACTCGTGTCCGCCCTTCAGGAGCACGGGGTGCTCGTGCGGGCAGTGGCTCGTGGAACCCTGCGCGCGGTGACCCACCTGGACGTGGATGACCCGGACATCGAGTGGGCTGCGAGGACGATGGTGGAGTTGTGAGCCATGAGCAAGCGCGTCTGCACCGAGGAACGCAATCGCGAGCGGTGCACCTGCACCTACGAGCCGTGCCCCCGCAAGGGCTTCTGCTGCGACTGCCTCGAATACCACTGGCGGCACCGGGAGTTGCCGGGCTGCCTGTTTCCGCCCGAGGCCGAGGCGACCTACGACCGCTCCCTCCGCGCCTTCATCGCGGCGTGGCGGCGGCAGGGCTACTGAAAGGACGGGAACCGTGAAGGACCTCGGCGGGGGACCGGGTCGGCTTTTGGAGCGGTGGGTCGCGTTCTCCCTGCGGCGGACGTGGTGGGTCCTCGGGGCCGGCACCATCGTCTTCTGGGTCTGTCTCTTCTTCGCGTCCCGCCTCGACCTGCGCAGTGACTTCATCGAGCTGTTGCCCACCGACTCGCCCTCGGTCGTGAACCTCGAACACCTCAAGGAACGAGTCGCGTCCTATGCGACGCTGACCGTCGCCATCGAATCCCCGGACCTGAAGGCCTCGCAGCGCTTCGCGGACGACCTGGTCCAGCGCCTGCGGACCTTCCCGTACGACCGCATCCGGTTTATTGATTACAACCTCAACGAATTGACCGAGTTCTACAAGCGCAACAAGTGGCTGTATGCGGACCTCGCGGACCTCGCGGACTTCCGGGACCGCCTGCGCAAGCGCATCGAGGAGGAGACGCGCGGAAGCGTCGTGGAATGGCTCGACGACGAGCCGCCGCCGAAGACCGACCTGCGCATCGAGGAACTGAAGGCCAAGTACGAAAAGAAGGTCCAGGAGCAGGATCGCTACCCTGACGGGTACTACGTAACGCCGGACCGCTCGCTGCTCGCGGTCTTCATCCGCCCGCCGTCCACGATGAACAGCCACGAGGAGGCCATGGCCCTCGTGCGGGACGTGCGCGCCGAGGTCGAGGCCCTCGACCCGTCCCGCTATCACCCCGCGATGAAGGTCGGCTTCACGGGCGAGGTCATGACCGGGATCGAGGAGCGCGAGGCCCTGGCCTCGGACGCGCGGTTCATCAGCACCGCGGCCCTCCTCCTGGTCCTGGGATCCATCGTGGTCTATTTCAGGAGCCTGCGGTCCGTCCTGCTGATCGGAATGCCCATGCTCCTCGGGCTCGTGGTCGCGTTCGCCTTGGGGTACTTCGCGGTCGGGTACCTGAATACGGCCACCGCCTTCCTGGGGGCGATCATCGCGGGCAACGGGATCAACACGATGATCATGGTCGGGGCCAGGTTCTACGAGGAGATCCGACGGCTTGGCCCCGGCGGGCTTCCCGAGGCCTTGAGGGTCGCGGTCCGGTCCACGGCACGCGCGACGCTGGTGGCAGATATGACGTCGGCCATCGCGTACGGCTCGCTGGTCGTTGCCGGTTTCCGGGGCTTCCGGCAGTTCGGGATCATCGGCGGGGTCGGGATGGTCGCCTGCTGGCTCGCGTCTTTCGCGTTCGGGCCGGCCCTGATCGCGGCCCTGCACCGCTGGCGCCCCCTGGGAACCCGGCACGCCTCGGACCGCCGTCCCATCGTCCGCGCGGTCGCCACGGCCGTGACGCGCCACCCGGGCGCGGTCCTGGGGACCGCGGTGGCGCTATCCATCGCGTCCCTTCTGTTCCTGGTCCCGTTCGCCCGCGACCCCTTCGAGTACGATTTTCACAACCTGCGCAATCGAGAGTCGGTCGAGCGGGGGTCCGCGAAGCTGTCGAATCGCGTGGACAAGATCTTCGATCTGCCGAGGTCGCCGACCCCGATCCTCGCCGACGACCTGGCCGACGTTCCCCGCATCCAGCGGGCGATCCTCGACGACCCCGCTTCGCGGGGTGTGATCCAGGAGGTCCAGACCCTCCTCGATTACCTCCCGGTGCAGCAGGAAGAAAAACTCGCGGTCCTGGCGGACATTCGCGCCCTGATTGACCGCAAGATAGATTTTCTTGACGAAAAGGAACAGCGGGACGTCCTCGAGTATCGGCCCCCGGAATCCCTGCGCGTCCTGACCGTGGACGACGTCCCGGACCTCATCGCCCGCCCCTTCACCGAGGTGGACGGGACCCGGGGCCGGATCCTGTACGCCTACCACCCCAAGAAGGAAAGCCTGCTGGACGGTCGCTTCCTGCTGCGCTACGCGCAGGTCCTGCGGTCGGTTCGCGCGGACGGCGAGGGCCTCATCGCCGTGGGTCAGGCCATGGTCTTCGCGGACATGATCCGCGCCATCGAGCACGACGGCGTGCTCGTGACCGCGCTGTCGCTCGCCGGGGTCCTCCTGTTCCTGGTGGTGTCGTTCCGGTCGCCCCGGGCCCTGCTTCTCGTGATGACCCCGCTCGCGTGCGGGCTCTTGTGGATGCTCGGGTCCGCGGCGGCCTTCCGCCTGAAGATCAACTTCCTGAACTTCGTCGTCATCCCGATCACCATCGGGATCGGGGTGGACTACGCGGCCTACCTGTACGCGCGCATCCGGCAGGACGGAGCGGACCGCATCCCCCAGGTGGTCGCATCCACGGGCGGGGCGGTCTTCCTGACCTCGCTGACCACGATCATCGGGTACGCGACCCTCATCACCTCCACCAACATGGCCCTCCAGTCCTTCGGCATCCTCGCGGACATCGGGGAGGTCGCCTGCCTTGGCGCCTCCGAGATGGTCCTGACGGCCCTGGTCGTGGTGGCGACCCGGCGGCGGGCGAGGGCGTGACCGGGGCGGGGCGTTTCACACGCGGATCAAGGGTCCCGGCCCCCGGCGAGGGGCCACGCCGAGCGGGAGGGTCGCCGAGGCCGGACGGCCCAGGGCGGACCGGACGTCCCGCACGGCGAGTTCCGGGTCGTTGTGGTCGTGGCTCAGGTGGACCAGGAGCACCGCGGACGGCGGACGCTCGCTCGCGGCCAGGACACGCCGGAGGAAGCACCCAGCATCCTCGTTGGACAGGTGCCCGAGATCGCCTCTGACCCGGGCCGTGTCCAGCGGGTGGCGGTGGCTGCGACGCAACCGCTCCTCGTTGTAGTTCGCCTCGATGAGGATCGCGTCCGCGTTCGCGAAGTAGGGAATCAGCCCGTCGGGGGCGCACCCGAGGTCCGTGGCCACCGCCACCTTGCGGTGGCCCGTCCCCCCGCGCACCATGAACGCGAACCCGTACGTGGGCACGTCGTGGGGGACCGTGAAGGGGGTCACCTCGATGTCGTCCACCAGGTACGTGGTCCCCGCGTGCAGGGGAACGAGGCATCCCGGGTCGTGGCCGTTCTGCTCGCATAGTCGAGCCGCGGCCCGCGCGGTTTCCGGCCCGGCCAGGACCGGGACCCCGGCCCGCGCGAACCAATGGAGCGATGCCCGGTGCAAGTGGTCCGTGTGCGCGTGGCTGATCAGAACCGCCCGCACGTCGTGGACCTCGACCCCCGCCTCGGCCAGCGCGCGCGCCGTGCCCCGGCCCGAGGGCAGCCCCGCGTCGAGCACCAGGGTCGCGCGCGCGGACCGGATCACGGCCATGTTCCCGGAGGAACCGCTCGCCAGGGTCTGCACCAACAGCAGGGCGGCTTGCGTCATCCGGCGTCCCCTGGCCGCAAGTTCGCGAGGACCACGGCCACGCCGCCCGCGACCACCTTCCACCAAGGCACGGCATCCTCGACCCGGAAGGCCCCGACCCGCAGCCGCCGCAAGGCCACCAGATGCCCCCTCGACCCCGCGGCCCTGGCCAGGTCACGGCCCAGGACGCGCATGTACGCCCCGTGTCCGCACGTCACGGCGAAGACCGCGTCGGGGGGAAGATACTCCAGGAGGTCCAGGCGGACGATGCGCACGCGCAGCGGCGGCTTTTGAACCGCGATGCCCCGCCGCGCGTACCAGTACAGAGGGCGACCATCGTGCTTGAGCGCCGAGAAGGCCGGGGCCTCCTGAACCACCTCGCCGACGAATCGCCCCAGCACCTGCTGGACCTGCTCGCGCGATGGCCAGGGCGCGCGCGGGTCTCCGACCACGCGCCCGCGCCAGTCGCCGGTGTCCGTCTCGCACCCGAACCGGAGTGTCATCCGGTATTCCTTGTCCCCGCCGAGGAACCGGGACGCCTGCCGGGTGACCCCGCGACCCACGAGGACCGGCAGGAGGCCCGTCGCGAACGGGTCCAGGGTCCCCCCATGCCCAACCTTGCCCCCTCCGAGCAACTGGCGGACGACCTCCACCACCCGGAAGGACGTCAGACCCTCGGCCTTGTCCACGAGGAGGATCCCCTCCGCGCTGTCGCTCCTCACCGCGACTGGTCCTCTCGGCGTACCTTCTCGATCAGGGTCTCCACGGCCGCGACCTGCTCCGGGAGGTCGTCGTGGAAGAACTCGAGTCTCGGCATCCGCAGCAGGCGTACCCGCGCGCCGACCTCGTGCCTCAGGAAGCCCGCGCAGGCGCGAAGGCCCTGAAGCGCCCGGGCCCTGGCCTCCCCGTCCGCGAGGGTCCGCACGTACACCCGGCACAGGGACAGGTCCGCGGTGACGTGGACCCTGGTCACGACCACACCCTGCACGCGCGGGTCGCGCACCGAGAACAGGATCAGTTCGGACAGGGTCTCCTTCAGGAGACTCCCCACGCGGTCGGTGCGACGGTAGGCCTTCATACCCGCGTCCCCGGTCACTGGACGTGCAGGATCTCGTACGAGTGGTCCTCGACGTCCGCGAGGAAGAGCCCCTCGATGTGGTTCACGACCCGGTCCACGACCGAGTTCACCACGCGGTGGTCGTTGCCCACCACCGCGAATCCGAGCACGGCGTGGTGATGGTCGTCCAGGTCCTCGACCTCGGCGATCGCCACGTTGAACTCGGCACGCACGCGCCCGATGACCCGGCGGACCACGGACCGCTTCCCCTTGAGGGAGGCCCCCTCTGGGATCGCGAGCCTCACGCGGCAGACCCCGACGACCATCGTCCCTTTCCCGGCGGGTTGGCCCCTCACGCGGGCATGGAAATGGACTCGCGCACGGTCTCGAACTCGTAGAACTCGAGGCGGTCACCAACCTCGACGTTCTCGAAGCCCTCGATCGCGACCCCGCATTCGAGCCCCTGCTTGACCTCCCGCACGTCGTCCTTGAAGTGCTTGAGCGAGGCGAGGCGTCCCTCGAACACGACCTCGCCACCCCGAAGCACCTTGACCTCGGCGCTGCGCAGGATCCGTCCCCACGTCACGGCCACGCCGGCCACGCGCCCCACCTTCGACACGTGGAACACCTGCCGGACCTCGGCCTTACCGGCGAGCCGCGCGACCTTCTTGGGCTCCAGCAGACCCTCCATGGCCTTGCGCAGGTCTTCGATCAACTCGTAGATGACCGAGTACCGCCGGATGTCCACGCGCTCCTGGTCCGCCAGGGACGCCGCCTTGGGGTCCACCCCGACGTTGAAGCCCACGATGACCGCGTCCGAGGCCATGGCCAGGTTCACGTCGCTCTCGCTGACGGCCCCGACCGCGCTGTGGATGACCTTCAAGTTGATCTCGGGGTGCTTCAGCTTGCCCAGGCTGTCCAGGAGCGCCCCCAGCGAACCCTGGACGTCCGCGCGCAGGATGACCTTCAGGTCACGCGTCGCCCCGGACTGCGCCATCTTGTAGAAGTCCTCGAGCGACACGCGGGACGCGGCCCGCGCCGTCCGCGCCCGGCGAAGTTGCTCGACCTGCCAGTCCGCGACCTCCTTGGCCTTCTTCTCGTCCGGCAACACCACGAACAGGTCGCCGGCATTGGGGACCAGGTCGAGCCCGGCCACGAGCACGGGCGTGACCGGCCTTGCCTCCGTGATGGGGCGACCCTGGTCGTCCGTCATCCGCCGGACGTGGCCGTGGGCCAGGCCCGCGATCACGACGTCCCCCGCGCGCAGGGTCCCGGCCTGCACCAGCACCGTCGCGAGGGGCCCGACCTGCCGGTCCAGGCGCGCCTCGATCACGATGCCTCGCCCCGGCTTGTCCGGATTGGCCTTGAGGTCCATGACCTGCGACTGGAGCAAGATCATCTCCAGGAGGTTCTCGATGCCCTGGCCCTTCTTGGCCGAGATCTCGCAGAAGATGTTCTGGCCGCCCCATTCCTCCGGGATCAGGCCCTGCTCGGCGAGTTCCCTGCGGACCCGGTCCACGTTGGCCTCGGGCTTGTCAATCTTGTTGATGGCCACGATGATGGGGGCCCCCGCGTCCCGGGCATGGGCGATGGCCTCCAGGGTCTGGGCCTTGACCCCGTCGTCCGCCGCGACCACCAGGACCACCACGTCGGTGACCCGCGCCCCACGCGCACGCATGGCCGTGAACGCCTCGTGCCCTGGGGTGTCCAGGAACACGATGTCCCCGGCAGGCAGGTGCACCTTGTAGGCCCCGATGTGCTGCGTGATGCCGCCGGCCTCGCTCTCGGCCACGCGCGACTTGCGAATCCGGTCCAGGAGGGTCGTCTTGCCGTGGTCCACATGGCCCATGATGGTGACCACGGGGGGCCTCGCCCGCAGGGCCTCGGGTTCGTCCGGGGACTCCTTCAGGAACTCCGCCGGGTCGAATCCGACCTTCTCGACCGTGAAGCCGTATTCCGACGCCACGATGCCGGCCGTGTCCAGGTCAATGGGCTGGGTCACCCCGGCCATGACCCCCATCCCCATGAGTTTCTTCACCAGGTCACCGGCCTTGATGCCCATGTGCCGGGCCAGATCCGAAACCTGGATGACCTCGCCCTCGATGCGAATCACGCGCTTCTGCTCCTTCGGGAGGGTGATGGGTGTGGGCTTGGGCTTGCGCCCCCGCTGGACCGTCTTTCGCCGCCGCGCGGGCTGGCGGGTGGGGATGCGCTCGACCTCCTCATCCACGCCATGCATCAAATCGCGCAACGAGATCACGTCCCGGCGGCGGTCGTACACCAGCCGGCGGACCTTGGCCTGGCGGTCCGGGACCTCCGGCCGCAGGGGCATCACGACCTTCTTCGGGGTGGGCGCGGGCTCGGGCGCGGGACGGGCTTGCGTTGCCGGAGGTTCCTGTTCCTGAGGGACGGGCTCGACTTTCGACCCGGGCAATGCCACGGGCGTGGGCGCCTCCGGGATGGTCTCGGCCGTCGGTTCCGAAACTGGGGTCGGTTCCACGGGCGGCTCGGCGGGTTCCGCGGTGGCGGAGGCGGCCGCCGCCGCGGGTGCCTCCTGGGCCGGGGCTGGCGGGGGTTCCGGAGGGGGCTCGGGAAGAGCGACCGGGGCCGCGGCGACTCGCCGTCGCACGACGCGACCTCCTGCCATGCGCTTCACCTCAACCTCGCCAGGCCTGGGCGTGCTGAACAGCTGGCGCGCCCGGTCCTCTTCCTCCTTGGTCAGCGTGATCAGGTGCGCGGGCTGGTCGGTCTTGATGTGGATCCCCGCCTCCGCCAGGCGGGCCAGGACCTGTTTCGATTCGACTCCGAGTTCCTTCGCGAGTTCATAGATGCGCTTGCCCATCATCCTCACCTCGCGCCAAGTCCCTCAGAAGTCCCACGGTGTCCACCGGCAGCACGATGTTCTCGGTCGCCCGAAGCGCCCTACCGGGAATTCCTCGTCGCGCCGCCCGGTCCACGCAGGCCCTCGTCGGACACAGGTAGGCCCCCCGCCCTCCGAGTCGCTTCCTGCCGTCCACGACCACCCCGAGGCCCTCCCGCCGTGTCAGCCGAATCAGACCATCGCGCGGCCGCACCGCTCCGCAAGCCACGCACCGCCGAAGCGGGATGTGCCCCTTCCGACTCACCCGAGGCTCACCTCCTCGGGTTCCCCGGCGGGCGGGGCGCCGGCGCCGCCGGCCGAAGCGCCCTCGTCGCCGGAGACGCCGGAGGGTTCCACGGAACCATCGTCCGCCTCGACCTTCCCCGACTCCGTCCCGCGGGGCTCTTCCTCGCGAACCTGGCCCGGTTCAGAAGCCGGGCCCCCCGCGGACGGCGGCGCACTTGCCGGGGCCGCGGTTGGTGCCGACTCGGCCGCCGCCTCGGCCTCGACCTTGAGCCGGGCCTTCAGCTCGTAGGCCACCTGCTGGATCGCCTGGGCCCTCTCCAACGTCATCCCGGGGATCGCCGCCAGTTCCATCTCGTCCGCGTTCAGCAGATTCTCCGGCGAGTGATAGCCCAGTTTGAACAGGTACTCCACCATGCTCTCGTCGAGACCCTCGACCCCGACCAGCACTTCCTTCAGGCGGGCCTTCAGCTCCGCGATCCGGCTCTCGCCGTGGATCTCGATGTTCCATCCGAGTAGTTTGCTCGCCAGCTTGACGTTCTGGCCCCGGCGGCCGATGGCCAGGGACAACTGGTCGTCGGCCACGATCAGTTCGATCTGCTGGTTGTTCTGGTCAATCAGGACGCGCTGAACCGTGGCCGGGGCGATGGCGGCGCACACGTATCGCGCCAGGTCCATCGAGTACGGGATGATGTCAATCTTCTCCCCCCGGAGTTCCTGGACCACGGCTTGCACGCGCGACCCCTTCATCCCGACGCACGCCCCCACCGGGTCCACGTCCGAGTCCGTCGAGGTCACGGCCAGTTTCGTGCGCTCTCCCGGTTCGCGGGCCACGCCTACGATCTTGACGATCCCCTCGTAGATCTCGGGAACTTCCTTTTCAAACAACTTCACGACAAAACGTGGGTCGGTCCTCGACAGGACGATCTGGTGGGTCCGGGCGTCGCGGTTGACCTCCTTGACGTACGCCTGCACGCGGTCCCCCGGCCGGTACGACTCGCGCGGACACTGTTCCCGGAAGGGGAGGATGGCCTCGGCCTTCCCGAGGTCCACGATCACGCTCCCCTTCTCGAAGCGGCGCGCCACCCCGGTCACGAGGTCGCCCTGGCGGTCCTTGTACTCGTTGAACACCTGGGCGCGCTCGGCCTCCTGGACCTTCTGCATGATCACGTGCTTCGCGGTCTGGGCCGCGATCCGGCCGAAGGACTTGCGGTACGTCTTCAGGCCAAGGATGTCCCCATACTTGAGGTCCTCCTCGCGCGCCTTGTCCTTGTCCGCCTCCAGGTAGAAGATCTGGAAGCCGAGTTCATCGCCAGGCTGCGCGTCGGGGTCCACGCGGTGCGCGTCTTCCAGTGACAGTTCCGTCATCGGATTCGTGACCTTCTCCGTGACGGTCATGTACTGGAACAACTCAACCTGGCCGCTTTCCTCGTTGAAGGTGGCCTCGAGGGTGCGTTCCTCGCCAAAGACCTTCTTGGCCGCCTTCAGAATGGCCTCCTCGAGCGCCTGGACGAACACCTGCCGCGGGATGCCCTTCTCGCGGCTGACGATGTCAATGACATCCGACCAGTTGGGATTCTCGCCCGCCATCGGAACCTCCGAGCCGTCCTCCGATTTCCCTGCGAGGGGCCAGACCCGGTTCCGCCCGATACGCGCCACGCGACCCGGTTGCCGAATCCCCTCTGAAGTGGGTAGTTTCGCCAAGGAGGTTGCGCGGCTGGCCGGTCTTCCGACCCTTCGCGGGAATGGAATCTAGCAGATTCCTGTTTCGGTTGCAAGGCGCGATGAAGTAGAGCAATCCGCGCTGTAGGCGCGGATTGCGACCCGGCCGCAACGCGGCCGGCGTGGGGGGTGGATTGGCACGAGAACTCAACGAGTTCGAGCGCCAAGAGGGGGGCATGCGACGCCCCATCGAGTGGTGTCCGGGCTCTTCAAGACCGCCTCGGACACGCGAATTCCTGAAGCAAAGCAATCTCGAGACCCCGAGAGACCTGCATGGTTATTGGCCCAACAGACATCGAGGATTGCTCAAGTAGTCGCATGCTTCCTGATTCGGCGGTGCCGGATGGCGCCTGAAGGGAAAGACATGTTCCATGAACATCCAGTCGTTACGCGCTTCCACACCAGAATGGGCCGTGATCCGGTGGTCGTGGCGCACGTCGGCGGCCGCGTGAATCTGATCGGGGAGCACACGGACTACCACGAGGGGTTCGTCTTCCCGGCGGCCCTGGACCTGCGCACTCGGGCCGCGGGCGCCCCGCGCGATGACGGCGTCGTCAGAGTCTGGTCTGACAACTTGGACAAGGAATATTCATACTCGCTTGCGGCGCTGCGTCCAGGATGCGTGTCGGGCCACGCCCGGTATCTTCTGGGGCCATTCTGGGTCGTGCGCGAGGCCCTGGGCACCTTGTCCGGCGCGGATGTCGTGGTCCGAGGGGAGATCCCCCTGGGGGCGGGGCTGTCGTCCTCTGCCTCTCTGGAGGTTGTGCTCGTGGCCCTGGCCGCCGCCCTGGCCGGTCGCGACCTGTCGCCCATGGACATCGCGGTCCTCGCCCGGCGGTGCGAGAACGACTTCTGCGGGGTCCCGTGCGGGATCATGGACCAGGTCGCGGTGGCCTGCGGGGTCGAGGGGCATGCCCTCCTCCTCGACTGCCGCTCGCTTTGGGTTGATCCCGTCCCCTTCCCGCGTGACTGGGCCCTCGTCGTGGCCGACTCCGGCGTGCGCCACGAGGTGGCCGGCCCCGAGTACCGTCGCCGCCAGCAGGAATGCGAGGCCGGTCTCCAGGTCGCCCGCGCGATCTTCCCCGAGGTCCGGACCGCGCGCGACTTGACGCCCGCACACCTCGAAGGCCTCCGTCCGCGCCTGTCGGAGGTCACGTACCGTCGCCTGCGCCACGTCGTGACCGAGAACGACCGGACCCGTCGCGCGCGCGACGCCCTGCTCCGCGCCGACGCCGAGGCCCTGGGCGCCTTGCTCGCGGGCTCCCATGACTCCCTGGCGCGCGACTACGAGGTCTCCTGTCCGGAACTCGACCTCCTGGTCGAGGTCGCCTTGGGCCTCCCCGGCGTGGTCGGCGCGCGCCTGACCGGTGCCGGCTTCGGGGGCAATGTCGTGGCCGTGGTCCTGGCGAACCAGGCCGAGGCCTTCCAGGATTCCCTGGTTTCCACGGTGATGTCCCGGCGGAACATGGGCATCGTGACGCGCCGCGTGGTTCCATCGGGTGGCGTGGTCGCGCAACCGGTATGACAAGGGGTTGCATCCCACGTTGCGGTATCATCGCCCCCATGAACCTCCCGCCTGCCATCCAGCGGTTCTTGCGCTCCGCACCGGAGGCGACGCGCTCCCTGCATGACCGCCTCGTCGAGGGCGGGATGGCCGGGACGTACGCGAAGTATCTGGGCGACGCCGGACCTGACGCCCTCGCGACGTTCTTTGATCACCTGTCGCGCGTGGATTTCAACTGGGTGGGACGACACCGGAGGGCCCTGCTTGGGGGCACGGTCCCGGCCGAGCCCCTCGACCTGACTCCCGTCGAGCCCACCCGGATCGCCGAGGCGGAGCGACCGCAGTACGAACAGGCGGGGCGGCAATCCCTCGCGGCCGGGCAGTGGGCCGCGCTCGTGCTCGCGGGCGGGGCCTCGACCCGCTTCTACGCGCAGGCCCATGCGCACCCCAAGGCCCGGGACCTCGTGGCCCGCCTCGGCTTCGAGCCACCCAAGGGCCTGTTTCCGGTCGCGCCCGTGTCGGGCCGCTCCTTCCTGGAGTTGTTTGCGGCCGAGGTCCTCGCCGCCGGGGTCGAGAGCGGGCGGATGCCGTTCTTCGTGGTGCTCGTCAGCGACGTGACCGAGGCCCCGATCCGGCAGTGGTTCGACCGGAGCGACCTCTGGGGATTTCCCAAGGAGTTCGGGGTCATCGTCCGCCAGGCCGTCCACCCCCGCCTCGACGAGGAGGGCGACCTGGTGGCGCAACACGACGGGCGCCTGGTCTGGACCGGGGACGGCCACGGAGGCGCCTTCCGGGCGCTCCTGACCCCGGGTCCGCAGGGCACACCCCTGGCGGACCGACTGCGCCGGGAAGGCGTGCGCGGCGTGGTCCTGCACAACGTGGACAACGCCGCGGCTCGCGCGCTCGACCCGACGCGCATCGGTTTCCACGTGACGACCCGCGCCGCCATGACCCTGTGCGTGGTCCCTCGCGCCCGCCTCGACGAGAATGTTGGGCTCGTCGCGTTCAACCGGGCGACGGGCCGCATCGAGGTGGTCGAGTATTCGGTCTGCCCCCGAGCCCTCTCGCAGGCCCTCGCCCCGGACGGGTCGCCGCGGTTCCGGCTCGCCCACATCTGTACGAACCTGGTGTCCCTGGACGCCCTCCGGGCCGACCTCCCGCCCACCCTGTACCGGAACAAGGAGGTGCATGTCGGGAACCGGGTCGTGCCGACCAGCACCTTCGAGATGTTGAACCAGCACCTTTCGGGACTCCTGGAGGCGCGCGACGTCCAGGTTCTTCTGCTGGAGCGGGACGCCTACTTCCTGCCCACCAAGACCTTGACCGGTTCCGACTCGCACGAGACGACCGTGGCCGCGCTCGCCGCCGCGGGACGCCGGCGGCTTGGCGAGGCCGGCGCGGTCGTCTCGGATTCGGCCGTGGTCGAGGTCGCGCCCTGCCTGGCGGACCTCGCGGGGTCCGGCGTGGGACGAGGTTGGGTGGTCGGGCCGCGGGCACAGGTGTTCCTCGCGGTCAGGCACGGGATTCGCGGCGCCCCGCCCTTCTCGGAGGGCCTGGAAGTCGGGGATGGCTCGTGGCTGCGGGTCGAGGCGGAGCGCCCGTACGGCGAGGTCCGGATGCGGGGACGACGGGTGATGGAGGACCCCTCGACCGCGGGACGGATTCGCATCGGGCGCGGGGTCCGGGTGATGCCGGGGGCCTGGCTCGATGTCGTCCTCCAGGGCGACGCCGCGCTCGTCATCGAGGACGGGGCGCTCGTGGCCGGACGCGCCGAGGTGCGCGTGTCGCCCGGCGAGGAATGGACGATGACCCGGGACGGCACGGTCCGTCATGGTCCCCGCGAATAGGTGACGGGGCCGCGTCGTCCAACGAGGTGATTGGTGGACGCGCTCGAGCGCGACCTGGTGGCGGCGGCACGGCAAGGGGACCGCGAGGCCTTCCGGGTCCTGGCCGAGCGGTACTACGGACGGGTGTACCGGATGCTCCTCGGAAGGACGCGAGACCCGGAGGCGGCCCTGGACCTGACGCAGGAGACCTTCGCCCGGGCCCTGCGCGGGCTCCCGCAGTTCGAGATGACGGCCGCGTTCCATACCTGGCTGTACCGGATCGCGCACAACGCGGTCGTGGACCGGGCCCGGAGGCTGCGAGTGCACGATGCGCAGCCTCTGGAGGACGACGCCGCGCCCGCCGCAGCGGACGAACAGCCGTTTCCGGTGGGACCGCGCGCGCCCGGCAACCCGGCCGACGCGGTGGAGGTCGAGGAGTCCTTGCGCGCGGTCCGGGCCGCGCTCGATCAGGTTCGACCCGCGTACCGGGAGATCCTCTTGCTCCGGGAGGTGGAGGGCCTGTCCTATCACGAGATCGCGGCGGTCCTGAACGTCCGGCCCGGGACGGTCATGTCGCGACTGTTCGCGGCCCGGATGGCCCTGCGGGAGGTCCTGCGGGACCGATATGGTCTGGACGTGGCGGTTCAGGAACGGTGACGGACATGTGGTGGCGTCGCTGGAAATCGAAACGGGCCATGCTCGCGGCGGACGGGCTTCGCGAACGGGACCCGGCCAACGACGCGGAGGTCCAGGCCTTCCAACGCCTGTCCCGCCTAGTGCGCGACGCCGCCCCGTTGGGCCCGGGCGAGGTTCCGCCCTTCGATGCCGTGTGGGCCGGGGTCGAACGGCGGTTGCGGGAGCCGCGGCCAGAGGCCAGGACCGCCCTCGCGGGGCTCCGCGCCATGTTGGAGCGTCGTCCCGTCCTGGTCCTCGCGCCGGTCGGGGCCATGATCCTGGCGGCGGTGCTCGGGGTCCTCTGGTGGACCCGCCCCGCGGTACCGAGCAACCAGTGCTTCGTAGATTCGTACGAGGTCGAATCCGGGACCGTCCTGATCGACCAGGACCCGGACCAGCCCGAGAGGCCGACCGTGATCTGGCACCAGGTGGACTCTCGGGGGGAGGGATGACATGGGCGCAAGGCGCTGGTTCGGACGCACGGCGGTCTGTCTGCTGATCACGGGCCTCCTGTCCGCTGGCCCCATCGAGGCCCTGGCAGACCCCGTGGTCCTCGTCCGCGTCACGGTGATCCACGCGAAGAAGTCCCCCCCGTTCCTTCACGATCGCGTCAAGCCCCTGTGGGACACGCTGCGCAAGACGTTCGGCGACCGGTTCGCCTACTATGACCTCGTGTCGTCCACCGAGCGCGAGGTCGCCCGGCAGGGCCGCGTCGTGGTCCCCATGCCGGACGGCGGGACCTTTGCCGTGGAATATCGCGGGGTCACGGCGGACGGGCGCTTCCTGAAACTGACCGTCGTTCATGACGACCTGACGAGCCGGGTCCGGATCCACGACCAGGGGCTTTTCTTCCAGGCTGGAAAGCGGTGGCAGGGCGGGGTCCTGATCGTGGGGGTCCAGGCGTCGTCCGTGTCCAGGTGACCACCCGTCTTGACCGGACGCCGACATCCAGTGGATTGCCTTCCAGGGATGTGGTATGGTCCGCGCCGCGAAACGGGGCCCGATTTCCTGGGACCGCAAGGGGAGGGATGGACCATGGATGTCTTGAAGGGAATCAAGTCCATCGAGGAGTTGTCGCTCGAGGGCCTGCGGGTCTTCATCCGCGTGGACTTCAACTGCCCGCTGACGGCCGAGGGGCGGGTCGCGGACGACACGCGCATCCAGGCGTCCCTGCCGACCATCAAGTACGCCATCGAGCAAGGGGCCCGCGTGGTGCTCGCCTCGCACCTTGGGCGACCCAAGGGCAAGCACGTCCCGGAACTCTCCATGGCCCCGGTCGGGGAGCGGCTCGCGGAGCTGCTGAACCAGGAGGTCTTCCTCCCGGAGGACACGGTCGGGGACGGCCCGCGCAAGGTGATCATGGAGCGAATGGAGGGCGAGGTCGTTCTGCTCGAGAACCTGCGCTTCCAGCCCGAGGAAGAGGCCAACGACGAGGCCTTCGCGCAGCGCCTGGCGGCCCTGGCGGACGTCTATGTCAACGACGCCTTCGGCGCCGCGCATCGCGCCCACGCCTCGGTCGCGGCCCTGCCGAAGCACTTCGTTCACAAGGGCGCGGGCTACCTGATGCTCAAGGAGTTGACGCACCTGGGGCGGCTGCTCCAGGCCCCGGAGCAGCCCTTCGTGGTGCTCGTGGGCGGGGCCAAGGTCGCGGACAAGATCGGGGTCCTGACGAACCTCCTGGGCAAGGTCAAGGCCATCCTGATCGGGGGGGCCATGGC
The DNA here is from genome assembly GCA_037442805.1 of Deltaproteobacteria bacterium. Classification (GTDB taxonomy): domain Bacteria; phylum Myxococcota_A; class UBA9042; order DTJE01; family DTJE01; genus DYKK01. The sequence continues at coordinate 16,301 of JBBIPO010000037.1, forward strand.
CAACACGTTCCTGGTGGCCCAGGGCCTGTCGGTCGGGAAGTCGCGGTTTGAGGCGGACCGGGTGGAGGTCGCGAAGAACCTGCTTCTGAAGGCCCAGGCGCGCGGGGTCGAGGTCCTGCTCCCCACGGACGCCGTCGTGGCCCGCGAGGCCACCGAGGAAGCGCTCACCGACGTGGTCCCCGTCGCGGCCATCCCCGAGGACTCGATGGTCCTCGACATCGGCCCCGAGACCGCGCGGACCTACGCATCGCGCCTCGCGGCCGCGAAGGTGGTGTTCTGGAACGGGCCGATGGGGATGTTCGAGAAGGCGCCCTTCGTGGCCGGGACCGAGGCGGTGGGCAAGGCCATCGCGCACTCGACGGCGACGAGCGTCGCCGGCGGGGGCGACACGGTGGCCGCGGTCTCGCGCCTCGGTCTGAGGCCCTTCTTCACGCACGTCTCGACCGGGGGTGGGGCGTCGCTCGAGTTCCTCGAGGGGCGCGAACTCCCCGGTGTCGAGGCCCTGCGACAGACCGCTTGAAGGCGACACGCCATGAAGCCGAAACGCCGCCCGTTGATCGCGGGCAACTGGAAGATGCACGGCGACGCGGCCTGGGCCGCGACCCTGGCCCGGGAAGTGGCCCACCGCACGGCCCGGGCGCGGCATTGCGACGTGGCGGTGATGCCGGCCTTCCCCCTGATCCCGGTCGTGGCCCGCGTGCTCGAGGGCAGCCCCGTCGCGTTCGGGGCCCAGGACGTGAGCCCCGAGGAGGAGGGGGCCTTCACCGGGGACGTGAGCGCGCGGATGTTGCGCAGCATCGGTTGCACCCATGTGATCGTCGGGCACTCGGAGCGACGCGAGCACCACCTGGAGGGCGACGACCTCGTGCGTCGCAAGACCGCGCGGGCGCTCGGAGCGGGGCTCGTCCCGATCCTGTGCGTGGGCGAACGGCTCGCGGAGCGGGAGGCGGGTCAGACCCTGTCGCGCGTCGAGACGCAGGTTCGCATCGCGATGCAGGGGCTCGACGGGGCCGACGCCGCGCGGGTTGTGCTCGCCTACGAGCCGGTGTGGGCCATCGGGACAGGGCGCACGGCGACCCCGGCCCAGGCCGAGGAGGTCCACGAGTTCCTGCGCGGCGTGGTGCGCGGCCTGTTCGGGTACGAGGTCGCCGAGGGCCTGCGCATCCTCTACGGGGGGAGCGTCAAGCCGGACAACATCCGCGACCTGATGGCCTGCCCGGACGTGGACGGGGCCCTGGTCGGGGGCGCGAGCCTGGATGCGGAGTCCTTCTCGAAGATCGTAAACTTCACGGAGTGAGCCATGGATGTCCTGTACGGATTGATGATCGCGTTCCACATCCTGGTGTCGGTGCTGCTGATCATCGTGGTCCTCCTCCAGCCCGGCAAGGGCGGAGGGGGACTGGGCGCGGCGTTCGGCGGGGGCTCGGCGTCGTCCGTGTTCGGGGGGCGCGGGGCCGCGACCTTCCTGAGCAAGACGACCGGCGTGCTCGCGGCCATCTTTTTCGTGCTGTGCGTGGCCATCGCGATGACCGGGTCGGAGCGCAGCGTCACGGACCAGGGCACTCCCGCGGCGCCCGCGTCCTCGGCCCCAGCCGCGCCGGAGGCCCCTCCCGCGCCCGAGGCACCGGCCACGCCCTAGAAGTCACGGACACTGGTTCGGGCCCGGGCAGGGCTCCAGCACCACGTTGACGGCCGAGCGCTCCCCGGGGACCGTCGTCACCTTCTTCTCGCCGTGGTGGGTCTTCTGGCCGGACTTGTTCTGCCCGTAAAGCAAGAAGGTCAGTTCCTCGTTGCCGCGAAGGCCGGAGATCAGGACTCCATTGTCCGGGTAGGTCTCGGCCGGCAGGATGCACGGGTGGGTACCCTCATAGACGGCCGTGGACGTGGAATCGAAGGCCGAGACCTCGACCTGGACGACCTCGTTTCCGTTGCAGAAACCTGTTCCCGACGGGAACTCCCAGTTGAGCAGGACCTCCGATTTTTTCAATTCAAGATTGATCGTCGGGGCCACCGTGGTTTCCTTGCCGCTCTCGACCCGCACGCCGGTTCGCGTCCCCTGGTAGTACGGGTGCCCGTCCGCGGTGAGGCCCTCCAGGACCAAGTTGTAGGTCCCCGGGGGGACATCCCCGACCACTGCCGCCCCGTCCGGGCACGGGAAGGTGGGGGCGGGCTCTAGGACGTTCCCGCCGTCCGGGAGGCGCACCGATACCCGGACCGTCTCGACACCGAGGTCCGCGCATGTCTTGCCCCCGAACCTCCAGGTCACCCGGATGGACCCCGGCTCCTCGGCCCCTTCCGACCCGCACGATGCCAGCGCGAGCCCCACCATGCCGATGACCCACGACCACCGATGGCTCTTCATGGCGTCCTCCTGCTTGGCGAACCCCGATCCTCGGCGCTAGGATTCTAGAGGCGCGCAATGGAAGCGTCAACGGGCATGGGACGGCAAGCGGATCGGACGGGACGGGGGTGGAGCCGACGGATGGCGGCGTTCTTCCCCATGCTCGTGGCGTGCGCCACGTCGTCGTCCGGCACCCGGGTCGAGGCCCCCTACCTCCATCCCGTCCTCGCCCACGCGGACCGTCCGCTTGCGGCCCTGTCCTCGTTCCGGACCAGCGCGTCGCGTCCTGCGGCAACCTCGGCGGGCGGACCTCGCCCCAGGCCGGCCCGGCCTGCGACCCCGGCTCCTCGCCGCCCCACCGCCGTGGCGAGCGCGCCCGATTTCCCCGATGACCTCGGTGACCTGGACCTGCGCCGCGCCGAGGTGGTGCGCTCCGCCCGGCGCGTGCTGGGGGTGTCCCGGTCCTTCGATGACCGCTCGTTTGTGGGACACATCCTGCGCGTCAACGACCTCTGGCCCGATGGAGGGACGGCGGCGGGTCTCTCGGCGCTCGAGTTCCAGAGGCTTGCGGAGTCGCGGGGCCGCCTCGTGGGCGTAGAATCGGCCCTCCCGGGCGACATCGTCCTGTTTCGGTGCGAGGAGGGATGCGGGCCGGCGGGGCGCGACGGCGTGGCGGCGGGGGTGGCGCTGCGGACCTACCAGGACCGCGTGGAGTTCATCTCGTACGTGGGGTCCACGGTCCAGGCGTGCCATGCCGGGGGCAGCCGCCCCCGCGAGAGGTCCCGGCGCGTCTCCGAGGTCGTGGGGGTGGTGCCGCTCGGTCCTGTCACCGGACGCGCGTCAGCAGAGGCTCCACCGCGCGGAGGACCCCCTCCGTGACCTCCTCGCGCGGCCTCGTCCCGTCCAGCACCACGACCGGTCCGAGCCCTCCTTGTGCCAGAACCTCCCGGTACGCCATCGCGACCCGCTCGAGGGTCTCGGTCGTCTCGAAGAGGTCGCGTCCGACCCTCTGACCGACCCGGGCCAGGGCCATGTCCACCGGCACATCCAGGACCACGGTCAGGTCCGGGACCGGTGCGAACCGGTTGATCTCCGCGACCCACTCGCGCGGGGCGTCGAGCCCCTGATACGCGAGCGACGACAACACATAGCGGTCGCTGATCACCACGCCTCCCCGCGCCAGGACAGGCCGGACCTCGCGGGCCACATGATCCAGACGGTCCGCGGCGAACAGGAGGGCCAGGGCGCGCCGGTCCAGGTCCATCGCGGGATCTTCGGCGCCGGACGCCCCACCCGCGCGGCCCCGCAGGACGTCCCGGATCAACCTCCCGACCGGACCCGCGCTCGGCTCAGCCGTGACCACGACCGGGTCCGCGCGCCCGGCGAGGCGTTCCCGCAGCGCTGCCGCCTGGGTCGTCGTCCCGGCCCCGTCAATCCCCTCCAGCACGATCAGGAGGCCCCGGCGTTCGTCCTCCATCGCAACGTCCTCCGCGCGAGTCCGTCACCGACCGGACGATGGTCGTGGTCCGCATCAATCATGACAGGGGGCGACGCGAACGGGAAGTCCTTGCGGACAGGAGAATTCGAAGTCCTCTGGCGCCAGGCGCGCGTCCGGGTCCACCGACCGATAGAGGACCGTCAGGTCCCCGCGCTCCGCCGGGACCTGGACCCGGATCCGCATGGGCAGACCGCGTCCCCCCTGCTCCTCGAACCACGAGAACTCCACCTGGTACACCCGTCCGCCCGGGGCATCGAGTTCGGCGCGGACGGGGGTCCCGTCCTCGAGGACCCACAGGCGCTGGACGCCGTTTCCCGCCACCGCAGAACGAAGCAGATAGGCCCCGACGCACCGGTCGTACTCCAGGGTCCACGGACCCGAAGCCGGATAGACCGGGGGAATGCCCAGCAGGACACCCACGGCCTCGCCCACCCCGAGGCCCACGGGAAGCAAGCGCGCCAAATTCCTCGGGCACGACAGGCCGGTTAGGCACTCGGGCGCCCCGCGCTCGAAGTAGAAGAAGGTGTCCCGGTCCGCGACCAGCGTGGCCAGGTGCTGGTCCGTGGGGCTCCAGGCGTCCGCCCGCAAACGACCCACCGGCTCGGCCAGGAGCGTGACGCGACCCTTGACCACGCCCCGCTCGCCGTAGTGCTCGATGCGAGCCTCGGCCGCGAGCGCGCCGACGGTCCGGGTCCGCCGCGCGAAGCGCGCGAGCAGGACCTCCGGGTCCGTCACCGGGTCCGCGGGCACGGGGTGCAGCGCCGCTCCGCAGGAGAGCCCCGAAATGACCAGCCAGATTCCGGCGAAGGGGGCGGACGGTCGGCGCACGTCAGTCTTGCCGCGGGCCGAGGTTCAGCAGTTCGCGGATGTCCTTCTTGAACCCGACGCGGCCCGCCGCGATCTCCCGCAGGGCGGTCACGGTCTCGCGGTTGCCCGTCTCGACCAGGGGGGTCGCGTCCTCCTGGAGCATCCGGGCCCGCTTGGCTGCGAGCAGGCAAAGGGCGAAGCGGTTCTCGACCGCGTCCAGACAGTCCTCGATGGTCACTCGCGCCATGGTCGGCACCTCCGGACCGTCTTATAATTTCGATTCCGCCACAAGTCAACGACCCACCCGGCGGCGTCTCAGGCAGGCCAGACCCGCGCCCACGAGGAGGAAAAGAAGTCCCGGAGTGGCGAGCACGGCCCTGCCCGACGCGCAGCCGCCGCCTCCACCGGAGGCGACGCCCCGGTCTGCGGTCCCCGCGCCCGAGTCCGTCGGTCCGGGAGTCCCCGGGTCCGGCGGGGGACGGCTTCCCGGGTCCCCCGGGGCCGGCCCACTGTCGGCGGGACGCGCCGCCTCGTCCGCGGGTGGGGGAGGGCAGGTCCACTCGCACATTCCGTCCACGCAGGCGAAGTGCCCCCCCTCGCACTGGGTCAGTCCGGCCCGGCCCTGGCAGTCCTCGTCCTTGTGGCAGTCGGGCTGGACGTCGCAGACCCACTCGCACGACCCCTCGATGCAGTCCCACGCCCCCGGGCAGCGGTCCTCGCGGTTTCCCAGGCAATCGTCGGGCACGGAACACTCGGGGGGCCTGGCGCAGACCCACACGCAACGGCCGGTCCGACCGCACGACCACTCGCCCTCGCAGGACCCCGGGCTCAGGCCATCGCAATCCCCTGAAGCCGCGCATTCCCGACCCGGGCCAACCTCGAAGCGCTCGATCTCCGTGCCGTCGGCCTCGAAGGCCGTGACCTCCAGGTGCGGGCCGTCCACGACCACGCGCGCGAAGTTGTACACGCTCGTCGAGACGAGGACCTCGTGCGGGTACGCGACCGGCGCGTCCGGTCCGACCGTCTCGTACAGAGGGGCCCCTCCCCCGCCCGTGATCACGTAGTGGATCAGGTTCCCCGACACCCCGTGTTCGTAGTAGTGGTCGTGCCCGCTGACGATCAACGAGACCTTGCTCTCCGCGAACAGAGGCAGCAAGGCGCGCAGGTGCCCGGACCCGGTCCGGCCCGGCTTGGACGAGTAGGGTCCCTCGTGCGCGACCACGACGACGTGCTCGATCGCGGGGTCGTCCGCGGCAGCCTTCAGGTCGGCCTCCAGCCACGCGACCTGTCCCTGGTTGAGGCACTCGCCGAACCCGCGGATCAGGAAGAAGCAGTCCGCCGAGGCCTCCGTCTCGACGAACCCGTCCAGGACGACGAAATGGACGTTCGAGTACGTGAAGGAGTAGTAGGTCGGATGGCCCGCGGCCTCCTGCGGGGGGACCAGGAGGCGCAGGAAGGGCTCGGGGGCCTTGTGGTTCACCGTTTCATGGTTGCCGATGGCAACGTACAGGGGGACGTCCCGGACGAGGTCCGCCTCGATCTCGAAGAACTGCTGCCACTGGTCTTCCTTGTACCCGGTGGACACGAGGTCGCCGGTATTGATGACGAGGGAGGCGGGGAACTGGAGCATCCGCGAGACGACCAGCGCGTGCGCGTTCGCGTCCGACCGGTTGTCCCCATACACGAGGAACGTGAACGGGACGACCTGGTCCGGCGCGGTCACGAACGTCCCGGGCGTCCCGGCGGGCTCCCCGTTCAGGCGCACCCGATAGTGGTACAGGGTCGCGGGCGGCAAGCCCGCGAGTCGGACCGCGTGGTGAATCCCCGAGGACGATGACGCCTGGATTGTCCCGTACGTCTCGTCCGCTCCGTACTCGACGGCCCCGGCCACCGGGGTGTCCGTCTCGAAGGCCACGACGACCCCGTCCCGCCGGAGGTCCTGAAGATACGGCCCCTTCACGAGACCCGCGAGCGCCCCCCCGTTGCCGCAAGCCCACGCCACCATGACGATCCCGATCCGCCGACCCAGGTTCATCGCGTCACCTCGTGGATTCCTAGTGTCGAACCATGCGGCTCTTGTCCAAAAACGGAGTTCCCGACAACAGAAGTCACGCCGGCCGGGGTGGCCCGTAAGCCGGGTTCTGTCCCGGAGCGAGGTTGCCCTGGCCCCGGTGGCGACCATTCCTCTACGACCCGCGTCACCGCGGGCCTGAAGCGACCATACCCGGGGGCATCGGGCGGGCCACCCGCCCCCTGTTCGGTCTTGCTCCGGGTGGGGTTTGCCGATCCCGACGTCACCGGCGGGACCCGTGGGCTCTTGCCCCACGTTTTCACCCTTGCTCGCCGACCCGAGGGCCGGCGGGCGGTCTGGTTTTCTGTGGCACTTTCCTTGGGGTTGCCCCCACTGGGAGTTGCCCAGCACCCTGCCCTGCGGAGCCCGGACTTTCCTCCCGCGGCTCGGGGTCCCGCCGGCCAGTGCCTGGATGGGGACCCCGAACCGCCGGCGGCCGCCCGTGCCACCCCGACCGACACAGGCATGGTACCAGACCGCCACGGACTCTGCCACAACCATGGTCGCGCTACGCGGTCACGCATTCGTCCACGGTCCTGTCCACGAGCAGGCCTACGACATGGCCCTGTCCGCCGCCTCCGAAGACCCGTCGGAAGACCAGGTGTAGCCGGGCAGGGTGAAGCCCGATAGGTCCAGGAAACGCACCGGGGGGCCCGCTGTCAGGATGCAACGTCCCGTTCCCTCGGGCAGGTCATAGACCTCGCCGTCCACGGTGAATCCTCCCGCCCCGGTCATCTCGACGCGGCGGACCGGATGGTTCACATGGCCGGGCCCCTCCCACTGGCCCCGACACAGGCCCCAGAAATGGCGCGCGATCTCGCGGGTCGGGAGGAAGTTCGCCAGGAAATAGAACTGGTCGGCGGACAGGGGAGGATGGTTCTCGAAGATGGTGAACCACAACAGAAGCCTCCGCACGGCGGAGGCGACCGAGATGCGCAGGTCCTTGCGACCGACGACCTCCCCGTCCACGCGGACCGTCGCGTTCAGGCGCGAGAAGTAGCGACGTTCAAGGTCCTTGCTCATGAAGGCCCCCGCGATGATGGAGGCCGTGACGTTGAACGCGCGCGCGACCGACGGCGTGCCTCGGTAGTACTCGTTCAGGATGCGAAAGGCGGTCCCGTTCGCGAAGACCAGTCCATACAGGGGGTGTTCCAGATGGTCCGCGTCAATCCGCAGCGGGGACACCGTGCAGACCGGCCAGGGTTCGGCCCCGCCCCGCCCGCGCAGGAATCGGCCCAGGACCCGCATCTCCATCAGGGGGGCCCGGCTGGTCGAGAGGTTGTTCGCCGCCATGTTCATCGTCCCGCCGCGCAGCAGCAGGAACACCGGGATCCGGTCGGGCTCGACGCGGCGGAGGACCTCGGTCAGCAAGAGGTGCAGGGTCCCGTCTCCCCCCGAGACCACGAGGAGGTCCGGCGAGTCACTGAGCAGCCGTCCCACTGCGTCGGGAACCTCGCGGGACTCCCGGGTCACGAAGAGCGCGCAGTCGCCCACCAGGGTCCGGACCATGTCCGGGTCCATCGGGTCCTTGCGGTTGCCCCGGGCCCGCGGGTTGATCAGGACTCCGATGCGATGCGTGGGTTGCTCTGGGTGGATGCCTGAACGGGCCGGAAGGTCGGCGGGTGGGCCGTGGGCCATCGTCTCCTCGCGCCCGGCCGAGATGGGACGATGCTAGCCTCGAGGACACCGGGGAGTCAAACCGCGCCCTCCAGGGACGGGATCCCGACCAGCCGCGCCGTGATGCGGGCGATGAAGAACAGGCCGGCACCCCACACGAGCGCGAACAGGAGCCCTTGGAAAAAGTTGAAGCGGGATCCCCAGTGCACGAAGGTGGCCACGACCAGCGCGAACAGGACCGTCAGCGCGATGTGAACTCCGGGCGTGGCCAGGACGCCCCCCATCCCGGCCAGCACCAGTGACAAGCGCGCCACCCCGAACCCGAGCACCGACAGGAGGAGGACGAGGCCGATCGCCCCGAGTGCACCGAGCCGCTCGCCGGGAAACGGCCACGAGACCAGCATCAGGGCCAGGGGAAGGGCCACGAAGAGGAGGGCCAGGAAGACCAAGACCGACCGCACCTGTTCGAGAAACGTGCCCCGCGTGGTCACCAGGATGCGCCCGGCCTCGAGTTCCCCGAAGACGCGGTGGAGGAGGTTGGACGTCCAGAGCACCCGGAACGCCTCCGGAGGGACGCCGCCGATGCTCGTCATCGCGGCGAACGGGATCCTCCGGACAACGACCTCGTGACCCTGGGCCCGGAACAGGTCGTCCGCGTCCCTGGACTTGATCACTCCCGGCTGGTCGCGCTGCCGCTCCTCCAGGAAGGTCACGTCGTCCTCCGAGACCCTGAGCACGGTTCCCGTCAGGCGGTCGTCCCCGGTCATTTCGATCACCGCGGCGAGGGCGAGGTGGGGCGCCAGAGTCGCGAGAAGCCCGACACCCACGGGCGTCCTGGTCATGACACGGTCTCCCGTCACCGGAAGCACCCAAGTTTCTGCCGGAGAGGAACGGCGGTCAAGACGCGGCCTGTTCGCGAGCAATCCGCGCTGTAGGCGCGGATTGCGACGCGCCCGCAGCAGGGGCCCC
>JBBIPO010000038.1:0-3186 GCA_037442805.1 Deltaproteobacteria bacterium
CCGGGACCGGGCGGATTCCCCGGCGGGCCGGGACCGGGCGGATTCCCCGGCGGGCTGCAGCAAGGACCGGGAGGCCCACCGCCGTCGGGGCCCGCCGCGGGACCGCAGGGTCCGGGCGGACCGGGGGGCTGGTGCGGGCCGGGCGGTCCTGGGGATGGCGACGAAGCGCCCCCGCCGCCCGCGAAGGCCAGGGGCCGGAAGTGACCCGCGTCGCCGGGTCACTCTACAGGCCGCGCGACGCGAGGGCCTCGCGGAACCGGGACTTGTCGAGCGCCCGCTCCAGGGCCTGATCGGCGTCCACCAGCCCGGACTGGACCAGCGTCATCAGCGAGTCGTCCATCGCGACCATCCCCTGCTTTCGGCCCGTCCGGATGAGGTTGTCAATCAGGTGCGGCTTGCCCTCGCGGATCATGTTGGGCAGGCCAAAACTCCAGAACAGGATCTCGACCGCCGGGACCCGGCCCCCGGTGCGGCAGGGCAAGAGTTGCTGGGACAGGATCCCTCGCAGGACCCCGGCCAGGAGGGTCCGGGTCGCGTCCTGTTCCGAGGCCGGGAAGACGTTGATCAGGCGGTCCACCGTGCGCGACGCGCTGTTCGTGTGCAGCGTCGCGAGGACCAGCACCCCCGTTTCCGCGGCCTGGAGGGCCATCGTGATCGTCTCGAGGTCCCGCAATTCTCCGACGAGCACCACGTCCGGGTCCTCGCGCAGCGAGACGCGCAACGCCTCCGAGAACGACCGGGCCGAGGAGCCGACCTCGCGCTGCGTGATGCGCGACTGGATGTTCCGGTGGACGTACTCGATGGGGTCCTCGACCGTCAGGATGTGACAGCGCCGCGTGCGGTTGAGATGGTCTATCAGGGCCGCGAGCGTGGTGCTCTTGCCGGAACCCGTCGGCCCCGTCACCAGGACGAGGCCGTTCGGGTACTCGACGAGACGGACGGTCTGCGGGGGGAGCCCGAGTTCTCGCATCGAAAGGGCGGCATCGGGGATGCGGCGGAACACGGCGGCCGGGCCCTGCTCCCGCAGGAAGAGATTGGATCGGAACCGCCCGATCCCCGGGGCCTCGTAGGCCCAGTCCAGGTCGCCCCGGGCCTTGAAGGCCTTCCACTGCGCGTCGGGGAGCGCGGCCCCCACGGTCCGCTCGAAGTCGTTCAGGGTCACAGTCCGCAGGCGGAGGGGGACCATCTCGCCGACCACGCGCACGATCGGCGGCTCCCCGACGACGTAATGCAGGTCGGAGGCCCCCATCTCGACCACGACCTCCAGGAGGGCGTCCAGCGCGGACCGCCCGGCCGGTCCGGCCCGATCGGTCCCGTTCCCCTCACCACCGCCGGGGTTCACGTCCCACCTCCGTCCAGGTCACGCGACCGTACCAGGGGGCGGAAGGCCTCCTTGTTGACCGCCCGCATGTAGGCCTCCTCCGCGGCGATGCGCCCGCTCTGGACCAGTTCCAGGAGGGCCGAGTCGAACGTCCGCATCCCCTGCGCCCTGCCGGTCTGGAGCAGGCTCGGGATCTGATTTACCTTGTTTTCGCGAATGAGGTTCGACACCGCGGGGGTGCACACCAGGAGTTCGAAGCAGCCCACGCGGCCCGTGCCCGTTGCGTCCGGGATCAGGGTCTGCGCCACCACCATCTTCAGGGAGTCCGACACCATCAGGCGCACCTGCTGCTGTTCGGCGGCGGGGAAGACCTCGATCAGGCGCTCCACGGCCCCGACCGCGTCCGGCGTATGCAGGGTGGCCAGGACCAGGTGGCCGGTCTCGGCGGCCTCGATGGCGAGCCGGGTCGTGACTAGGTCCCGCATCTCCCCGACCACGATGACGTCCGGGTCCTCGCGCAGCGCGGCCCGCAGGGCAGCCGGGAACGACAGAGTATGGCGACCCACCTCGCGCTGGTTGACGAGGCTGCGCTTGCGCGGATGCAGGTACTCGATGGGGTCCTCGAGCGTGATGACGTGGACCGCGCGGGTCTCGTTGATCAGGTTGACCAGGGCCGCGAGCGTTGTGGTCTTCCCGGACCCCGCCCGGCCCGTGACCAGCACGAGGCCTTGCTGGAACGTGGTGACGTCCTTGACCTGCGGAGGCAGGCCCAGGGTTGCGATGGAGGGGACCTCGGCGGGGATCAAGCGGATGACCGCGGCCAGACCCCGGCGTTCCATGAAGACGTTGACCCGGTGCCTGCCGAGCCCCGGCACCACGTACGAGAAGTCTGCCTGGAAGTCCCGTTCGAGGTCGCGGGCCAGGCGCTGCGGCACCATGGGCCGGACCAGGCGTTCCACGTCTTCCGGCGTCAGGGCCCGGCCTGGTTCCGGCTCGGTCATGCGCCCATGGACCCGGAAGGCGACCGGCGCGCCCGACACGAGGTGCACGTCCGACGCCCCGGCCATCCGGGCCTCGGCCAGGATGCGGTCTATCGGCCGGTCCGCGCGCGCCGCGCTCGCGCTCGATGCCAGGAGTTCGCGCTCATCGAAGGGCAGCCCGTGGTGGACCGAGAGGCGCCGCAACGCCTCCCGGGCCGCCTCGCGCACTCGCTGGTCCGGGTCGTGTCCCGAGACCTTGCGGAGCCACGGCAAGGTCCTCGGGTCCCCGATGGCCACGAGCGCGCGGATCACCTCCAGGCGCACGTCCGTGGACGGGTCGGACAGGCAGCGCGCGAGGGCACCCAGGGCCTGGGTCATCTTGAAGTCCGCCACCAGACCCACGGCGGCCCATCGCAGGTCCGGGCGGTCGAGGGCGCCCACCACGACCGCGGTTGCCTCGGCCGTCCTGATGGCCGCGATGGCCTGAAGCGCGAGCACCGGCGCGAACGGGTCCGGGGACTCCAGGACGGGCGTCAGGACCGGGAGCAGGGAGGGCTGCGCCAGATAGCGGGCCTGCTCGAGCAGCAGGCGCAGGTCGCCCCCCGACTTCGCGGGGACCAGGCGGGCGATCGCTGGGACCAGGACGGGTGCGAGGGACTGGAGCTCCTTCTGAAGTTGCTCGCGCACGGTGGACAGGAGGCCCCGCTGGGCCCGCAGGACCTTCAGGAGGAGCGAATCCGCCCCGGGGGCGGGCCAGGCCGGGTCCGACATCTCTTGGCGGAGCGTCATGGCGAGGTGGGCCAGGGCCTGCGCCCTCGAGGATTCCGTGGGGTCGAGGACGAGCGAGAGCAAGGCGGTGCCCGGGTCCGGGGCCCGGCCCTCGAC
>JBBIPO010000038.1:3286-25290 GCA_037442805.1 Deltaproteobacteria bacterium
TCCACCGCGGGCCGGACCAGGATCTCGGCGACCGCCGTCTCCGCGGCGCCGGCGCTCCTCGCGTCCTTCGCGCAACGCGTCGCCAGCGCGTCCACCGCCCCGGACGGCAGCGACAGGACCACGCCGTGCTCGCGCTCGAAATCCCGGCGCACGGCATCGAGCCTGCGCCTCGCGACCTCGACGAGCTCCGCCGGGGACAGCCGCGCGAAGGGCACGACCTGATCGAGGGCGGCCAGGACATCTCCGGGCGCGGCCTTCCGGAACCGGACGGCCGGGGGGACCGCGGACCGACGGCGCTCCGTCTCGGTCGGGGACCCGGTCCCGAAACCGACGGTGCGCTCCTCCGATGCCTCCTGGTCGTCCTCGGCGATGACCACGTGGACCGTGTTCCGGAAATCCATGCGGCGGCCGCGCCGGTCGGTCGCGGTTCCTTCCGTCAGGATCTGGACCAGGAGCCCCTGGACGGAAGCGTGCGCCTGCCCCACGTTCCTCCATTGGACCACGAGGAAGGGCCGGCGCGTGAGCCTGTCGGACAGGAGGCCTCCCTCCTCGTGTCCCACGTATCCCGGCGGGGACCCGACCAGGTACGAAAACGCATGGGGCTCCGCGTAGTCCGCGAGGTCAATGTCCAGAACCGCCTGGGGGGTCCCGAACAACACCTCTGCGACCGCACGCGCCACGGTCCTCTTCCCTACGCCCCTCGGTCCCACGAACAGGAACGACCCGAGCGGCCGGCGGGACCCGAAACGCGACCAGTTCTGCGCCAGCACGCGGACGATCGCCGCCAGCGCGTCTCCCTGGCCGACGATCCGTTCACGCAGCGCCCGCTCGAACCCGCGAAGCCCCTCGGTCGGTGAGACGGACAGCAGCTCCCGGGGCACGTCCACGAGCCCGCACAGGACCTTGACCACGTCCTCGCGCCGGACGACCTCGCGGCCCTCCCGCCTCGCCCGCGCGCCCGCCCGGTCCAGCAGGTCAATCGCCTTGGCCGGGAGGCTCCGGTCCGACACGAAGCGGTCGGTCAGCCGGACCGCGGCGTGCAGCGCGTCCGCGGCGAAGCGGACCCCGTGGTGCCGCTCGTAGATCGGAGCCACCCCGGCCAGGATGCGGTCCGCCTCTTCCTGCGGCGGCTCCTTCAGGGAGACCTTCTCGAACCGCCGGTCCAGGGCCGGGTCCGGCTGGATGAACCGCCGATACTCGCCGAAGGTCGTGGCGCCGATGCAGGGAAACTCCCCTCGCGCCAGGGCTCCCTTCAGGTCGTTCGCCGCGTCGAGACTTCCTTCTCCCACCCCGGAACCGATGAGGGTGTGAATTTCATCAATGAACAGGATGACGCGACGATCCGCCGCGAGCACCTCTTCCTTCAGGGCCTTCAGGCGCGCCTCGAACGACCCGCGCACCCCCGTTCCCGCCAGGAGGTCGGACATCGAGATGGCGACGATCACCTTGCCCGCAAGGGCGGGCAGGGCGTCACCGCGGGACACGATCAGCGAAGCCAGGCCCTCCACGAGCGCGGTCTTGCCGACCCCGGGGTCCCCCAGCAGGAGGGGGTTGTTGGAACGGCGCTTGCTCAGGATATCCACGACGGCGTCCAGGTCCGCCTCCCGGCCCACCAGGGGGTCCAGGAGGCCCTTCTCGGCGAGGAGCGTCAGGTTGTGACCGATGGCCGTGAGGGTGGGATAGCGGCTTTCCGGAAGCGCGTACCGCCAGGCCCGTTCGGACGCCGTGTCCCGCTCCCTCTCCGCCCATCCCTCGCGAGGAGGGGGCGCGCCCTGGCCCGGACGGTCCCCGGGGTCACTGGGGGGGCCGTCGGACGGGGTCCACGAAGCCGGGGCCGCGACCTCGGAACGGGCGGGCTCCTCCTGGTCGGGCACCAGGAACTCCACCTCCTCGTCGTCGTCCTCCGTGCGGACGGGGGCGACCACGGTCGCGCGAGGGGACGTGCGGGCCGCGCACGTCGGGAAAGAAGACGCACGGCGCGCGGCGGATTGTCGCGCTGCGGGCGGGGCCGTCATCCGCATCGGATCGCGCAACAGACCCTCGGCGATCATCCGCTCGGTGGCCATTCGGCGCAGCCGCGGGTCGGTCAGGTGGGCCATGGCGTGCGTGCGCAAGGCGTACATGGGGAGCCCCGCCCGGTCCAGCAGCCGGGCGGCCCGCGTGAAGGGGAACTTCGACACGGCCATCAGGAGGTGCGCGGAGGTGGTGGACGGCGACCCGAAGTTCTGGGCGATCTGCGCCGCGGTCGAGTACAGGATCGAGACGGTCTCGGGGGGCTCCTCGTCGGGGATGGGCAGGCACGCGAGCAGGCGGGCCATGTCGAGGCGCTTCTCGGTCAGGATCGATCGAGCCTCGCTCGGGACCAGGAAGGCGGCGAGCACCAGGTGGGCGCTGTCCAGCGACTTCTCGGCCGCGCGAGCGCATTCGCGGGCGTCGCGATAAATCTGGAGGACTTCGCGGCTGAATGTGCCTTCTTCAAACATGGTTGCCGCAGGTGACGAGGACTTCGCCCGGCACCCCGAAGCGTCCGGCCTTCCTTCCCGCCGCGCCGCAATGACCTTCTTACCGGCGGGCCGCGCGGGTGTCAAGGTTCGGACGAGTCCTCGCCGGGCACCGTCACCACGACCTTGCCGATGCTCTGGCGACCGTGAAGGCGCTCGTGGGCCGCAGCGCACGCCTCGAAGGGGTGCAGGGAATCCAGGCGGGGACGGAGGCGACCCTCCCGGACCATCTCGAAGACGGCCCGCAGCGCCCTGGACAGGAGCCGGGGACGGCTCGGTCCGAGCCGCTTGATGTTGATGCCGATGAAGGACTTGCTGTCCGACAGCATCGAGTACGGGTGCAAGATCGGGACCTTGAGCAGCCCCATCCCCGCCGAGATCAGGCTGCGGGACTTGCGGGGGGTCAACGAGGCGATCCCGATGCTGACGAACCTCCCGGACGGCGCGAGCATTCTCATGCCGGAGGCGATGGACCGCCCCCCGAGGGAATCGAGAACGAGGTCGAGGCCCGCCCCGCCCGTGCGGCGCTCGACCTCGGCCTCCACGTCTTGCCGGGTGTGGACGATGGGGTGATGGACGCCCATCTCCTTCAAGAACGAGGCCTTGTCGTCTGAGCCGACCGTCCCGAAGACCTCGCAGCCGGCATCCAGGGCGATCTGGACGGCCATCGTTCCGACGCCGCCCGCCGCGGCGTGGATCAGGACGCGGTCTCCCTCGTGGACGGTCGTCATCCCGCGCAGGGCGAGCCACGCGGTGACGCCGTTCACCGGGATGGCGGCGGCCTCGGCCCACGTCATCCCCGAGGGGATCGGGACGGTCAGGAGCGCGTGGGCCACGGCCTTCTCCGCATAGCCCCCGAAGTCCGTGAGGGCCGCGACTCGGTCGCCTGGCTTGAAATCGCCGCAACCCGGCCCCGCGGCCTCGACGACCCCCGCGACCTCGTAGCCGGGCACGAAGGGCAGGGGAGGGGCGTCGAGGTACATCCCCGTCCGGGCCAGGACGTCCGCGAAGTTGATGCCGAACGCGCGGACCGCCACGCGGACCTGTCCGGGTCCCGGTTCCGGGTCCGGGCACTCCCGCACGCGCAGCGCGTTTCGAGGCAGCCCGGTCCGGACAATGAAGATCGCCTTCATCGCAGCGCCCATCGAGCGAGACGAACCAAGGATACCACGCAACGAAGTCGAGGCGCTTTGAGCCATCTGCGCCACAGGCGCGGAGGGCTCTGGGGACGCGCGGACCCTTGAAATCCGGGGTAATCGGGACCATAATGACGGTCGGCTTCCGAGGGGGCGAGGAGTTGCGGGTCGCGGTGCCGACGGAGGATGGCGTGAGGATCTCCCGGCGGTTCGGGAGGGCGTCCTCGTTCGTGATCGCGGAGGTGAGGGCGGGGGAGGTCCTGGGCCGGCAGTTCCGCCCGAACCCGGTCGGGTCACGGGTGCGCGAGGGCCTGCCGAGGCGCCGGTCCCAGCGGGGACGCGAGCGACATGCCGTCGTAGCGGAACTCCTGTCCGACTGCCGCGCGGTCCTGGCCTACTCGCTCGGGGAGAGGATGCGGACCGCCCTGGAGCGTCAAGGGATCGAGGTGGTGATCACCTCGGAGGCACTGTTGGACCGGGCGCTCGCCCTCTTCGCCCTCGCGGCGCTCAAGGACGAGTCGCGGTGGGACCCGGAAGACGAGGAACTCGACCTCCTGCCGGTCGCGGAAATATCCGATGATTTCGACGGATGAAGGACCCCCCCCCGGATCCCGGCGGTTCACAGCCCGATGTGGTCGAAGCAAACCACCTCGTCGTGACTCTGGGCGGCACGCGCGTCCTCGACGACTGCGACCTCCGCCTGGGAGCCGGGCTCCTGCACGGGCTCGTGGGGCGTGGTGGCTCCGGCAAGACGACCCTGCTCAAGACCCTCGCCACCCTGCGGTTTCCCAACTCGGGGACCATCCGGCTGTTCGGGGTTCCGGTGGACCCGGCGGACCGCGAGGGGCTACGCTCCCTGCGCTCCCGGATCGGGATGCAGTTCCAGACCCTGGCCCTGTTCGATTTCCTGGATGTCGGGGACAACGTCGCGTTTCCCGTCCGGCAGAACCCACGCCCCCCTCCGCCCGAGGTGGTCGAGGCCGAGGTGGAAGCCCTGCTGGCCGCGATGGGTCTCCCGGGCACCGCGCGCCTGCGCCTGAACGAGATCTCGGGCGGCATGCAGCGAAGAGTGGCCCTGGCGAGGGCCGTGATGGGTCGTCCTGACCTGTGTTTGCTCGACGACCCGTCCGCCGGACTGGACCCCGTGAATTCGTCGCGAATTTTCAAGCTCCTGCGGGCGATCCAACGCGAGCGGGGGATGACCATGGTCGTGGCCTCTCATGACGTGGACCGACTGGCCCGCGTGTGCGATCGGGTCCACGTCCTGCGGGCCGGGCGCATCCTCTTCAGCGGGACGGTGGCCGAGGCGATCGAGGCGGACGACGCGGACGTCCGGTCGTTCTTCCCGAGGGTGCGATGAAGGCGATGGGCTTGCGGCCGATGGCGGTGGTCGAGGCGGCGGGCCGGGCCCTGCTGGCGGCCTGCGGCATCGTGGGGGGAATGAGCGTCCTTCAGGTCCGCATCCTGCGCGCGATGTTCTCCGCGGACCACGACTACGACGAGACGCTGCGCCAGTTCCACCGGGTCGGCGTGCGTTCCGTGGGCGTGGTGGTGGCCACCGCGCTCCTGACCGGGGCGATTATGGTGATCCAGAGCGGCAGCTTTGTCGAGCGCACGGGTGCGACCGCCCTGGTGGGGTGGGCGTCCGGAACGGCGGTCCTCGCGGAGGTCGGGCCGATTCTCATCGGCCTCATGTTCTCGGGCCGCGTCGGGGCCAACAACACCGCCGAACTGGGGGCCATGGTGATCACGGACCAGGTGGACGCCCTGCGCGTCCTGGGCCTGGACCCCATCCGGTATCTCGCCGTGCCCCGGTTCCTGGCGATGATCGTGATGCTCGTGCTTCTCACCTGCGTGGGGGACCTCTTCGCCCTCGTGGGCGGCGCCGCGACCTGCCAGGTCCTCCTCCAGATTGACATGAGAGTCTTCTGGCAATCAATTTTCGAAAGTCATTTATTGACATATTTCTGGATGGGTTTGGTCAAGGGATTTGCGTTCGGCGGGGCGATCGCGGTGGTTTCGTGTCACTATGGGCTGACAGTCAAGGGGGGCGCGAAGGGCCTGGGTCGCGCGGTGAACGACTCGGTGGTGACGGCGGCCATCGCGATCTTCGTCGTGAACTTCGTGCTCTCGGCCCTGTGGGGTGGAGCGGAATGATCGCGACGTGGCCGGGATGGCCCGCCATCGCGCGGGTCTCGGGCCTGCTCGGCGAGACCCTGTGGTCGCTCGTCCGGCGACCCCCGCCCCGCCGCACGGTGGTCGAGCACCTGTTCAACACGGGGAACCGATCGCTCCTCTTCCTGGCCGTGACCATGGGGTTTCTCGGGATGATCAGCGTGTACCAGGGATGCATCCAGGCCATGAAGATCCTGCCGGACCTCTCGAACGCGGGGGCCATCTTCATCATGGCGATGGTCCGCGAGTTCGGGCCCACCATCACGGCCATGATGCTCGCGACGCGCGTGGGGACCGGGCTCGCGGCGGAGATCGCCGTCATGACGGTCACCGACCAGGTCGAGGCCCTGAAGGTCAACAATACGGACCCGGTCGCCTTTCTCGTGGCCCCGCGGTTCATGAGTTTCCTCGTCATGATGGTCGTCTGCACGGTCTATTCGTGCGCGGTCGCTGTCCTCGCGGGTCTGCTGATGGCCGTGCTGCGCTTCCAGATCAATCCGCACACCTTCCTCTCGC
This sequence comes from Deltaproteobacteria bacterium, assembly GCA_037442805.1. Classification (GTDB taxonomy): domain Bacteria; phylum Myxococcota_A; class UBA9042; order DTJE01; family DTJE01; genus DYKK01. The sequence continues at coordinate 9,615 of JBBIPO010000038.1, forward strand.
TCGGGTTCACTCGCTGGTCCGACTTCTATGTCGGACTCGCCAAGACCCTTGCGTACGGGGTCACGATCCCCATCCTCGCCGCGGATTCGGGGTTTCGGGCGACCGGTGGCTCCGAGGGCGTGGGCTGGGCCACCACGCGGGCCGTCGTGAACTCCCTGTTCGCCATCGTGGCGCTCGATTTCCTGATCGCCGGGATCGGGTACCTCCTGGTCCGGGGGACGTGACGTGATCGAGTTTGTGAACTTGAGGAAATCGTTCGGGGATCACCGGGTCCTCGACGGGGTGGACCTGGCCATCCGGGACGGGGAGGTCACCTACGTCATCGGGACGAGCGGGACCGGCAAGAGCGTCCTCATCAAGCACGCGGTGGGCCTCCTGCGGCCTGATGCCGGGCGAGTCTTGGTGGACGGGACGGACGTGACGGACCTCCCGGAGCAGGCCTGGGGGCCGATCCGGCGGCGCTACGTCCTCGTGTTTCAGCACTCGACCCTGTTCGATTCGATGACGCTTCGCGACAACGTGGCCCTCCCCCTGCGAAAGCAGCGGGGCCTCTCACGCGCGGAGGCACGGGAGCGGGCCATGGATTACCTCCGCCTGGTCGGCATGGAGGACTGTGCCGACCTCATGCCGTACGAGGTCGGACCTTCCGAGCGCAAACGCGTGGCCATCTCGCGCGCCCTGACCCTCGAGCCCGCCTGCGCGATCCTCGACGAGCCGACCACGGGGCTCGACGTGGTCGCGAGCGCGACCGTGGACGACCTGATCCGTCGCCTCGCGCGCGAATTGGGTCGCACGGTGGTGGTCGTCTCCCACGACCTGCGCTCCATCTTCAGCGTTGCGGACCGGATCGTGTTTCTGTATAAGGGCCGCGTACGGCTGGACGGTCCGCCGGGGGCCTTCCTCGCCTCGGAGGACCCGGTGGTCCGCCAGTTCATCCAGGGGGAGCCCGACGGCCCGATCGTGTGAGGGCGAATCAGTTGAACGGTTCCGACAGGGGAACCGCGATGGAGGTGAAGGTGGGGGCGTTGATCCTCGCCTCCCTCGCGTTGCTGGTCGGCTTCGTCCTACTCCTCGGCGATTTCCGTTGTTCGGACAACGCGGTCCTGTACATGGACGTCCCGACGAGCGGCAACCTGAAGACGGGGGCGCCGGTGAAGGTGTCCGGCGTCACGGTCGGCCAGGTGGCCCGCGTGGACCTGTGGGGAGGACAGCGGGACCCGGAGCACGGGGGTCGTCCGGTGCAGGTGCGCGTGACGTTGAAGGTCCGGGGGGACGTCCCTGGGATGCTTCACGAGGACGCGCGATTCTTCATCACGACGCTCGGGGCCCTGGGCGAGAAGTACGTCGAGGTGGACCCGGGCAGTCCGGACCGCGCGGTCCTCGCGAGCGGCGCGGTCGTCGAGGGGGTGGGACCGATGCGCCTCGAGCTCCTCGGGCAGGATGCCGGGACCATCGCGCGCGAGTTGTCGGCCCTTCTGCGGGAGAACCGCGAGGAGGTCCGGACCACCATCCGGACCGGCCGTGAACTCATGGCCAGCGCCGCCGCGATCCTCGCCGAGAACCGCGACGACCTCCGCGCGACCCTGAGCGCGGCTCGGGAGACGCTTCAGAACCTCGCCCGCGTCAGTCGGGCCCTCGCGGAGGCGGCCGGGGACGGGGCCGACCTGAAACGCATCGTGGCGTCGGCGCGCGCGGTGGCCGAGAAGGTCGAGACGGCGGTCGCGCCCGCGCTGGACCGGATCCCCGGCGTCCTGGACCGCGTCGGCCAGACCCTGGACGAGGCCGCGGGACTCCTGGCCGAGGGGCGGCCGAAGGTGATGGCGACGCTCGACCACGTAGAGCACCTGGCGCGGTCCGCGCGGGACGGCAAGGGGAGCCTCGGGGCCCTGCTTTCGGACCGCGAGATGTACGATGACCTGGTCGAGCTCCTGAAAGACATCAAGCGCAATCCCTGGAAACTGTTTATGAAGCCGTGAAAAGCCGGGAGGCGGGGATGGCGTTGGGGGCCGGTCGGCCTGGGACTGGATGGCACGCGGCATGGGTCGCGTGGGTCCTCGCCAGCGTCGCGTGGGCGGGGCCAGTCCGCGCCGACGAGGCGTCGGAGGCGTTCGCGCGCCTGCGGGCCTCGGATGACCTCCTGGCTCGGGGTCGGGTGGGGCAGGCGTATTCCGGCTACCTGGACCTGGAGAGGCGGTATCCGAAATGGTGGGCCCCAGTCCTGAAGGCCGGGATCGCGGCGAAAGCCCTCGGTCTGGCTGCCGGGACGACCGCGGTGGGTCGGGCGGTCTCGCTGGCGCCCGAGGAACCGTTCGTCACGTTCGTCCGGGCGCTGACCGCGCTCGAGACCTCGGACGGTGATGGCGGCGCGAGCCCGGACGCGGGCGTGGGCGCGGACCTCGCCCCGACGGACCTGGCGGTGCGCCTGGCCATGGCCCGTGGGAAGCGGGCGGAGCAACGCGGGGACCGCGAGGCGGCGCTCCGGGAATACGGCTGGATCGCGAACCGTTGTCCCCGGTGTGTGGCCGCGGCGTGGCGACGGATGGTCCTCGGGGGGGACAGTGACCGGGATGCACCGGCGAGCCTGTTCCCGCCGCGGGGCTGGCGGGCGAGGGCGATGGAATGGCCGGGCGGCCATGGGTCGAAGGGAACGGGAAACAGGTGATGATGGTCCCGTGCCAGAGTCCGCCACCTGCTGAGCATGAAAAGGGCGCGGCGCTCCTGTGGAGCCGCGAACGCGAAGCGTCGGCAAAGCCAAGTCCACGTTGCGGAGGCGGCGCGGCCTCCTGGCCGCGCCATCCGGCACCCGGAATCGGGGATCCGGGGTCCGGCGTCCGGGGTCCGGGGTCCGGCGGAGGCTCCGAGACGGACACGGTCACGGTCACGGTCACCGGCACGGTCACGGCCACCGACTCCGGCGCGGTCACGGTCAGGCGCGGGCGGAGCCCGCGCCTCCGCGCGCGAGGAGGCGCTCGCGTCCCCACGGGGACCAATTTTCTGGGAAGACGGGGTTTTCTTCCGTTTGACGCGATCCGGTTGGACTCGCATAATACGTTGGTTCGGCCGCCCACAGGTGCCGGGAGGCGGGCGGTCTGGACGAGGCCCTGACTTCGGGAGTGAACGATGTCCATCGGGCTGATCATCGCGGTCGTCGGCGGTCTGGTGGGGCTGATCGGGGCCTTCGCGGTCCCGTGGGTGGACCCGGACGTGGTCCACTTCCAGGATTCGGCCCTGTTCCAGGGGCAGGTCTGGTGGTCCGGGGCGGTGGCCCTGGCCGCGATGGCGGTCGCGACGATCGCGGCGGCCGCTGGCCTGTTCGTGGTGTTCCGCAAGAAGGTGGCCCTGGCCGGGCTCCTCGCGACGGTGGCCGCGCTGGTCTTCCTCGTGATCACGCCGTTCGTGGTCCGGGCGACCGTCCACAGGATGGTAGAAGATGGCACGTTGATCGAGACGACGCGCCTGGCCATGTACTACGGCTACCACCTGGCCTTCCTCGGGGTGGCCGTGATGGTGGTCGGGTTCGTCTGGACGATGGGCGCCCAGCCCATCCTGGGTCCGGAGGACCGGCTCCTGCGGATGGCCCTCTTGTGGAAGGGGACGCTCGTCAAGGAAACGACGTTCACCGAGAAGCGCGACATCACGGTCGGGGACGCAGTCCGATCAGATTTCGTTCTGCCCAAGGGCTTCGGGGTCGGGCACTGCTTCCCCATCGTGAAGGTGGACAAGAAGGGCCACTACGCGCTGGCCTTGAAGCGGGACATGGCGGGTCGCGTCTGCCTGGGCGGGACGGTGTCGTCGGTTGCGGAGTACGTGCGCAAGCACACCTCGGACCACAGCGGCGCGAACTACGTTCCCATCGAGAAAGGGGACTGGGCCATCCTGGAGTTCGGGGACGTCGAGTTGTTTCTCCAGTTCGTCCGGCCCTCGGTGATCATCGGCCGCCGGCCCGCGATGGCGCTCGACGGCAACATCGTCGCGGCCATCGTGGGGTCCCTCTTCGTGGTCGCCGCCTTCTTCGTCACCGCCCAGTTCATCTGGAACCCGGCCGGGCAGGTCGAAAAACGGCAGGCCGAAAAGCGTTTTCTGAAGGTCGAGATGAACATCACCCAGGAAAAGGACGAGCAGTTGCTCGAGATCGGCGAGGAGGAAGACACGGTCGGGAAGAAGGCCGAGGGCGAGGAAGGCAAGTTCGGCGACCCGGACAAGGACCCGACGCTCGAGAGCAAGGTCCCCAAGCGGGACGGGGAACTGGTGGCGCGCATTGACCCGAAGAAGATCGGGCTCGCGGACGTGCTATCGAACCAGTTGTCGCGTTCATCGGCGATCTCGTCCATCCTGAGTGACAACGTGGACGCCTTCGACAACCGAATGGCGGTCGCCATGGCGGGGACCGGCGCGGAGCTCGTGGTCGGGTACGGGGCCGGGGGCATGGGCTTCAAGGGCACGGGCCCTGGGGGCGGGGGCACGGGCGGATACGGGCGCATCCACGGCCTCGGGCGGGTGGACACGGGGGGCGGCATGGGGGTCCGCGCGGGCCTCGGCACCAAGAAGGCCAAGAAGGTCGGCAACGTGAGTCTCGGCGGGATGTCGGGCACTGGTTTCTGCAAGAAGTCCCACATCCAGTCGGTCGTGATGCGTCGGGCCGGGGCGATCCGCGCGTGCTACGAGGCCCAGTTGCAGATCCACGAGACGCTGGCCGGAAAGGTGACGGCGCGTTGGACCATCAACCTTCAGGGGATGGTCGAGGGCGCGAGCATCGTGGAGAGCACGCTCGGGAATTCGTCGGTCGAACAGTGCATCCTCCAGACGATCCGGCGAATGCGCTTCGAGGAGCCGGAGGGCGGCGTCTGCGTGGTGCAGTGGCCGTTCGTCTTCAATCCCGGTTGATCATCCGGGGGTTCCGGGCGGAGCCATTTTCAAGTTGACACGGGGACACGTCGCGGATAGAAGAGGACCGGTCGCGGGCCAGGCGACCCGCGGGAACACGGATGGGTCCCTGCCGCACGGGCGGGGTGGGGTGGACGACGTCTTCGGCTGAAGGAGGAGTCACAAGGCCATGTTTGAGTTCATCGGAACCGCGTTCGACAAGGGCGGGGCCAACATGTTCATCATCCTCGCCACGTTCATCTTCATGTTGGGGGTCCTGGTCGAGAGGGTCACGGTCCTGTATTTCCAGTCCAATGTGGACAAGGAAGGGTTTACCAAGGTCCTCCAGAAGAACCTGCTGGCCGGCGACCTTCAGGGGGCGCTGAAACTGTGCTCAATCTCGAAGTTCCCGCTGGCCCGCATCCTCCAGGCGGGCCTGATGAAGGCCAAGGAGAGCGACGAGGCAGTCCAGGCGGCCCTGGACGAGGCGGCCCTGCGGGAGATGCCCCGGATCGAAAAGCGCATCGGGTATCTGGCCATGCTCGGGAACGTGGCCGTGCTCATGGGGTTGCTCGGGACCATCCTGGGTCTGATCCGCGCGTTCGGGGCCGTCGCCGAGGCGGACGCCGCGTCCAAGGCGACGGAACTCGCGAAGGGGATCTCGGAGGCGATGTACAACACCGCGTTCGGCCTGGCGGTGGCCATCACATCCATCATCGCCTACGCCTTCTTGCAGTCGAAGGCCCAGCACCTTGCCGACGACATCAACGAGACGACCGTCTCGGTCCTGAACCTGATCACAGCGAACCGGGACAAGTTCGGGCGGGACAAGGAGCATACGCGGGTCGTGGACCACGGTTGAACCAGGTCGAGGACCGGTGGCTGACCCCGGGGGCGCTGAAGGGGCTCGACCGGATCCCGGGGGGCGGAGGTGAGACATGGGCGGCGTTTCCGAGCCGATGCCAGGCGGCAAGGGGAAGAAGAGCCTCAACGTCGAGTTGAACCTGGTCCCGTTCATTGACCTCTTGACCGTGTTGATCACGTTCCTGCTCCTGACGGCCGTGTGGACCCAGACCGGCCGGATCAACATTGACCAGTCCGTCCAGAAGCCTCAGAAACAGGAACAGCCCAAGGAACCCCCGAAGAGGCTCACCATCATGATTGACCGAAAGGGATACACGATGAAGTGGGCCGACGAGGCTCCCGAGCCCTTGCCCCTCGCAGGGGGCGCTTACGACGTGGCCGGCCTCCGCGAGAAACTGAAGGCCATGAAGGAACGATTGCCCAAGGACCCGAAGGTGGTGGTCGCCCCCGAGGACACAGTGGCCTACCGCGAGATGATCGCGGTGATGGACACCTGCATGTCGCTCGGGCTTTCCAACCTGATGGTGGCGGATGCCGCCTCGGTGATCGGCGAGATGATGTGACCGCGGACCCCCGTGGTGCGGGGCGCGGAGGACGGAGGTCGCGATGCCCATCCAGACGCCGGGCAGTCGGATCGGTTCCAGCATCCACTTGAAGGGGTTGAAGATCGGGATCAAGGGACGGGGTGGGCGATCGATCGTCGTCAGCCTCAACCTGACCCCAATGATCGATATGTTTGTCATCATGGTGGTCTTTCTTCTGATGGTCTTCTCCGCCACCGGCGAGATCCTCTTCACCCAGAAGGACATCGAGCTCCCGAAGGCCTTCTCGAGCCGCCCGCTGGAACGCGTTCCGATCATCGGGATCTCGCGCGACGTCATCCTGTTCGAGGGCGAGAAGGTGATGTTCACCAGCGGGGTGAGCGAGAAGAACTACCCCGACCTCCGCCTGCCGGACCTGAGCAAGGTCCTGAAGAACGCGCGCGATGCCTTCACGCGGGAGCATCCGATGCCCTCGGACCGCGACGAGGCCGCGAGGTGGTTCGAGCAGTCGAAGCAGATCATCATCCAGGCGGACCAGGGCGTCCCCTTCGAGGTCATCCGGATGGTGATGACCACCGCGGCGCACGAGGGCTACTCGGCGATCAACTTCGCCGTGGTCCCGAGCGGGGGCCGCAAGAAGAAGACCTGAGGCCTGCCGTCGCCTGATCTTGGGGTCGCAAGTCCGGCCGCCGGACGGTGGACCCGGAGACCCCGGTTCCACCGACAGCCCGTGGCCGTGGTTCGGCGTCCGTGTCAACGACCCTGGCCGAGTCCGCCAAAGCGTTCCGCCTGAATTCGGGCCTTCTAGCGGTCAGGCGGCGCCACGTCCGCTGTGGGCGCGGCCCGGACCACGTGGATCGGAGGGGACAGTGCGCGCCCTTGCCACGTCAAGGCCCGCAGGGACTCGACGTCCGGCAACAAGGGGGTGACCCGCACCGTATCAGTGCCGGCCCGCTCCACCGCCAGGGCCTTCCGGAAGACCTCGGGGATGTCGGACTTGCGGAACAGGCCGAAGTAGAGGTCGTGGACCGCGCGCCAGTCGTCCGGTTCCCCGACCCGGACCGGCTCGGGCGTCCACAGGGCGTACCCTTCGAGGTGCTGCCCGTATCGCCGGTATCGGACGAGCCGCCCGACGAGCGGCGTCGGCTCCTCGGGCTTCGTCGGGTCGAGCGCCAGGACCGGCCGGCCCGACGGGGGGTCGGTCACGAAGAAGAGGGGCGCGAATTCCTTGGGGTTCGGGAGTTGAAGGATCGCGGTCCCATAGACCTTGACCCTGTCGGGGACCGAGGCGTCCCGGATCGGTCGCCCGTCCGCGTCCTCCAGGCCGTGAAGGGCGAGCCGCTCGCCGGGGGCGACCACGATGACCGGGACCGCCACCTCGTCGGTGGGCGAGGTGGCGGGGCCGTTGAAATACCGGAAGCGGAGCGATTCGAAGCGACCGACCTCGTCGGGCACGCTCACGGTGAATACGCAGTCCGCGCCGTCGAACGTCTGGCCGAACCCCTGGAACTGGAAGCGCCGTTCGGGGGAGGTCGCGACCACCTCGCACGACGCCTCCACGCGAGTCCCCGCCATCACCTCGATGGGGCGGTAGCGCTCCCCGGGGGCGAGCGCCACCTTCAGGAACGGTTCGTCGTCCACGCGGACCGTCACGACCTTGGGTTCCTCGAATCCCCGCGTCGTCTTCCACGACGGATACATCCAGGACAAGATCAGGACCAGGCACGCAACGCCCGCCAGGATCAGGGCCACGAACAGGCGCACCTGGCGGGCGGGGCGAGGGGCCGGCGAAGGGTTCTGGGCGGCGTCCATGGCGTCTCCGTGCCGAAGGGCCGCCATACGGTGCGATGAACCGCGGCAAGAGTCAAGAACCCGCTCCTGGCCACAATTCGTCCGTATCGAACGGCGAGGGGGACGTCCTTGCCGGTCCGCATGGAGTAGCATGGCGTCTGGAACGGGAGGGGGGACCCGAGAATGGCGGGACCAGTGGTCAGCGTGGCCATGCCGGTGTTCGATGGCGCCGGGACGGTGCGGGAGGCGGTCGAGAGCATTCAGGCACAGACGCTGCGCGACTGGGAACTCGTGGTCGTGGATGATGGGTCCACGGACGAGACCCCGGTCATCCTGGGAGAACTCGCGCGCATGGACCCGCGAATCCGCGTCATCAGGCGCCCCCACCGGGGGATCGTGGAGGCCGCCAACGAGGCGATCCGGGAGGCCCGCTGCGACCTCGTGGCGCGGATGGACGCGGACGACGTGTGCCACCCGGAGCGTCTGGAGGCCCAGGTCGGCCTCGCCAGGAGGAGGCCCGATCTGGCCGTGATCGGCTGCCTGGTCGAGTGCTTCCCGCGCGAGGCGCTGCGCGACGGCATGGCGCGATACGAGGCGTGGTTGAACGGCCTCGTCGAGCCGGAGGACATCGGACGTGAGGTCTTCGTGGAATCCCCGCTTGTCAACCCGAGCGTCCTGTTCCGGCGCGAGGCGGTGCTCTCCGTCGGGGGGTACCGGGAAGGTCCGTTCCCGGAGGACTACGACCTGTGGCTGCGCCTGCACGCGGCCGGCTGGCGCATGGCCAAGGTCCCGCGCATCCTCTTTCGGTGGCGCGACACGCCGGGCCGGATGACCCGGCGTGACCCGCGATACTCCCGCAACGCTTTCCGGCGGCTGAAGGTCGGGCACGTGGTCGCCTCGTTCCTGCGCGGCGCCCGCGAGGTCCAGATCTGGGGCGCCGGACGCGAGGGGCGACTGTGGCGTCGCGCGCTGAAGGCCCACGGGGTCCGGGTCGCGCGCTTCTACGACATTGACCCCGCGAAGGTCGGGCGCCGCGTGGCGAACGAGGCGCCGATCCTGGACTGGCGCGAAGTGGTCCGGTATCGGGGAGAACCGCTGCTGTGCGCGGTCGCGGCCTGGGGTGCCCGAGAGGAGATTCGCGCGTCGTTGCTGGCGATGGGGCTGATCGAGGGCCGGGACTTCGTGTTCGTCGCGTGACGCGCGTGCTAGCATCGCTCCCCGACGAGTCCCCGCGGGGGCGGGGACAGGGGCCACAGGAGGTGATTCATGAGCAAGGTCGTCATCTTGAGCGCGGTTCGCACGCCGATCGGGGCCATCGGGGGAGGGCTGGCCTCCCTGCAAGCGCGAGAACTCGCGACCCTGGCCATCGGGAAGGCCATCGCTGCGGCCGGACTCGAGCCGCAGCAGGTCCAGTACACGTGCATGGGGTGGGTCATGCAGGACCCGCGGTCGCCCAACCTGGCCAAGGTCGCGGCGGAGTTCGCGGGCGTCCCGTGCACGAGTCCGGGAACCACGTTCCACGAGAACTGCGCGTCCGGGGGGGCGGCCGTGCATTCGCTCGCGCGCCGCATCTTGCTCGGCGAGGTCGAGGTCGGGGTCGCGGGCGGCGTCGAGAGCATGTCCAACGTCCCGCGTTACCTGTACACCGGTCGAACGAAGGCGCAACTGTACGGCGACATGACGCTCGTGGACGGGATCATGGGCGCCCTTATGGACACGAACGTCGGACCCAAAGGCGAGCTGATGGGGCTGCTGACGGAGCGCCTGGTGGAAAAGTACGGCGTGACCCGCCAGGAGCAGGACGAGGTCGCATACCGCTCGCACCACAATGCCCTGGCGGCCTGGGAGGGTGGCTTCTTCGCGGACTACGTGTTCCCGGTCAGCATCCCGCAGCGCAAGGGGGAACCGGTCGTGGTCGCGCGCGACGAAGGGCCCAGACCCGTGACGCTTCAGGACCTCGCGAAACAGAAGCCGTACTTCAAGCCCGAGGGCGGAACCATCACCGCGATGAACTCCTCCTCGATCAACGACGGGGCCGCGGCGCTCGTCCTCGCCAGCGAGGAGGCCGCGGCACGGCTGGGGAAGAAGGCGATCGCCCGCCTGGTCGCCTGGCACAACGTCGGGGTCCCGCGCGAGTTCATGGGCGAGGGGGCCTTCAAGGTCATCCCGGGTTTGCTCGGGAAGGCCGGACTTTCGTTCGGGGACGTGGCCTTCTTCGAGATCAACGAGGCCTTCGCCGCCGTGGTGGCCGCGGCGTTCCACGACCTGCCGGACCTCCAGGTGGAGCGGGTCAACCAGTGGGGCAGCGGCGTGTCGATCGGCCATCCGGTCGGATGCACCGGGGCGCGGCAGTTGACGGACATGGTGCACCAGTTGCGGCGCCGCGGGGGGCGCTTCGGCGTCACGTCGCGCTGCGTGGGTGGAGGGATCGGTTCCGGCGAGGTGGTCGAGGTCTCGTAGCCCCGTGGAAACGCCCCTCCTCCTGTTCGCGACGTCCCTGTTCGCGGGATTCATCGGCGCTATGATGGGCGTGGGCGGCGGCATCGTCGTGGTCCCGGTCCTGGTCAGCGTCCTGCACGTCCCGGTCCGCCTCGCCGTCGGGGCCTCGATGGTCGGGGTCGTGGCGACCTCGTCCGCGGCGGCCGCTGTCTATGTGCGCGACCGCCTGTCCAACCTGAGGCTCGGGATCCTGGCGTCCTCCCTGTCGGTGCTGGGGGCCCTGACCGGGGTGCTCGTGGGGAAGGTCTCGGGTGGGCGCGTGGTGACCGGCGTCTTTGCGGTGGTCCTGGTGGTCGCGGGTCTCGCCATGCTCCGGCGCCACCGGGACCGGGCCGTTCCCCCCGGAACCGGGGGGTTCCTGGAGCGTTCCCTGTCCCTGACCGGCCGCTACGAGGACCGCGCGACGGGCGAGACGGTCCGCTACGGGGTCCGCCACGTGCATCTTGGCCTGCTGTCCATGCTCGGGGCCGGGCTCGTGTCGGGCCTGCTCGGGGTCGGGGGCGGCATCTTTCAGGTTCCGGTGATGGACGCCGTGATGGGGATGCCCATCAAGGCCGCGACGGCCACCAGCAACTTCATGATGGGCATCACGGCCGCGGCCGGGGCCACGGCGTACTTCGCGATGGGCGAGGTCCACCCTCTGGTCGCAGGCCCCGTGACGATCGGGGTGTTCTTCGGGTCGCTGCTGGGCGCGCGGGTGATGCCCCGGGTCCGGGATTCGCGCCTGCGCCACGCCTTCGTGGGGATGCTGTTCCTGCTGGCCGCGCTCATGGGATACCAGGCCCTGACGGGGGCGAGGGAGTAGGGGGGGCGCCGTGAGCATCGAGCGCATCATCGCGGGCTTCATGCGGTTTGGCGCCTTCGCCGCGGTGCTCGTGACGGTGGTCGGGGTGGCCATCCTCGCGGCGCACGGGGACTTGCCGACGGCGGGGGGGCTTGCTGCTCTTTCCGGCGAGCGGTGTTTGGACTGGTGCGCGTCCCTGCCCGGTGGGGTCGTGGTCCTGGCGGGCCTCGTTGCCCTCGTGGGCGTGTCCGTGGGGCGCCTCCTCCTATGCGCGGTCCTCTTCCTGCACGAGGGTGACCCGCACTACGCGGTGATCTCGCTGGTAACCGTGGCCCTCGTCGCAGCGGCCGTGGTCTTCCGGCTCGTGGGCGCATGACTCGTCGGCCCGGCCTCCCGCAGGGCTCTGGTTGTGTCCGCGTGTGGGGATGGTGGGGGTGGTCGGGCTGTGCCGACCCCTTGCGCCGTCACGGGCTCGCGGGAGGCGTGGCGGAAGGCAAGGGGAGGCGCAGCAGGCGCAGGGCGTTCCCGCGGTACAGTTTGTCCAGGACCTCCCCCGGCAGGCCGATCGCGTCAATCTTCCAGCGGCCCTGGATCGGCGTGGGGTGGTCCATCTGGCGGTCGCGGGTCTCGAAGTAACGGAAGTGCGTCGCGTAGAAACGCCTCGCGTCGTCGGTCGTGGGCTCGTCCTCGCCGCTGGACCCGAGCATCAGGTGCCTCGGGGAGATCCCGATATCCGTGCCGAACAAGATGCGATCCTGATATTTTATGAAGAAATCTCTCATGCGGTCCGGGTCATGGCGGCCGAACTCCGGGACCCGCGCCGCGATGTCAATGAAGTAGTTGGGGTATGTGTCCAGCATCCGCGCGACGCGCTCCGGTTCCTCGGCGGCGTTGCCGAAATGGACCCCGATGAAGGTCGTCTCGGGGTGGCGTGCCACGAGACGCTCGAAGGCGTCCAGCATCTCGGACCAGGACGGCCAGTCCCCGCCGTGGAAGGACCAGTGAGGGTGCAGGCGCAGTTCGTCGTAGCGCTCGTTGCGCTCGTCCATGGGTTCGAAGAAGGCCTTGGGGTCCGCCACGTGCTGGTACACGGGGATGCCCAGACGGCCCGCGGCCTCCCACAGGGGGTCGAGCATCGGGTCGTCCACGGCCAGCAGAACCCCGTGGCCGGTCCGCACGTACAACCCGAGCGCCTTGGAGATCTTCAGGCACACGAAGCCGCGGGACACGGCGTCCTGAAGGCGCAAGGCCTCCACGACCGCAAAGTCGGGCTCGTCCACGCGGGACCAGTCGGGGTTGTAGCAGTGGAAGACCCGGCCCTGGAGGACGCGCGACATCTTCAGGCTGAGGTCCAGTCCGCGGTCCGCCTGGTTCCCCCCCGAGAGGTTCACCATGACCTCGATGCCGTTTTCGTCCATGATGCGGCGGATGACGGGGATGGCGAAGGGGCTCAAATGGGTGTGCGCGTCCATCAGGAGCGGGCGGCGGTACGAGGCCTCGGTGGTCTCGGGGAGGGTGCGGGCGGGGACGGGTCCATCCGAGCGGGAGCGGCACGCCGGACCGATGGCGAGGAGGACGATGGTCACGCACGACGCGACGGCCTGCTTCATGGGCCTCTCCAACGGCAGCCGATCCTACCATCTCCGGGAGGTCAGCGCTCGAACCGGACCGTCACGAAACGGTCCGCGCCCCGGCCGTACAGGAAGCGGTAGGCCGCATAGGATTCGAAGACCTTGCGGGCGTAGTTGCGCGTTTCCTCGGCCCCGATCTCCTCGACGAAGACGTCCACCGGAACGCCGGGATTGGCCCGGAGCCATGACGCGATGGCCCCGCCCCCCGCGTTGTACCCCGGGATGGCGAGCAAGGGGTTGTGGAAGCGCCGCAACAGCAGGGCGATGTACGCCGCGCCCAGGCGGATGTTTACCTCGGGGCGGCGCAGGGTGTCGGGCGTGGCGGTCAGTTTCAGCCGCTTTCCCATCTCGCGCGCCGTGGGCAGGATCAGCTGCATCAACCCGATGGCGTTCGCGTGGGATTCCACCGAGGGGTTGAAGGCGCTTTCCTCGCGCATTAGGGCCCACAGGAGGAACGGGTCTACGTGGGACTCCCGGGCCGCGTGTTCGATCTCGCGCGTGAAGGGGCGAGGATACGCGATGCGGTAGTAGTCGGCGGTGGCCACGTCGGGCCAGAATCCGCCCGCGGCCTTCAGGGCGCGGGCCGCCAGGCGATGGGCCTGGCGGGCGTCGCCGGCCGCGTCCAGCAGGAGCGCCTTGAACCACGCCTGGTCCGGGTCGCTCGCGTCCGCGTTCCCGACCTCGGCCAGCGCCATGTCGAGAAGCCCCGTCCGCGCGAACCACAGGGCCCGGGCCACAGGGCCTTCGCGCAGGGACGAGGACCTCGCGGGCGTGAAAAAGGGGCCGTACGGCGGCTTCACGGCGAGGCGGGCGAGGATCGGTTCGGGGGAGTGGCGGTCCGCGAGTTGGGCCAGGGCCAGGTGGGCGTAGTAGGTCATGGGGAAGTCGCGGACGCACGACTCGTACGCCTCGTGCGCGGCCTTCTTGCGGCGGAGGAGCGCGAGGGTTCGGGCCTTCCAGTACGCGAAGCGTGAGCCGTAATCCGGGTCGTGGCGGGCGATGGCGAGTTCGAGCCCCGACTGGAGGCGCCGGAGGGCCGTCTTGTACGCCTTCCCGCGGAAGGCCCCCCAGGCGAGCAGCCAGGCGGATTCGAGGGCCATGTCGCCTTGAGGCCACGACTTCAGGGAGTCCTCGAGAATGCGTTCGGCCTCGCGCGCGTTTTCGGCCTTCAGGGCGACCCGGGCGCGCCAGGTCGCGATGTCGTCGTTGAGGGAGGAATCGGGGAAGCGTTCGCGCAGGCGCGAGGCCAGGCGCGCGACCTCGTCGTCGCGGCCCGTTCGCAAGGCCGTTCGGGCCGCGTGATACAGCGCCGAGGCCAGGTCCAGCCGTCCCTCGCACTCGCCCACCACGCGCTGGAAAAGGGGCCAGGCCTCGGAGTGGCGGCGCAGTTTCGTCAGGGCGCGGGCCTGGACCCAGAGGGCCCCGCACCGGATCGAAGGGTCCTGACTTCGGGTCAGGGGGAGGACGGCCTGGATGGCATCCCGGCTCGCATGGACCTCGAGCAGGGCCGTGGCCTGGTCCAGGCGCTCCGCCTCGGTCGGGACCAGTGACGCCCCCAAAGACTCGAGCGCCTTTCCATAGGCCGTCCTTCCAGCCCCGGCGGTGCAAAAATACAGGCGCCGCAACAGGGAGACGGCCTCGTCCTTGCGCCCGGACTCCGCCAGGGCCGACGCGAGTTTCTGCGCGACCTCGGGGTCCCGCCGGCCCCCATCGAAGACCGCCTGGTACGCGGCGGCGGCCTCCGCCGGCCGACCGAGCGCCATCAGGGAATCCCCAAGGACCATGCGGGCCCTCCCGTTCGCGGGCGAATCCTGGGGCACGGTGGACAGGAGGGCGACGGCCTCGCGGTGACGGCCGAGGGCTGCGAGGGCCCGGCCGCGCAAGGTTCGTACGTGATCGCTGACGAGGGGGATGGTTTCCTCGAGGCCGTCCAGGGCGGTCAGGACCGCCTCGTGGTCCCGGACCTGGCCGGCGGCGAGGGCGATCAAGAAGCGCAGGCGCTCGACGTGTTCGGGACGGCCCTTGCCGAATGCGAGCGGGCGCAACCGGTCCAGCGCGTCCTGTGCATTTCCCGCCCGGAGCAGGGTCAGGGCCACGGTGGCCCGCGAATCCTGGAATACCGGCGCCAGGTCCTCGCGGGACAGGCGGGCATCGCCGCGGTTCGCCCACGCGGGGGACACGCCGATGAGCGATACACCAAACAACATCAAGTGAAAAGGTTTCATTCCAACACGACCTCTCCGCGAGCCCGAGCCCGCCCGATGATAGGGGTTCGACATCCCAGATGCCAACTGCACAACCCTGTCTGGAATTCCGGGTCGGATCGGTGACCGTGGCCGTGTCGGAGTCCGGGACCGTGACCGGAACCGTGTTCGCCTCGGAGTCCCTTCCGGATCCCGTGTCCGTGACCGTGACCGTGTCCGTGGCCGTGTCCGTGACCGCCACGGAGTCACTGCCGGACCCCCGACCCCGGACGCCGGACCCCGGACTCCGTGACCGTGACGGGGTCCGTGACCGTGTCGGAGTCCGTGACTGTCACGGAGTCGCTACCGGACCCCGGACCCCGGACGCCGGACCCCGGAACCCCGCTCCGGGGCCCGGTCTTCGCCCCCGGGCCTCCTGGTCGGTGGCTCGACCGCGTCCAGAAATGCGCCCTGTCCGGCCCTACGGGGGTCAAGGCCAAGGGCCGCCTGCGGCGGCCT
>JBBIPO010000039.1:0-24610 GCA_037442805.1 Deltaproteobacteria bacterium
CTCGCGCGGCCATACGCGAGCAGGCGCTCGCGTCCCCACGGGAACCGGGGTCCGGCGTCCGGGGTCGGGGGTCCGGCAGGGGCTCCGAGGCGGACACGGACTCGGACACGGTCACCGACACGGAAACGGACACGGCCACCGTTCACGGTCGCGGCCCTACGCGAGCAGGCGCTCGCGTCCCCAGGGGGACCGGAGGTTGAGAATTGGTCGCGTTCTTCAGATGAGACTTCAAGGCACAATGTTCCCCCACGCCCGCGTCCCCACAGTTGCCCGATGGGGCGCGGCGGCCCTTGACATCGGTCATTCGGAGGCGTGCCTTCCAGTTGACATCGAGACGACCCCGGTGCTAGGAAAGCCAAGCCTTGTGCCCCGAGGAGGGCATGACCGGCGGGAGGGACCAGGAATCCCCCTGGCGGGCCGCCCTGATGGTGGCGTCGGTCGGGATCGAACTGGCCGTGGCCGTGGCGGTCGGCTACGTTGTCGGGGACTGGCTGGACGCGCGACTCGGGACCGCGCCGTGGCTGATGTTCCTGTTCCTCGGGTGCGGGGTCGCGGCGGGATTTCGCGGGGTCTGGCGCACGGCGCGCCGGTACTGGCCCGGCGACTCGGACGGGGGTTGAGGTGACAGCGGCGTCGTTCCTGAAGTGGACGCTCTGGCTGGACGGGGCCCTCTTCGGGCTGGCCCTGTTGCTGGCCTTCGCCCTGTCGGGGTCGCCCGGGTCCGTCGCGGGGGTCGCGGCGGGCGGGCTCCTCGGGACCGCGAACCTGGCCGGACTCGGATTCCTCGCACGCCGCCTGATCGCCCACACCGGGCCGCGCTGGCCGTACGGCCTTGCGCTCGGCCTCAAGTTCGTGCTCCTGGTCTTGCTCGTGTATCTGGCGGTGCGGTACGTCCCGATGGACGTCGCGTGGTTCGTGGCGGGGCTGTCGGTGTCGGGGCTCGCCATCCTGGGTGGCGCGCTCCACCTGTCCTTGCGGCGACTGGACCTGACCCTGGAGTGACGACGATGAAGACGCGGGCCCTCGTGACCGTGACGGCCCTAGTCCTGTGGGCCGGCCCCTCCGCCGGCTCCGAGAAATCGCACGTGGCCGCCGGGACCGAGCACGAGGCGGGCGACGCCGGGCACGGCGGGAAACATGGCGGCGGGGAGCACCACTGGTCCCTGGCCGACTACTTCGTGCCGGTCACCGTTCAGGAGTTCGTCGAGATGCGCTTCGGCCGCACCGTGATCGAGCACGCGCCGGTCACCGACGTCCATCACGTCGTGTTCGGCGTGCTGGTCGCGGCCTTGGTCCTGGTCCTGCTGGCCCTGGCGGTCCGGCGGATGCGGTCCGACCCCGACCGCCTGCTGCCCGAGCGCCGCTTCAACCCCCTGGCCCTGTTCCAGGTCCTCGCAGACGCCCTGCTCGGGCTCATGGAAGGGATCATGGGCCGCGAGCACGCCCTGAAGTTCTTGCCCCTGATCGGGACCCTCGGCACCTTCATCCTGTTCTCGAACCTCCTCGGCCTGATCCCCGGATTCCTGCCGCCGACCGACAATCTCAACACGAACCTGGCGATGGCCAGTTGCGTCTTCGTTCTGACCCATTACTACGGGGTCAAGGCGCATGGGTTGAAATACTTCAAGCACTTCTTCGGCCCCATCCTGAAGTGGTATGCCCTGCCGCTCATGATTCTGATGTTTCTGATCGAGATGATCAGCCACGTGGCCCGGCCCGTGTCCCTGAGCGTGCGTCTCTTGGGAAACATCTTCGGGGACCATGCGGTGCTCACGGCCTTCGTGGCGATGGCGATCCCGTTCGTGCCCGTGCCGTTCGTCCTGCTCGGGCTCCTGGTGTCCGTGGTGCAGACGCTCGTCTTCTGCATCCTCTCGACGGTCTATATTTCGCTGGCCATGGCCGAGGGGGAGCACTGAGATCGGGTGTGTCCGGGGCGTGCCCCGGGAAGGGTGTGGGGGGAGGGTCCCCCGCTGGAACGCAATGGACTGCAAGAGGAGGCAACGATGGCTCTGGTGAGGAAGACGCTTCAGACGTTGGGGCTGGCCTTGATGTCGCTCGTGCTGGTGGTCCCGGCCGCGCTCGCGCAGAGCGGCGCGGCGGACAACCCGGATTCGGTCAAGAAGTTCATCGCGATCGCGGCGGGCTTCGGCATCGCGATCGCCGCGTTCGGCGGGGCCCTGGGCCAGGGTCGGGCCGCGGCGGCGACCCTCGAGGGCATCGCGCGCAACCCCGGCGCGGCCGGCAAGATGTTCGTGCCAATGATCCTCGCGCTCGCCCTGATCGAGTCGCTCGTGATCTACGCGCTCGTCATCGCGTTCACCCTGGTGGGCAAACTGGGCTGATCGGCCCGGAACGCGCCGTCTGTCAAGCGTCCGCCACGAGGGCCTTCAGTTCGGCGTGGCTTCGGTCCACCGACACCGTCGCGATGCGGAGGAGGTCGAGGAAGTCGTCCTCGACGAGTCCGCGGTTGCCCGGGGCCGAGACCTCGAACGCCACCGTGTCCGACCCCTCGTCGTAGTAATAGCGCCCGAAGATCACGTCCGCGTTCTTGCGGTTGAGCCACTCGATCAGGGTGCCTCGGTCCACGCCGGCCTTGCGCGGCTCGAAATCCAGCGAGAACGACAGGAACCGGGTGTACCAGACCTCGCCGGTCGAGGTCTTGCCCACGATGACATGAAGTCGCAGGAGCGTTTCGTCACCCTGGATGTCCAGGACCACGCGCCCAGCCTCCTCGTCAATCTGGTAGTGGCCGTACCCGACCTGGTCGAGCATGCGGGCGAACGTCGCGGTGCTGATGGGAAGCAGTTCCGAAGTTTCCAAGTCGTACCTCCTTTCGGGTTGCGAGGGAACTCGCCATACCGTACGCGAGACCCATGGGGAATGTCAAACGGCCCTTTGGGCTTGTCATTCCGCTTCGCCGAGGCCTTCCTGCATGGCAACCTGGACGAGGGGTGAACGGCCCCGGGGCCGGGCGGTCATTTCCAGAAGACAAGATAGGACGCGATGTCCAGGTGCGCCGGGAACCCGGTGGGGTCCGGCACGGGCTGCGGGTCGTAGTCGTGGCCCTGAAACAGGGCCCGGTACGTCACGGTCTGCGTCGCGCCGGGCACGAGGTCGTCCGTCACGTCCGCCACCCACGGCTTCACGTCGTAGCCCGGGCACCACCCACCCCGTCCCAGCGACCACGTGCCGTACTGATTGGGCACCACGCCGTCCGGCACCTGGTCCTGGCAGCCGAAGAGGGTGCCGGCCATCGGGTGCGCCTTGACGTGTTCCGGACCGTCGTTGACCCGGAAGTGGTGGGTGTGGTTGCAGAACTCGGCGCAGTTCGCTAGGTCGCTGCCAAAGCCGTGGCCGGTGATCAGGGCCACGATCTCGACGCGGCGGACGCCCTCGGGGACCTCGAACTCGACGGGCCTCCAGCGAGCGTTGTACGCCAGGTCGAAGGGGGCGCTGCCTCGAAACAACGGCAGGGCCTGGACCGGGCGCGCGCCCTTGCCGCGGTTCAGCAGTCGCAGGCGCAGGGTCGTCACGTAGGACTGGCTGCTCGAATCGAAGCGCATCCGGCGGGCACCGCCCTCCGCGAGGAACGCGAGCATCGGGCTGATGTCGGTCACCCATCGCCCGTCGCGGCCGTACGTTGTCACCCATCGCGCGACCTCCGTGTCGCATCGTTCCGGGTCCCCGGCGTCGCACAGGTAGAGGCGCGCGAGGTAGTCCCACTCGCAGGACGCGGGGTCGTCGCAGTCCATGAGCAGGTCCACCTCGAGCGAATCGAAGCCGCTCATGACCTCGGCGTCCGGGAAGACCACGTCGGCGTGGTTGGCGTCGCCCTGGGTCACGACCCGGTCGAACACGGTCAGGACCGTGGCGGTCTCGGCCGTCATCCTCGCCTCGCGCTCGCGCTCGAAGTTGAAATGGCGGACCTCGTTGGCCAGATACATGAGTTGCGGGTGGACCTGGTCCCAGGCGATGTTCATCAGGAGCCCGACCTCCCGCATTCGCTGGAACCGGTCAATTGCGAACGCGAAGTACCCGCGCGCCCGCAGGACGTCGCCGACCCAGCCCTCGACCTGCGTGGCCGGCACCGGCACGTAGTGGACGCGGCCCGCCCACCAGGCGGCGTCGGCCGGTGGCAGTTTCTGGAGCGCCGCGTCCACCGACTCCTGCATCCGGGCCACGTCTTCCGCCGCGGTCGCATCGAACGACAGGAAGAAGAAGCGGGCGTTCTGGGGAGATTCCTCGAAGAGCCAGCGAGGATTCGATTTCCACAGGCCCTCGGAGTAGTCGTACCCCGCGGCGTGCAGGACGAAGAGGTGGCTGTCGCACCCGGTCCAGGCAACCTGGAAATCGTACGCACCGGTCGTCGTGGGCAACGTGAATGGGGCCGCGAGGTCGTACACGGTGGTCCCGTACGGCCCGGAAGAAAAGGGCACCGGGTCGTCGCAGGTGGGCGTGGGCGGCGCGTCCTGGACCACGTCGCCGGGCACGACATCGGCGGGGAGGTCGTCGCGGCCCGGAAGGTCGAGCGAAGAATCCGCGGAGGCCTCGTCCGCGAGGCCGGTGGTCGCCTCGTCCAGGAAACCGGGCTCGCCACCGTCCGGGTCACGACCGCCATCGGAAGGGTCCGCGACGCCCTCGAGGGCGGCCCCGGCGTCCGGCACGGTCCCCACGTCGTCGGCCCCGGCCCGCGTTTCCTGGGTCCCGCAGGCGATGAGCCCGAGAAAGACCGCGGTGAGCCAGAGACGGGACATCGGCCGTCCTCGTTGCGAGTCGCCACGATGATAGCGCGAGGCGGAGCGACGGTGGATGAAATGGAGGGAAGCCATTGGAAGCGGAATGCGGATTTCGCCTTTCGTCCTTGCCGTCCGCTGGAAAACGCGGTATCAAACCGGTGACCGGTCGTGCGAAGCGAGGTGCCGGAACTTGGAGACGGAACGGAAAGACGCGGGTCGCACCCAGCGGACCCTGGCGATCCAGGGCGTCGTGAGCCGCGAGGCCGCGGCCGTGGCGCGCGAGGAGGGATTGCCGGTGTCCGAGGTCGTGTCGGGGGTCGCGGCAGGCCGCATCGTCATCCCGGCGAACCCGGCGCACGGGAACCTGCGACCCGTGGGCATCGGTGCGGGCCTGCGCGTCAAGGTCAACGTGAACCTGGGGCGGTCGCAGACGACGTCCTGTCTGACCGAGGAGGTCGAGAAGGTCCAGGTGGCCCTGCGATACGGGGCGGATGCGGTGATGGACCTCTCGACCGGGCCGGGGATCGAGGACATCCGCCGGGCGGTGCTCGAGATTTGCCCGGTCCCGGTGGGGACCGTCCCGGTGTACGAGGCCGTGGACCGCGTCAAGGACAGCGCGGACCTCACCGTGGACGACTTCCTCGGGGTTGTGGCCCGGCAGGCCGAGCAGGGCGT
Source organism: Deltaproteobacteria bacterium (assembly GCA_037442805.1). Lineage (GTDB taxonomy): Bacteria > Myxococcota_A > UBA9042 > DTJE01 > DTJE01 > DYKK01. The sequence continues at coordinate 5,412 of JBBIPO010000039.1, forward strand.
GGACTTCATGACGATCCACGCCGGGGTCCTGCGGGAGCACGCGCGGCTCGTGGGTCGTCGCCTGACCGGAGTCGTGAGTCGCGGCGGGGCCCTGATGCTGCGCTGGATGAAGGCGCATGACCGTGAAAATCCGTATTATGAATATTTTGATCGCGTTCTGGAGATCGCGGCGGAGCACGACGTGACCCTGTCGCTCGGGGACGGGTTGCGGCCGGGTTGTTTGCACGACGCCTCGGACGCGGCCCAGATGGCGGAACTCGAGACATTGGGCGAGTTGACGCAACGCGCGTGGGACGCCGGGGTCCAGGTGATGATCGAGGGGCCGGGCCACGTCCCGGCCGACCAGATCACTTGGAACGTCCAGCGCGAGAAAGAGGTCTGCCGCGGCGCACCGTTCTATGTGCTCGGCCCCCTGGTCTGCGACATCGCCCCCGGCTACGACCACATCACAGGCGCGATCGGGGCCACGCTCGCGGCCATGGCGGGCGCGGACTTCCTGTGCTACGTCACGCCCAAGGAACACCTGGGCCTGCCCGACATCGAGGATGTGCGCACCGGGCTCGTCGCGTTCAAGATCGCGGCGCACGCGGCGGACGTGGCGCGGGGCCTTCCCGGGGCGCGCGACCGCGACGACGAACTGGCCCGCGCCCGGTACGCCTTCGACTGGGAGCGGCAGTTCGCCCTGTCCCTGGACCCGGAACGGGCGCGCGAGTACCACGACCAGACGCTGCCGGGGCCACGGTACCGGGAATCGCCGTTCTGCTCGATGTGCGGGCCGACGTATTGCCCGATGCGGATCTCGAAGGACGTGGCTCGGTAGGGTGGCCAGGATGTCGCGCACGACTCAGGGTCTGGCGGCGTCGCTCTTTCTCGTAGCGGCCTCGTGCGCCGGTTCCTGGCAGGCCCAGGAACTCGACCGGATCGGGCTCGGGGGCCGGGAGTTCCAGCGCGTGCGGACACTTCTGGTCGGGGGGCGGGTGATCGAGGCCCGGCAGGCCCTGGGCGAGATGCCAGCCTCCACGCGCGAGACCCCGGGGTGGCATTACCTGATGGGCCGGACCCTCCTGGCCGAGGGCGACGCCCAAGGTGCTGTCGCGCACCTGGAGAAGGCGAGGCAAGGGCATCCGGGGTCGGTCGCGATTGACAATGACCTCGCCGTGGCGCTCGCACGGGTGGGACGCGCGGACCAGGCCACGGCCCTCCTCGACGCCCTGCACGCGGCCAGGCCCGGGGACGAGGACATCACGCTCAATCGGGCCGTGGCGCGGATGGGCGCCGGCTGGGCCTCCGAGGCGGTCGAGACGTTGACGCGCCTCGCCCGCGAACATCCGGACTGGTTCGAGGCGCGCTACGACCTCGGGCTCGCCGCGACCGCGACCCGCGACTTCCAGACCGCGGTGGTCCAGTTGCGCGAGGCCCTGAACATCCGGCCCGGGGACCGGGACGCGCTGTTGGCGCTGTCCCAGGCGTGCTCGTGGTCGGGCGACCGGGTGTGCGCGGAGCAGGCCGTGCGGGAGGCCCTGGCCCGCTACCCGTCCGACGCGGGGGTGCTCGCGTGCTTTGCGTCGTTCCTGGAGGGTGAAGGGGACCTGGCGGGGGCGCTCGGGCAATACCGGCAGGCCACGGTGGTGGACCCGTCGTGCTCGGCGTGCTGGTACAACCTCGGGAGGTTGGCCGAACGGCAGGGGGACCTCGAGACCGCGGCCGTGGCGTATCGGCGCCATATCGAGACCGTGAAGGACCCCGCGCGGGTCGAGGCGGTGCGGTTGCGCCTGCGGGCCCTGACGGGGTCGGGCGAGTAGGGGGCAGTTGCGATCCCGAAACGAGTTCCCATGGGCGCGTGCACCCGGATGGATGAAACGGAAGCGTGGAAGGCGTTGCCGGGCGCAGGGGGGATCGCCCACGCCTACGCCCACGTTTCTTGACAGGCGAGGAGGTCTCCCGTGATGCAGCCATCCCTGCGCGAGGCGGACCCGGAGGTCGCGTCCCTGATCGCGGCCGAGGAGCGGCGCGAGTTCGAGAAGGTCCGGCTGATCCCGTCCGAGAACTACGTGTCTCGGGCGGTGCTCGAAGCCACGGGGAGCGTGCTCACGAACAAGTACTCGGAGGGGTACGCGGGGAAGCGCTACTACGAGGGCCAGCAGGTCATTGACCCGCTCGAGTCGCTGGCCGTGGAGCGCGCGCGCACCCTGTTCGGGGCGGACCACGCGAACGTGCAGCCCTATTCCGGGTCTCCGGCAAACCTGGCCGTGTACTTTGCCCTGCTCAAGCCCGGGGACACGGTGATGGGCATGGCCCTGACGCACGGCGGGCACCTGACGCACGGGTGGAACGTGTCCATCACCGGGGCCTGGTTCCGCAGTGTCCAGTACGGGGTGAATCTCGAGACGGGTCGGATGGACTACGACCAGGTGCGCGACCTGGCCCGGCGCGAGCGACCCCGACTGATCATCGCCGGGGCGACCGCGTACCCGCGGGTGATTGACTTCGCGGCCTTCCGGGCCATCGCGGACGAGGTCGGGGCGGTGTTCCTCGCGGACATGGCGCACATCGCGGGACTGGTCGCGGGCGGGGCCCACCCGAGCCCGGTGCCGCACGCGCCCGTGGTCACGACCACGACCCACAAGACCCTGCGCGGGCCGCGCGGGGCCATGATCCTGTGCCGCGAGGACTTTGCGAAGGCCGTGGACAGGGCGGTGTTCCCCGGATTGCAAGGGGGACCGCACAACCACACGACTGCCGGGATCGCGGTGGCCCTGCGCGAGGCCGCGACGCCCGCGTTCCGCGACTACGCGCATCAGGTGGTCCGCAACGCCCGCGCCCTGGCCGAGGCCCTGGCCGGGTATGGGTTCAAACTGGTGTCGGGCGGGACGGACAACCACCTGATCCTGATGGACGTGACACCGCGAGGCCTGACCGGCAAGCAGTTCGCAAAGGCCCTGGACCGGGCCGGGCTCGAGTGCAACTACAACACGGTTCCGGGCGACCCGCGCAAGCCCTTCGACCCGAGTGGGGTGCGCCTCGGGACCCCGGCCGTGACCAGCCGGGGCATGACGGAGCCCGACATGGCCCGCATCGCGGCCTTCTTCCATGAGGTGGCGGACCACGTGGACGACCCGGACGCCCTGGACCGCATCGCGGCCCGCGTCCGCGACTTCACGAGCGCCTTCCCGTGCCCAGGGATCCTCGTGCGGTGACGCCGGGGACCGTTCCTCTGGTGATTCGTCCTGCAACGTCCGCTGATAGACCCCGGACCCTGGCCGCCACGCCTCCAGGATCGCATTGCCGGAACCCGGACGATGCCGAAGGACGCCTCCAGGATCCCCACGTATCGGCGCACCGTATCCAGCGACACCGAGGCCCCCCGCGCAAGGTCGGACAGGTTCAGGACCCCGCCGGGTCGCAACGCAATCAACCGAAATACCTGCCGAAACAAAGCAGGGTCGCCCACGTGGGCAAGGGACCGGACATCCCGCTCGAGATAGGTCTGTTCGAGACCGCGAAACCACAGGTCCAACGCAGCCCCATCCAGGACGACCGGCGGCATCCCCCCCTTCAGGCAGTCCTCGACCCGCAGCGGCTCGAACGGTCGCGCCTCCAGCAAGCCGTCGGACGCCAGGCAGTCCAGGAGGAACGGTCTCGATGCCGTTTCCCCGCGCGCCTCCCGCCTCGTCATCGGGGGCATCTCGATATAGATCGCCCGGCCCGCCAGACCCTCCTCCACCTGGAACTGCAGCAGGAGGTTCGAGGACCCGGACAAGAGAAACCGGCCTGCGACGCGGTTGCGGTCCACCTCCCGCTCGATGGCTCGCAGGAGGTCGGGCATCCGCTGGACCTCGTCCACGCTCATGCGGAAAGACCGCGCATGGCCGGGAGGTGTGTCAAGTTCTACGACGCAAACCCACGATTCTGGCGGACCCGGCGCGGCGTATCTGTGTGCGTCATCGTCCGGCCTCACGGACCGCGTCGCAATCCAGGACCGGGCGCGAGGTCGGGTTGCGGTAGGGCGAGGCGCACACCCCGAGCAGGGCGCCCACGTAGCGCCAGAAGAACCCGCCCGCGTCCGGGGTGAAGGCGTATTCGCCGTCCGGGGTTTCCGCGTCGAAGACATGGTAGTGGGGCGTCATCGAGCCGGACAGGTAGGTCTGGTGCGCCTCCGCGATGCGGGCGTGCAGGAAGCGGACCTCCCGCGAGGTCAGGGGGACCCCGACCGCCGCGGCCATCATCACGAGTTCCGCGAGGTCCTGGTCCCCCGGGACCGCGGGGGGCTGCTCCGACTCGCGGGCGTCCATCAGCGTGTCGAGTCGCCACGCGAGCCCACGGAGCATCGCCTCCGCGAGGTCCGGCCGCCCCCGCAGGAAGGCCACGGCCGCCGCGGCCTCGTGGAACGAGCGCTGGATCTGGTGGAAGTCGTTCTTGAGCCCCTGCACCTCGTCCAGGGCGCTCAGCCCGTCCCCGCACTGGAGCGGCCCCTCGTCCCCGCGCCCGTATAGGCGGATCGCGAGCATGGACTTGCACTCGATGTGGCCCAGTTCGATGAAGAAGGCGAGGTCCTCCTCGGGCCAATAGACGTTCCAGTCCCGGTCCACGGTGGCAATGCGCCAGCCGTCGTCCTCCACGCGCCGCGCCCAGGCCCCGTACAACGCTTCGAGCAGGTCCAGGTCCTCGCGGAACGCGGGGTCCGCGTCCGCGGTGCACGCCGGCAGGAACGCCAGGGCCAGCAGCATGTGCCCGATGTCGTCCTTGGACCGCTTGTTTTTGATGTAAATGTCTCCCCAATACGGATTGTCGGGGTTGTGAACGTAAATTGTAGCGTCGTTGTCCTCGCCGGGCCGGTTCAGCGAGTAGTCAATGAAGACCTCGCGCCCGCCATCGTGCGACGTGACGGACTCGGGATACTGGGCCCGCGCCATCAGGACCCCGGTGTCGGGACCGGCCTCGCGCTCCATCGCGAGCACCCACGAGTTGAATCCCCGGACCAGCCGCCGCACGAGGGGCGCTCGCCCCCCCCACAGGGCGTCCGCGAAGCACGCGGCGGCCAGGATCGGGCCGGTCCGCATCCCGTTGTTGTCCGCGCCGTCCGCGGAGTGCCGGTACGTCACATGCCCGTCCTGCTTGATCACGCGCACGCCGCTCCACCACGTGGCGAACCAGTAACGCCCTTGCGGATCGGACTCGGGCCAGCCATGCGCCCGCTCCTCCACGACATCGAAGTAGCGCGTGTCGCGCAGGATCTCCAGGTACTTCGCCGTGGCCACCGCGACCTCCTCCGGGGTCACGGGGTCGCCCTTGTCGGGCCTCGTGAAGACCGGCGGGGGTCGCGGGGCGTCCGCCTCGCCCGCGGCGTCGTCCGGGGTGGATGCCCCGTCCAGGACCGCAACGCCGTCCGAGACATCGGGTGCAGGCCACGCCTCGTCGCTGTCCGCGACCGCATCGAGCCCCGCATCGCCAGGCCCGTCCCGCGCGTCCCCCTCCTCGGCGCTCGACGGGTCCCCGACGAGGATGTCCCGCCCGGCCGACCCCGACCCGCACCCGAGCGCGACCACGGCCGCAACCCATACCGCCTTCGACCGCATCCCGACCGCTCCCCGCTCTAGCACAGTCTCCCCTGCGCATGAAACGCCTCGATCCGGGCCCGGGCCAGGTCCGCGAACGCCGGTTCCCGCTCGAACCCCACGAACCGCCGTCCAAGCGACAGGCAGGCCAGGGCCGTGGTGCCGCTGCCGAAGAACGGGTCCAGGACCAGGGCCCCCGGGTCGCTCGTGGCCAGGATGATCCGCTCGAGCAGCGCCAGGGGCTTCTGCGTCGGGTGCTTCCCGTGCGCCTTCTCGGACGGTACGGGCGGCGAGATCATCCACACGTTCTTCATCTGTTTCCCGCCGGCCATCTGGCGCAAGAGGTCGTAGTGGAACACGTGGCGCGACCTCGGTCCCTTCGCGGCCCACAGCAGGGTCTCGGTCGCGTGTCGGAAATAGCGGCAGGACAGGTTCGGGGGAGGATTGGGCTTGACCCAGATGACGTCGCCTAGGACCTTGAACCCCAGTTGCTGCATCGCGAATCCCACCGAGAAGATTGCGTGGTGGGTACCCGACACCCACAGGGAGCCCGCATCGGTCAGGACCCGCCGGCACTCGCGCAGCCAGCGCCGGTTGAAGTCGTGCATCTCGTCGGGTCCGGGCGGCGTGTCCCACTCGCCCTTGTCCACCCGGACCCGCTTCCCCGCGTGGCAGGTCGTGCCCCCGTCCGACAGGAAGTAGGGCGGGTCCGCGAAGAGGAGGTCCACCGAGGCATCGGGGACCCGCGGAAGCAGGTCGAGGCAGTCGCCCAGGTATAGACGACATCGGCCGTCCGAAGTCGAGAACCACGGCGGAGGGAGGTCCTCGCCCGACCTGACCGCTCGTCCTGTGACCCGTTTCCCCCCTGACCGAACCACGGCGGGATCCTCCGAGGTCACCTTCCGGACGTCGAGCCCCTCTTCGTGACCTCTCGCCGTCTAGGGCCAGATCATACGCGATCCCAGGCGGGATGGCAGAGCGGCCGTCTGCCTATCCGGCCATGCTCCGGTCGTCGAAGAGCCGTCACAGGTCCTCAAGGACATTCCGGCGACGACGGGCATCGCGGGCACCGCGCGGAGACTCCGGGGGGCGAGCCGCGTCCTCCGCCAGCCGTTGCCTCGCCACCTCGTCCGGGACCTCCAGGAGGGCCGAGACCAGCGAGGGGTCGTCTTCCAGGGGGCGCTTCGGCGGCGACGCGACCTCCGGAGGCGACACCGGCCGGCCACGTCCCCGCAGGGGCGTGACCCCGGCCGCGAACCGCTCCCAGGCCTCCTGGTCATCCTCCGAGACGGTGGGAGGGGGGGCCGCGACCACCTTCTCTCCGCCGGGTGCCCGCGCGCACCCGCGGTCCGCGACCCTCGCCCTGCGCACGAACGCCTCGAATTCCTCGCACCCGAGGACCACGGCCCCGGCCTCCTCGCACCCCCGGCGCACCTCCCGGTCGTCCGTGACCACCACGCACCGGCCCTGACGCCGCCGCGCCTCGGCCACCAGCACAGGGTCCGCCTTCTCGCCTGGGTCCGTAAAGACCGCCCGGACTCCGACCCTCCCCTTGCGCGGGTAGTAGTCCACGGGCAGGTCCGCGCCATCGAACACGACGAAGACCTCGTGCCCCCGCGCGCGGGTGTACGCGCTCATCCGGTCCAGCAGGGCCTCGCGCGCCCGCTCCAGGTCGTGCGCCCGCAAGCCGCGGGTGGCCCCAATCAGGTTGTAGCCGTCCACCAGGATCGTCCGGCGCCTGCGCACCTACAACCCCTCGACGACACGCCGGAAGTGCTCGCCCCGCTCCTCGAAGCCGTGGTAGCGGTCATAGGAGGACGCCGCGGGTGAGAACAGGACGACCCTCGCGGCCACCTCGCGCGCCCGCTCGAAGGCTCGCACCACGGCCGCCTCGAGGTCCGGGACTACCTCGACCGGGGCCAGGCCGTCCATCTCGCGCGCCATGCGCCCCGCGCTGTCCCCGCACAGGACCACCGCCGCGCACCGCCCGGGGACGCGGGCGAGCAGGGGGTCCAGTGGCAGACCCTTCTCGTGGCCGCCCGCGACCAAGATCAGGGGCTCATCGAAGGCCCGCAAGGCCGTGGCGGCCGCGTGCGGATTCGTGGCCTTCGAGTCGTTGTAAAACCGCACGCCCCCGACCTCCCGCACGAACTCGATCCGGTGCGGCAAGCCGCAATACGAGGCGAGCCCCCGCGCCAGGACCTCGCCGTCCAGCCCGAACGGAAGCGCCGCGGCCATCGCGAGCAGGGCGTTTTCCGTATTGTGCGGCCCCACGGGCGCGAAGTCCGCTCGCGCCAGGACTGCGACCGACCGACCCTGGCGGGCCGCGTGCAGGACCCCGTTCCACGTCCACGCCCCGTCCCGGACCGGTCCGTTGCGCGAGACCTCGAGCACCCCCTGTCCATTGTCGGGCGCCAGGGGGTGCGCCGCCCGCACCCACTGCGCAAGCACCGGGTCGTCGCGGTTGCGCACAAACCAGTCCCCGGCTGCCTGGTTGGCCAGGACGCGCGCCTTGGCCCGGACATAGGCCTCGAAGGACCCGTGGTATTCGAGATGGTCCTCCGCGATGTTGGTCACGACCGCGACCCACGGCCGGAATCGCGAGGTCGTTATCAGTTGAAAGCAACTGACCTCCGCCACGACCACGTCGGACGGGTCCGGGCCGTCCGCGGCCAGGAGGTCGCACAGGGCGTTGCCGAGGTTCCCGGCCGCATGGGCCCGGATTCCCCCCGCGTTCAGGAGGTGCGCAACGAGCGTGGTCACCGTGCTCTTGCCGTCCGTTCCCGTGACCGCCACGATGCGGCCCGGCCAGAGACGATAGAACAACTCGACCTCGCCCAGGACCTCGCCGCCGGACCGGTATGCCTCGCGGAAGACGGGCGCGGACGGGGGGATGCCGGGGCTCAGGACCACCGTGTCCCCGGGCCGTACGGCCTCGCGACCGAGAACGACCCGCACCCCCGGCCCCAGCGAGGCCGCCCGGCGGCGCAGGTCCTCGGTGTCCGCGCCGTCCGACACGAGCACGTCCGCACCCCGGCGCGCCAGCACCCTCGCGGCCGCGAAGCCGCTGCGCCCCAGGCCAACCACGCTGAACGACCGGCCCTCGACCGTCATGTCGCCCCCCGCGCCGATAGACCGTCCGCGAACCGGTCGGCCACCCGGAACAGGTCGTCCCCCCCGAAGAACACGACCACGTCCCCGGGCCCCGCGCGCCCGCGCACCGCTTCGGGGATGTCCTGCATGTCCGGGACGTACTCGACCTTGCTGCCCGACGACCGGACCTTCCGCACCAGGAACTCCGTGTCCACGCCTGGGATCGGGACCTCTCCCGCCGGGTACATCTCGGTGATCAGGGTCAGGTCCGCGTCGCGGAACGCGTCGCGGTACTCGTCCTGAAGATAGTGAATCATCGTGAAGCGATACGGCTTGAAGACCGCGACCAGGCGGCCGCCCCCGAGCCCCCGGGCGGCGCGAAGGACCTCGCGGATGCCCGTCGGGTGCGAGATGTAGTCCTTGACGAGGGTCCACCCGCCGACCTCGACCACGGTGAAGCGGTTCTCCATCCCGCGAAACCGGGGCAGGTATTCCCGCGCCGCCTCCACGTCCACGCCCTCCTCCAGGGCGACCCCGAGGGCCGCGAGCGCGTTCATGGCGTTGTATCGCCCCGGCAAGTTCAGGTCGAACCACCCGAGGTCCCGTCGCGGCCCACGCACGCGGAATCGCGACCGGAGGCGTGACTCCTTGCACGCGACCAGGACGTACGCGGCATCCGTCCGCTCCCCGTGACCGATGACCTCGGCTCGCGCCCGCGCCCGTCGCAGGACCTCGCGGACGTTCACGTCATCCAGGTTCGCATGCAGAAAAGGCGGGGCGCGGTCCGACCCGAGATACTCCGAGAACGTGCGCAGCAGGCCCTCCAGGTCCTTGTAGTAGTTCAGGTGGTCTGCTTCGAGATTGTTGATGACAAGACGTTCTGGTCGGGTATTCGCGAATGACCCGTCCGATTCGTCCAGTTCGCACACGAGGTGGGGTCCCCGACCCGCGCGGGCGTTCGTGCCGAAGTCCAGGAGGATCGCGCCGATGGCGAAGGAAGGGTCGAGCCCGGCCCCGTGCAGGAGCCACGCGATCAGGGCCGAGACGGTTCCCTTGCCGTTGGTCCCGGTCACCCCGATGCCGCGATGCCTTGCAAACAGGGCCCCGAGCATTTCGGACCGGTGGACGACGCGCATCCCCCGTTCCCGAGCGGCCCGCAGTTCAGGATTGACTTCGGGGATGGCCGAGGAGACCACGACGAGGTCCACCCCGGCGAGGTGGTCCGCCGAATGTCCGATGAACACCCGCGCGCCCTCGGACGCGAGGGCCCGCGTGATGGAGGACTCCCGCACGTCGCAGCCCGAGACGTCCAGGCCCCGCGCCAGCAAGAGGCGCGCGACCGCGCTGACCCCGACGCCGCCGACCCCGAGCAGGTGGACCGACCGGCTGGCGGTCATCAGGTCAGGGTTGGACCTTCCTGCGCCGTCCCGTCCCACCGCGCGACCTCGCTCCCTTCCCCGTGGGTGCAACCTCGCCGGCCCAGGCCGGGGCCCGGCGCTCGAAGAAGGCCCGCAGCCCCTCCCGGTGCGCCTCCGACGCCCACAGCGACGCGAAGAGGTCGAGTTCGTGGGCGAGGCTTTGCTCGAACGGGAGCATGACGGCCTTGCGGACGGCCTCCTTCGCCGCGCGGATCGCTTCGGGAGCAATCATCTCAAGGTTGGCCTGGATTTCCGCCACGGTGTCGTCCAAACGCTCGGGCGGGACCACCTGATCCACGAGCCCCATCGCCTGGGCCTCCCGCGTGCCCACCGGCCGTCCCGTCATCAGCAGGAGCAGGGCGCGACCCCGCCCCACGAGCCGGGTCAGGCGCGTGGCCCCGCCCCACCCCGGGATCAGCCCGAACCGCCCCTGCGTGAAGGCGAGTCGCACGCCGAGCGCCGCGATCCGGATGTCCGCCGCCAGGATCGCCTCGCACCCACCCCCGAAGACATCGCCGTCCAGGGCCGCGATGACCGGGCAGGGCAGGGCCTCGAACCCCGCGAGCACGGCCCGCATCGCCTCCGCCATGTCGCGCCCCTTCTCGGGCGTATCGAGGGTCTCGAACTCCTGGAGGTCGCCGCCCGCCAGGAACACCCCGTTCCCTTCCGACCGGAGCGTCACGCTCCGCACGCCCGCGTCCCCAGTCAGGGATGTCAGGGCTTCTTGCAGTTCCGCGATGGTTTGAAGCGACACGACCGGAGGGCCCTCCGCGGGCTTGCGGAACGTGATCCGGACATGACGCCCCAGCCGGTCCAGCCGGAGCCGGCTTCCCGATGTCCCGCTCATTCTCCCTTCCCTCCACCGAGCCTCAAGAGCAAGTCGCGAGCCTCCCGGGCCACGACCGGGCTGGTCGCTTGTTCTATCACAACTTCGAGGACCCGCCGCGCCTCGGTCCCGCCGATATCCGCAATGGCCTGCAAGGCCGCGTGGGGCACATCGGGCACAGGCGCGAGCGCCACCCGGCCGAGAGGCCGCAGGGCCGCAGGGTCCCGGATGCGGCCCAGGGCCCCGACGGCTCCCAGGACGACGTCGGAATCCCTCGAGTCCAGGTATCGCAGGAGCCGAGGGACCGCCTCGCGCATCCGGCGGTCCCCGGCCACGACCATCGCTTGGAGCAGGACCCCCCGGGGCCGCCCGGCGTCGAGGACCCGCAAGACCTCCTGGTCTGGAGCGCGCAGGAGGCGGTACTGGTCGTACGCCATCGCAAGGGCCTCGCGAACCGCCCCGATCGTGGCCCCGACCCGGAACGCCAGGGACAACGGCCAGGGAGCGCACCCGGCCCGGCGGGTCGCCGCGCCCTCGAACAGGGCCTCGGGTTCCGAGCGGGAGGTCACGATGAGCCCCGCCCCAGCATGCACGTTCATGCAGGAGCCCGCGGGCTCGCACCCCACCATCAGATGAAGTCGGGGTCTCTCGTCGGCCTCGAATCGCCACGGTCCGGTGGCGAGCGCGAGGACGGCCCCGATCTCGACCGGACACCAGAGGCCGCCTTCCGGCGTTCCCGGTTGTTCGACGTGAACGTCCCAGGCCGTTGACGACACGGCCGGCTCGGTCAAAACCGGGCCAGAATCCCGGCACCCCGTCGCAAAGAGGACCACGGTCGCGAGGATGGGCCAGGACTGGCACTGCACGCGTTCCACGGGACGCCTTCTAGCAGGGAACCGGACCCTTCTCAAGGAGACCGCGACGAGAGCAATCCGCACAGTAGCCGCGGATTGCGACGCGCCCGCAGCCAAAGGCCCCGGCTCGCAACGCGAAGCGCCGGGGAGGCTGTTCCGGTGGGACAGCCGGTCGCCGAGGGGGATGCGACGCCTCCTTGCAATGGTGTTCGGGCTTCTTGAAACTCCGTCGGACAGGCGAAATTCCTGAAGTAAAGCAATTTTCCTGACCCCCTGAGACCCGCGATGTCGCCCTGCGGGGCCGGAAGGATGGCCGTGCGTTTTTCGGGGTTCTGCAGGCAGGAGCGGGAAAAACGCACGCCGAGTGTGCGGAAGGTGTGCGCTTTCCGGGGGCATACCATTCAGAACCCCCGATTACGCGCGGAATTGCCCTGGTCCGACACGGTGCCCGCGCGTGTTTCGGGGTCTTGCCGGCAGAAGCCCCAATAACGCACACCCCTTCCACACGCACCCACCGTTCGTGCGGCATCCGGCCACACGCTCGCCTGAGCCCGTCGGGGTTCTCCAAGATTCGGCGTAACGTTTGAGTCGTGTGCCCCTCCGGGGTCACGGTTGAAATGTGTGACGATCTGGTGATTCCAGCACCCCGGAGCGGAACGCTTTCGCGTTTCTTTCGATAAAGGGGATGGTAGACCGGAGCGTCTGGGTCGGGCCCTGGGACCGGTCCGGGCGACACCGTTGGGCGGAGGTGGGCGCGTCGGCCAGAAGGCGCGGGCGGGGCGGGAGTGGGCTGCCGGTTGGCCGGGATCGGTTGTGGGGCTCCGCGGGGGGCCGGGCCCCTACCCGGGGGGGGGGGGGCGGGGCGGCGCGCGGGCGGCGGGGCCGGGGGTGGGGGGGCCGGGGGGGGGGCGGGGGGCGCGGGTTGGCCGGGGGTGCGTTCTCCGCAGGTCAATATATCAGAGACTATATGTGTGCCAGCAGTCACTACAATAACTATCTCATCCGCTACCGTGCCGGATCAGGTCGCAGAACGCAACGACTCTTGAGTCCGGGAAGGCAGCGATGTCCTCCGCCAGGGAATGGAGGGCTCGCACGCGCGCTGGGTCCTCGCGGCCGTCCGGGAAGAACTCCCAGTGGTGCAGCACGATCACGGTCAGGTCGTGCGCGGCGACGTGGGCGAGGACCACGCGCCGCGCCTCCTCCGGGTCCCGGTCCGGGCGGAACCGGCAGCCCGGGTGCCCCAGGAACAATGCACCACCGAGCCGAAAGCGGTCGCGCCGCAGCACCTTCTTCTGCGCCACATAGGCCGGCCACCATCGCCGCGGGACCCGCCGGAGGTCGTACCACGACCCGGACACGACCGGAAAGTACCGCGCCACCAGGTCCATGGCGACGCGCGACATCCGGTCCTGCGGGGCCACGAAGGCACACGGCCTGGACAGCCCCGCCTCCTCGAACCGCGCAAGACCGCGCCGGACGCGCGCCTCCAGGTCCGCCCCGTCGTCCCGGTCGAATTCGAAACGTCCGTCGGGGAAGTCGTGGTGAAGGCCATGCAAGCCGAGGTGATATCCCGGCTCCCCGCGCAGATACGACACGAGCGCCCCGTGCGTCCCCAGGGCCAGCGTCCCGGGCTCCCCGGCGCGCGGTCCGTGCAGGAAGCCCTCCAGACGCCCGTCCGGCAGGCGAACGTCCATGCGGACCTCGGGGATCACGGACAGGTTGACCCGCAATCCGCGCTCCAGGAATGGGCGGTAGAGGCGTTCCAGCCACTCGGGGGGTGTGGTCGCATTCGCATCGTCGTCGCGGATCAGGACGAGGGTCACCGTCGGCGCTCCCGCAGGACTTCCTGGTACAGGGCATGGACACGCGCCACGCCGGTCGCCAGGTCGTGCTCTCGCTTCACTCGTGTCCGGCCCGCCTCGCCGAGCCTCGTCCGCAAGTCTGGGTCCCCGAGCACCCGTTCCATCGCGTGGTGGAATCCCACCAGGTCGTCCACATCATATAGGAAGCCGTCCTGACCCGAGGTCACGAGCGCACAGGCGCCCGCCGTGCGCGAGGCCACCACCGGGCTCCCCGCGGCCCAGGCCTCGAGCAGGGTCAGGCCCAGTGCCTCGGACCGCGACGGCAAGAGCACGACGTCCGCCACCTGGTACAGGCCCACCAGGCGCGGGTCGTCGGGCGGGATCTCGCCCGTCCAGAGTACACGCCCCATCAGACCGAGGTCCGCCTCGCGCTCGCGCAGGCGCGCCGCGTACTCCGGGTCCGTCACGGGACCCGCCAGCACCAGGACCGCGCCGGGGTAGCGCTCGAGCACCTCGGGCATCTGCTCGATCAGGAACCCCTGGTTCTTCGCCGGATCCACGCGCCCTACGCACAATAGAACCCTCCGGCCTCGCAGGTCGGGAAACGCCTCCAGGGCCGCGTCGCGCCGGTCCCTGGCGAATCTCTCGACCGGGATGCCGTGGGGGATCGTCACGACGCGCAGGCCCGGATGGCGCTCGCGCAGAAGTTCCGCCTCCGTGGAATTGAACGTGATCACCGCGTCCGCGTCCCGCAAGACCCGTCGCGAACCGAACAACAACCCGTAGAAACGCCCCCAGTCCAGGCCCTCGCGGGATGCCTCGGTCAGGTGACGCGCCACGTCGTCGGGGAGCGTCGTCACCCCGCCGTGGATGGAAACCACATACGGGATGCGGCGCAGGTGCGCCACGGTGCGGGCCACCCCGCCCAGGCGGTTGAGCGCGTGCGTGTGGATCAGGTCCAGACCGGGTTCCCGCCACAGACGCCAGGGCGCGTCGGCCGACACGAGGTTCCCGCCGACCGCAACGGCCCGGGCACGGCAGGCCGCATCGATCCCCACGACCGGGAGCACCACGCGGAAGCGGCGGTTGGGGATGCCGGCGGCCTCGAAGGGGTCCGGCGCCGTGGGCGGACGCGGCAGTCGCGGCGAGAACAGGACCGACTCGATGCCGAGGCGTCCAAGGCCCGTGACCAGATGCAACAGGTGCGACTCGGTTCCGCCCCACTCGTCCGGGTCGCACTTGCGCAGGACGTGCGCGACCTTCATCCCCCCTCCCGGTCCGCTCCGGTACCCAGGTCCGGTTCGACCTCGGGCACGCCGGGTCGCCGGGCCACGAGGTCCGCGTACCGTCCCAGCGAAACGACCGTGAAGTCCCGGCACAGGTCGGACAGGTGAGCGCGTAGTTGCTCCATCTTGGCCGACGCGGGCCGGTCCATGGCCGGAAAGAAGCGCAGCGACGGGACCTCGTTCCCATCCAGGAAGTCCAGGGGATGCAGGAGGATGGATGGCTCAACCCCTCGCATCCGGCACGCCGCGAGGGCCGCGCGAAAATACGCCCGCGCCGCCCCCCGCGAGAACTTGCCCACATACAGGAGGTAGCTCGGGTGGATGGGCGCGCGCAGGATCGGAAAGGTCGTGACCGGGACCTCCAGCAGGCGGCCCGACGCCAGACGGAAGTACCGGGGCTTCAGGGGGCGCAGGCCGTCCACCACCGTTCCGAACAGGGCCGACCGCTCGCGTCGCTTCTCCTCGTCGAGGCGCGCGGTCATGAAGTAATATGCCCGCGCGACCGGCCCCAGAACGGTCGGGAAGGTCGAGGCGTCGTAGCGGTACCCGCGCCGCGTCAGGACCTCGATAACGGTCGTCGAGACGCTGTATCCCGGCCCCCGGAAGCCGGACGGCATGCACGACGTGGCCTGCGCGATCGCGTCCTCGGCGCGGGTGATCTCGTCCTCCACGCGCGCCGCGGGATACCGGTGCAACCAGGGTTCGTGGTGAAACGAGTGGTTTCCCACCTCGTGGCCCTCGGCCGGGATGCGGGCTAGGACCTCCCGGTTCTTCGACAGGGTCGCGTCCTGTCCCACCATCATGACGGTGATCCGCAGGCCCAGCGCCCTCAGGAACTCCAGGAACCGCGGGACCACGACGTCCAGATACGAGGGGAAATCCTCCCACCCCGCGTCCCCGTGGGTCTTCAGATAGGACCACTCGTTGTCGAGGTCCAGCGACAGGGTGGCAAGCGGTTTCATGGGGTTCCTTCCAGGACGAGAAGTTCGCGGGTCGCCTGCTCGGCGAGGGTGACGGTCTCGTTGACGTTCAGGGTCCCAGCCACGATCTGGGCCGAGTTGACCAGGAAGACCCCCGGAAGGGAGGTGCGCACCAGGGGCACTCGCTCGGAGTACCCGAGCGTCGGCAGGGCCATGACGTACGGAACGCGCGACACGCGAAAGGCCTCGACCTCCTCGGGCCGGACGTCGGGGAACACCCGCGCGAGCCCCGCGAGGAATGAGCGGCGGACCTCGTCGTCCGGCTCGGACAGGAAGGGGTCTTCCGGCGACAGGTAGCGCGGGAGATACACGAGGGTGCGGCCCCCAAACCAATCCGTGCCAGTCAGGGCCGTCATCTCGATCACGCCGGTAAAGGGCAGGCCCTCGTCCAGGAGGTTCGTGACGTAGAACCCGCCGAGCGGGCGGCGCAAGAGCAGCGAGGCGCACGCGATGCCGATATAGCGAACCGCCAGGAGCCGGTCGCGCTCCTCGGGGCGAAGGTCGGGGCACAGACGGGCCGCCACGGGACACGGCACCGTCAGGACCGCGTGCTCGAAGCGGGTGGGCAAGACGTCTGGCACGAGGACCTCGACTCCGGACGCCGCCGCTCGCAGGCGTTCCACCGGGCGTCCCGTCTCGATCCGGACGCCCTCGGCACAAAGGACCTCCTCGAACCGACGGAGGATCCGCTCGTAGCCGCCGGACACATATCCGAACACCTCCCGCTTCATCCCGCTGCGGCGCGCCGCGTACAGGCGCTGGATCGTGGCCCAGATGAACGCGGCGGACGCGACGTGGTGGTGGTCGCCGAGCTTGGATCGGAGCAGGGGACGCCAGAAGCGCTCGTACCCCCGGTCGCCCGACCAGCGCCGCAGCCATGCCTCGGCGGTCTCGCGCTCGAGCGCGCGGACGTCCCGGAGTCGCGACGCCGCCAGGACCGTGACCGCGAGGCGCACCTTGTCCACGAGGCCAAGCACGGGAAACATCAGCATTTCCAAAGAGTTGGACACGGAGTGAAGCCGGCCGTCCGCGAAGACCCCGGTGCGCGTGCGAACCCAGTTGAGGTCGGACCCGAGCCCGATCTCGTCCAAGAGCGCGAGCAGGGCCCGGTCGGACGGCAGGATCACGTGGTAGTGCCGGTCCCAGACCACGTCCCCGATCCGCCAGGCCGCGGCCAGCCCCCCGACGCGGTCCGCGGACTCGTATAGGGTGACGGCGCGGCCGGCCTGGGCCAGGCGGTGCGCGAGGGTCATGCCCAGGATGCCCCCGCCGACCACGGCCCAGCCGGACGGTCGCGAGTCTTGACGCGCGCGGGGCATGGTCACGTCCTCCGGGAAGGTCGCGCGGAGCGCCAGCGGGCGGCGATGAACTGTCCCAGCAACCGCAGGTGCCCCAGGATGGTCCGCAGGACCTTCATCTTGGAGTGGCCGAGCATCCGCACCTCCAGGACCGCTGGGTACTCGGCGATGCGCGCCCCTCGCAGGTCCAGGCGCCCGAGCATCTCGGCCACGCCCAGGAATCCCCCGTTGCGCAGGACCATCCCCTGCATGGCGCTCCGACGATAGACCCGGAAGCAGGCCGTGTACGTCGAGAGGCGATTGTTCAGGACGCGGCGGTACAGAAACGACAGGGTCTTCGACAGGAACAACCGCCAGGCCGGGACGTTGAGGACCTCGCCCTCCGGGTGATACGGCGAGGCGGTGACCATGTCCACGCCGTCGCTCAGCAGGGGGATCATGGCCGCGAGTTGCCGGGGGTCGTAGGTACAGTCGCAGTCAATCGAGCACACGACCTCGGTGCGGGCGTGCTCGATCCCGGTCAGGATGGCCGCGGCCACGCCCCGGTTGCGGTCATGGCGGACGAACTCGTGTTGCGGGCGCGCACCGAACAGGCGGTGCAGGGACTCCCACGTCGAGTCCGTGCTACCGTCGTCCACGAAGACGAAATGGAGGTCGTATCGGTCCGACAGGTCGCGCGAGACCTCGTCGAGGGTGTTCGCGAGGTACGGCAAGACCAGTTCTTCATTGAAGACCGGGACCACGACGGTGACAGGTAGGCGAGGCTCGGACAGGATGGTCGTTGGCGAGGGCGGCCGCGCCGGCCCGGGGACCGCAGGCGACTCCGCGAGCGACAGTCCCAGGTACTCCGCGATGGACGTGAATCGGTATCGCGCGAACAGGTCGCCCAGGAGCCCGGACATCTTGCCAAGGTTGCGATACTGACGGATGCGGGTCAGAGGACCGATGGCCGCGATCTTCGGGGTGTCCGGGTCCAGTTCCCAGACGTGGAAATACAGGTTGAAGGGGGCCTCGTGGCGCCGGTCCCACCGCGCAATCAGGAACCTGACGAGCGCGTCCGGCACCTGCCGAAAGTAGTTCCCGCCGGCCATCGGGATCGTGAACCAGGACGGACCGAAGGAAGACAGGGGGACCTCGCGCAGGACCCGCCCCGCGTGATGGTGATCGTGGGGGAAACGACGGAAGGGCTGGCCCGCGATGCAGAACAGGCGTGGATAGATGGACGAGTCGTAGGCGAACCCCTCCTCGGCGAGGATGTCGAGGGCCCAGGTGTCGGCCGGGGTGAAGGTGCCCCGGGCGACCCGGTATCCCAGGACGCGGCGGCCCGAGGCCCGCTCGATGGCCTCGCGCGAGCGCAGCAGGTCCTCGCGGAACTCGGCGGGGTCCATCTGGCGCAGGGTCCGGTGGAAGAATCCCTTGCTCGCGACCTCGTGACCGCGGTCCGCGACCTTGCGGATGACCTCCGGCATCTCCTCGGCGATCCAGCCGAGGCTGAAGAACGTCGCGCGCAGACCGAACTCGTCCAGCAGGTCGAGGGCGCGGTCGGTGTTGCGTTCCACGCGGGTCTCGAAGCGGCGCCAGCGACTCGGCTGGATCAGGCGGTTGAACGCCGAGTGCTGGTAGTAGTCCTCGACCACCACGGTCAGGAGGTGCGTGCGAGCGGAATGGGCGAGGGCTCGCGATGGGGAGGGACCGTCCATCAGGAGGGCATCCTCGCCCGCGCGACCCCCGCGGCCCCCGGTCCCCCCGTTCCCGAGCCCACGACAGCCGGCATCAGCCGCCCCCGTGTCCGACGACGGTTGTACGATACATCGGCGCAAACCCCGCCGGCAAGAAGCGATCCGGGGGAGCAATCCGCGATGCTGATTGGGCCAAGATTCAAGCGGTTCTCACGCAGCTCCGAAAATTGCTTTATTCCAGGAATTTCGCCAGTCCGACGGGGCTTCAAACTGCCCGGACACCGCGTGGCGTGCCCCCCCGTCTATCGGACGGTCCATTGGACCGTCCTCCCCAGCGACGCCATCGTCCACCGGACGATGGCTCCCGACCTTCACTCCCTGCGGTCATTCGGGCCGGCAGGTGTTGAC
>JBBIPO010000040.1:0-12458 GCA_037442805.1 Deltaproteobacteria bacterium
TCCCGCGGACTCCGGTCCCGAGGAACGGGACCCATCCTCGGCGTCCCCTTCCCCTCGCCCCCATCCCCCGTCCAGAGGCCTTGGCCAAGCGGTTAACCACGTGGTCGCCATCCAGGGCGAATCCTACCGCAAGCGCGATGCCAAGAACGACCGGCAGGGCTCGAACCAGGACGAGTCGGCGAGTGGCCCGTCGCCGGCTCCCGACACCGACCCCCCGACCACAATGTCCAGATTCTTGCGGAAAACGATGAGCGACAACAGCGTTCCGAACCTGAATCCCCACTTCCGCGCAGTCCCCGCCGACGGCCTCTCTATCCCAGCGAGCGGCATGTAGCGAGAATCCGTCCGCGCGCAGAAAGCAGTTCCGCCACTCGCTGACGGCGCGCAGCGCAATTCGCTGCCTGCGACTGTTATTGATGTGGTTCAATCTTCGCTAGCTCGATCGACTTCAAGTAGGGTCTCGTCAGAACCACAATCGTGCAATAGCTTCCTCGCGTTGGCGATGCAATGAGAAGTGCTGTAGTGCGTCTCTATGAACAGTCCATTGCTCAGGCTCTTGGGCGCACGAAACTCATCACCGTAACGGTGCTTGGGCTCGGTATTTACGAGATTGCGTTTGTGGCCTGAGACCACTGGACAGATCTCTCTGCGCAACTTACCTCGCCTGATCAACCATTCCGCTGTGTTTACCAAAATGTCGTAAGAATTCCTCACTGGAAAAGTCTCAAGCCCGACCTTCATCGTCCTTTGGCTCTCGACTTCTGTTCGGGTCTCCTGCGGGACAGTCGGGTAGTCTGGTTGAGGTGACATCATCTCGCTCAGCCTCTCCTGAAGGAAGTCCGCGACTTCCTCACGACCAAGGTCGCAATCAGGATGCATCTCTTTGGCGATGGACAAGAACACGGGAATGATGCCGTTCGTAAGGGTCGCAGGGTCGTCTAGGAACGACTGCCACACCTCTTCAAGGATTCCAAGTTTCGCGGGAAGCCTATCGATGTGGACGATGCTCGTGATTGACACTGTATTGAGTTTCCTGGCAATCGCGTTCATGTCGTCGTGTTCAATGTCCACCTTCCACACGACCCTTTGGGCCATCGTCGTACCTTCACTAAAGGCACGGAACAGGAGCCAAACTACGCCGTTCGTGAGGACCCCAAATGACATCCCTTCGCCAAAACAGTACTTCGCCAACTGGCTGAGGACCCGTTTGTCCTCAACTTTAACAGACATGTTCTTCGCCTCGACGAAGAGAACCCTCTTCCCCTCCACGTACAGAACGTAATCCGGTACCCCTTCTTCCCCAGAGACGTTTGGACGAACTTTGTCCGGGTCCTCCGTATCCCATCCTAGGCATCTTAGAATCGGTTCAACCACCTGACTCCGGCTCGCCGTCTCGTTCCGCTCGTACAGGGAGCGGTGCTTTCGAACTCGGTCAAGCACCCTCTGAATACATTCCGAGAATTCAGACATTTTCGCGTCCTCCAGAGTTCGTCCCGTCACTAGTTCAGATTCGGTTCATCGTTCTTACTCAGTGGCTGGGGCGAAAGGAACTTCCCTCCACGAAGAGAACCTCCAACAAGAGTATCCCAAGGGCTCCCGCGGTTGTCAACGCTCGCGAGCCCCTGACAACCTTCACCAATCTGGTGAAGGTACCCCCCCTCTTTCCTCAACGGTTTCCTTCGTGGTCACTCCTTGGCGGGTTTTCGGGGGGATGGCCACCGCCTGGCGGGGCACGTCCCGATCGCGCGGGGCGCGTCATTTCAGGCGGGCCACCAGCACGATGAAGCCCCCGAAGCGCCGCAGGGGGGTCCGTGCCAGGAGGCGCTCCCCGGCCTGCAAGGCCGTGCCCACGCCCGGCCAGGCCATCAGGAAGGCCGCGGGCAGGGCGATGCGCAGGCCGTGGACGCGCACGACCTCGGCGCGCTCGGGCAGGTAGGACACGGCCTCGGCCACGGAGTCGTACCGGGTGAAGACGTCGGTGTCCGACACCCCCCGCGCGATGGCCGATGGGGGTTTCAGGCGCTTGACGAGGCCGCGCAGGGAATGCCGGTTGTAGAACTCGATCGCCAGGTGTCCGCCGGGCCGGACCACGCGCGCCATCTCGGCCACCGCGGCGCGGACGTCCGGGACGTGGGCCAGAACCTTGAACGAGACGGCCACATCGAACGAGCGGTCGGGAAACGGCAGGGCCAGCGCGCTCCCCTGGACCACGCTCGGGACCCGATCGCGGGCCTTTCGCAGCATTCCCGCCGACAGGTCCACCCCCACGACCCGACGCGCGAGCGGCGCCAGTCGCTGGAGGATCAGGCCGGTCCCGCACCCGACCTCGAGCACGTCCGCGCCGCGTACCAGGTCCTCGACGCACGCGACCTCGGCGCGGTCCAGGAAGGCGTGGTACCCGCGGTGCCGTTCGCGTTCGTAGCCCTCGGACATGGCGTCGTAGTAGGCACGATTGTCGAGGCGCGGCTTCATCGTGGTTGCACCTCCGCGGCGGCGCCAGGATACCCCGCCTCGCGAAGCAGGGTCCGATACAGCATCGCGTGGGCGTCCGCCATGGCCGTCGCCGTGTGTCGGCTCGAAACATAGGCCCGGCCCGCCTGGCCGAGGGCCCTGGCCCGGCCCGTGCCCTGCAACAGCCCGACCAGGGTGCCGGCCAGGGCGTCCGGGTCCAGGGGCGGGACGCCCACCGCGGCCCCGGCGTCCACGAGTTCCTGCATGGGCGTGCCCGACCCGACGATGGCCGGGACCCCGGCGGAAAGGGCCTCCAGGACGACCAGGGGGAGGTCGGTCTTGGCGTGCGTGGTCTCGGCGGGCAGGACCAGGACATCCGCGGACTTCAGGAAATCGTGGAATCGCGGCGTGCCTCCGACGAACCGGACCCGGCCGCGCGCGGTCATTTCGGCCAGGGCCTTCTGGAGCCCGCCCAGGACGGCCCGCGCTCGCGGGGTCTTGTCCCGGCAGGCGAAGAGGAACACCGCGTCCACGCGGGCCAGGGTCGGTTCCACGGCCTCGGCCACGACCCCGGCCGCGGCCGAGAACTCGAGGTCCCCGGCATACAGGATCAGGGGCTGATCGGGCGGCAGCCCGAGGGCCGCGCGCAGGGAGCGGCGTTCTTCCGGCGTGGGGGGCGTCAGGGGGACGATGCCGGGCGGGATACGAACGACGCGCGCCAGGAGGCCACGGCGTCGCACCGCCTGGGTCACGAGGTCTTCTGCCTGGCGCGACCAGACCACGATCGCGTCGGCGAACAGCCCCGAGGCGAGGGTCGCGGGGTCATCGGGCAGGCTCATGACGGTCTGGACCACGCGAACGTGGGGTCGGATGCGCCGGAACAGGCGGGCCGCGGTCGCGGTCGCCCGGTTGGGCGAGAAGAAGAAGTGGACCAGGGGGGGCAGGTCGGCCCGGACGAGCCACGCGAACAGCCGGGCCTTGTCCAGGGTGGGCACGGTGAACGAGGCCGGCCTGCGATAGAGGGCGTACTCGATCACCCCCGGGATCCCGAGGACGTGTCCCCGGGGGGTCAGGACCGCGACGCGGACTCCCCCGAGGTGCCGCGCCACCAGGTACGGCAGCAGTTTCCCCGAGTCGTCCCACGGCGGGGCCAGGGGTTTGGTCACGCACAGCACGTCCGGCGGGTCGGGCCGGCGCGGGGCGGAAGTCTGAATGGGACCGATGTCCATGGGCGAAAAACCTGCTCCGGTGGCTCCGCACCGCCGTCCGGTCAGGCGTCGCGGATCGCCACCCCGGCGGCGCGCGCCGCGGCGACCACGCGGGCCACGGATTCACGCACCTCGGCCTCCGACAGCGTGCGGTCCGGGGCCTGGAAGGTCATCCGGAAGGTGACGCTCCGATGGCCGGCCGGGACGGGGGGACCCCGATACTCCGTCACGAACTCCACCCCGACCAGGGTGTGGCCGGCGTGTCCCCGAATCATGGGGACCAGGTCCCCGGCCCGCGCGCCCTCCTCCACGATGAACGAGAGGTCCGCCTGGACGGAAGGGAAGCGCGGGATGGGCGTGAAGGCCCGCGTCCGTCGCGGCAGCGCCAGGACCGCGTCGAGGTCCACTTCGGCAATGACCGCCGCCCCGGGGCAATCGAGGGCCTGCATCACGGCCGGGTGGACCGCGGCCAGGACCCCGACGCCGCGGCCCGACGCGGCCACGGTCACCGCCCGATTCGGGTGGGCCCAGGGTTTCGGGGAACCCGCGGGCTCGTCCGCCGCGGGGGTTTCCAGGTCCAGCCGCTCCAGGACCAGCAGCAGGATCCCCTTCAACCGCCGGAAGAGCGCGGTCGCGGCCTCCGACGACGACGCGCCGCGGTCGTACGTCAAGACCCCGACGTGGTGCGGTTGCCGTGGCAGCCCGTCGGGCCCGGGTTCCGGGTAGAAGACGCGCCCGACCTCGAACACCCCGAAGGCCGGGGTGTGCGTCGCGTTGCGCTCGAGGGCGGCGAGCAGGTTGTGGGCGATCTCGGTGCGCAGGCGCACGTGGTCCGCGGACAGGGTGTTGCGCAGGCGAAGCGAAGGGCCGGGGTCCAGGCGCAGGCGCGCGAGCAGGGCCTCGCTCGGGAACGAGTAGGTCATCACCTCGTCGAGCCCGCCCGCGAACGCGAGCAGGTGACGTACCTGACGGATCAGGGCGCGCATCGGGTCGCGCGGGACATGCCCTTCGATGATGGGGGGTGGGACCGGAGGGATGTGGTCGTATCCCACGACGCGCCCGACCTCCTCGATGAGGTCCTCCGGGATCGAGATGTCGCGCGTGGCGCGATGCGAGGGGACCTGCACCTCCAGGACCCCGTCCGGCGCGGTGTGGACCGTGAACTCCAGGGACCGGAGGATTGCGGCGGTCCGTTCGCCGGGGACCTCGACGCCCAGGCGGCGCGACACCGTGGCCGGGGCGATGCGGATGCGGGGGAGGTCCGCGGCGGGCGCGGCCACGTCGGCCACCCGGGTCGAGGGGGCCGCGCCCGGCGACACCTCCGCGAGCATCCTCGTGAACAGGGCCATCGCCTTCGGCGGGAGGCGGGGGTCGAGGCTCTTTTCGAAGCGGGCCGAGGACTCGGTGCGCAGGCCGTGCCGCACCGAGGTCTTTCGGATGCGGCCCGGGTGGAACGTCGCGCACTCGAGGACCACGTCCGTGGTGTCGTCCGCGATCCCGGACTCCTCCCCGCCCATGACCCCGGCCAGGGCGATGCCGCGCTCCGCGTCCGCGATCAGCAAGTCGTCCTCGCACAGGGTGTGGTCCTGACCGTCCAGGGTGCGGAAGGGCTCGCCCGGCGCGGCCCGGCGCACCCGGATCACGTCCCCGCGGATGCGGCGGCGGTCGAAGGCATGGACCGGCTCGCCCACTGCGAGCATGACGTAGTTCGTCAGGTCCACGACGTTGTTGATCGGGCGCATCCCGCACAGGCGCAGGCGGCGCGCGATCTGGAACGGCGAGGGCACGACGCGGACGCCCGCGTATCCCATCGCCAGGTAGCGGGGGCAGTCCGCGGGGTCGTCCACGATGACGCGGAGGGCCTCCACCGTGCCTTGCGGGAAGGACTCGTCCAGGGGCTTCAGGGTGCGGCCGGTCATGGCCGCGACCTCGCGCGCGATCCCCCAGTGTCCCCACAGGTCGGGCCGGTGCGTGATCGCCTTGTTGTCCACCTCGAAGATGACGTCCTCGACGGGCGCCGCCTCGGGCAAGGGGACCCCGACGGGCGTCGTCGGGGGCAGGATCAGGACGCCCCCGTGATCGTCGGACAGGCCCATCTCGGCCTCGGACAGGACGACCGCCTCGCTTGCGATGCCGCGCATTTCCCGGGCCTTCACGACGCCCACGCCCGGCAACTCGCAGCCGGGCAATACCACGGGCACCACGGCCCCCACGGCCAGGTTGGGCGCGCCCGATACGCAGCGGACCTCGCGACCGCCGAGGTCCAGGGTCACGACCCGCCAGCGGGGCTCCGAGGGGTGCGCGTCGAGCGAGGCGATCCGCGCGGGCCGCACGCCGGCGAGTCCCGTGCCCACGCGCTCGACCCCCTCGAGTTCCGCGACGGTCAGGGTGAACCGGTCCGCGACCGCGAGGGGGTCCAGGCCGTCGAGGTCCGCGAAGTCCTTCAGCCAGTTCCAGGTGAATTTCATGTCACCTCATGCCCCGCCCACCCGCCCCCGGCCACCTACCTGGCCCCACCCGCCCGCCCCCGTTCAGAACTGCCGCGTGAACCGCACGTCCGCGGACATCAGCCAGCGGATGTCGTCAATCCCGTATCTGAGGAGCGCCAGGCGTGACAGCCCCACCCCGAAGGCCCACCCCTCCCACTCCGACGGGTCCAGATCGCCGGCCCGCAGGACATTGGGGTGGACCAGACCGCAACCGAGGAACTCCACCCATCCCGAAGATTTGCACATCGGGCATCCCCGCCCACCGCACACCAGGCAACGCACGTCGAGTTCGAAACCGGGCTCGACGAACGGGAAGTACCCGGGACGCAGCCGGACCTCGACGCGGCGTCCAAAGACCCCCTCGAGCATCGTCATCATCGCGGACAGGAGGTTCGCGACGGACACGGAGCGGTCAATCATCAGCCCTTCCACCTGGTGGAACGTGTGCTCGTGCGAGGCGTCGGTCGCCTCGAAGCGATAGACGCGGCCCGGGAACACCGCGCGGAAGGGCCTTGGCAGCGTCCGCATGGCCCGGATCTGTCCCGGCGAGGTGTGGGTCCTCAGGAGCAGAGCAGGCGGCGGGCGGGTGGGCAGGGCATTCCGCTCGGTCACGGTGGGTAAGCCATCCCGACCGGTGGCAATGGCTGAGGCGACCCGATCACGCCAGTCCTCCAGATAGAACGTGTCCTGCAGGTCGCGGGCGGGGTGGTCCGCGGGGATGTTCAGGGCCTCGAAGTTGTGGAACTCGTCCTCGACCTCGTAGAAGTCCATCACGTGGTAGCCCATGCGCTCGAACAGGTCCTCGACGTCCTCGAGGACCCGCGTCAGGGGGTGCAAGTGGCCGCACGCGACGGGAAGCCCTGGGAGCGTCGGGTCCAGACGGTCCTTGCGCACACGAGCCTCAATCTCGGCCCGCGAGACCTCGGCCCGACGGCGGGCCAGGGCGTCCTCGATGTCACGCTTGAGGCGGTTCAGGACCTGCCCGCGCTCGCGGCGCTCGCCCGGGTCGAGGGCCCCGAGCCCCTTGAGGGCCACGGTGATGCGCCCCTTCTTGCCGAGCCAGGCCACCTCGACGTCGCGCAGGGCCGCGCTCGTGGTCGCGGCCTCGATCTGCGCTTGCGCCTCGTTCCAGAGGTCGTCCATGCCCCTTCCCCCCGTGACCGGGTCGTCCGCACCCTCGCGGCGCGCGCCCTTGTACCACGGTCCGGGGGGCCTGTCGAGGTTGCGCGGGCACAACCTGGCGACTAGAATGAAGGGGTCGGGACGGGGAGGCGGCGCGGAGAGGATGGCCGCGCGGACCGTTCAGTGCCGGCTGTGCCCCAAGGAGTGCCGGGTCGCACCCGGCCAGGCCGGGGACTGCCGCATCCGCATCAATCTGGACGGGACCCTGCGGGCGGTGACGTACGGGTTCCCCGTGGCCGTTCACGTGGACCCGGTCGAGAAGAAGCCGTTTTTCCATTACTACCCGGGGGAGCGCATCCTCTCCATCGCCACGGTCGGGTGCAACCTGCACTGCAAGAACTGTCAGAACTGGCAGATCTCGCAGGCGAACCCCGAGGACGTCGAGGCCCACGCGCTGCCACCGGACCGCCTCGTGGCCCTGGCGCTGGACGAGGGCATTCCTCTCGTCGCGTACACCTACACGGAGCCCATCGCCTATTACGAGTACACGTACGAGGCGGCGGCCCTCGCGCGTCGCGCCGGGCTGCGCAGCGCCATCGTGTCGGCCGGGTACGCGAACGAGGAGCCGATGCGGGCCCTCTTCAAGGTCGTCGAGGCCGCGACCGTTGACGTGAAATGTTTCGATGACAGGTTCTATCGGGAGGTCTGCGACGGCGGGTTGCGGCCCGTGCTGAACACGTTGGAAATCGCCCGGGAGGAAGGCGCGTGGCTGGAGGTGTCGAACCTCGTGATCCCGGGGATGTCCGACGACCGCGAGACGATCCGCGCGCTCGTCCGCTTCGTGCGCGACCATCTGGGGCCGGACACGCCGCTTCACTTCCTACGCTTCGTCCCGCACCACCAGTTGCGCAACCTCCCGCCCACGCCCGTCTCGACGCTCGAGGCGGCGTGGAAACTGGCCCAGGACGAGGGGTTGCATCACGTTTACATCGGCAACGTTCCGGGACACGAGGCCGAAAACACCCACTGTCCCTCGTGCGGCAAGGTCGTCATCCGTCGCGTGGGGTACCATCTGGACCGGGACGAGTTCCACGTCCGCGACGACGGGACCTGCGCCCTGTGCGGGGGCCGGATTGCGGGGCGATTCGGGAGGCCGAGGTGACTCGAGGAAGGGGGAAGGGCCCGCCAGGGACCGGAATCCGGGGTCCGGGAGCGGGGATCCGGGGACCGGGGTCCGGCCGGGACTCCGCGACGACCACGGACTCCGCCACGGACACGGCAGAAAATGGAAAACGGATGGAGCCGCGAACTCCAGTTCGCGGCGGCTGCGCGGCCTCCTGGCCGCGCCTTCCGGGGTCCGGCCGGGACTCCGCGACGACCACGGACTCCGCCACGGACACCGTCACGGACACGGTCCCGGTCACAGACACGGTCCCGGTCCCGGACACGGACTCGGTGAACACAAAGTTCCCCGAGGGCCGACCGACCCGGCGCCAGGTCCTGACGGTCGGGGTGGCGGTCGCGGCGGGCGCGCTCCTGCCTGGCCGGAGGTTGCGCGCGCAGGCCGCGTCCCCGACCCCCGGACCCCGCATCCGCGTCAGGCCGTTGCGTCGCGAGGACTTGCGGCCCGACCCGGACCTGGCCGGGTGACGGGTCTGTCGCCGGGAGGACGGCATGAGCCATTCCTGGAACACGGTGCTGGTGGTCGCGACGCTGGCGATGGCCGCGTCGTGCCCGGGGAAGGAGGGTGGGGAGGCCCGACCGAAGGAGGAAGCGATGAGCAAGGGAAACGGGAAACCGGACTCGGGGGAACCCGCGGTCGAAAAGAAGGTCATGGACTCGCCGGTCGCCGGGTCCTGGTATCCGGGGGACGCGGCGACCCTGCGGCGCGAGGTCCAGCGGATGCTGGACGGGGCGGACGTGTCGGACCTTGCCGGGTACCGGGGGCGCATCCTCGGCCTGATCTCGCCCCACGCGGGGTATCGGTTCTCGGGCGGGGTGGCGGCCCACGGGTACCGCACGTTGCAAGGACGCGACGTGCGGCGCGTGGTGGTGCTGGGACCCAGTCATTACGTCGGGTTCCAGGGTCTGGCCCTCCCGGACGCCTCCCACTGGCGGACCCCCCTCGGCGAGGTTGCGCTCGACCGCGAGGCCATCGCCCGACTGGCCCGCGCGTCGCGGCTGTTCTCGTTCCGGCCAGACGCCTTCCGCCGGGAGCATTCGGTGGACATCCAGGTCCCCTTCCTGCAAGTCGTGGCCCCGCAGGCGGTCCTGGTCCCCATCGTGGTGGGCCACATCGGTCCCGCCGAGGCGCGCGAGGCGGCGAAGGCCTTGCGCGAGGTCGTGGACGACCACACGGTCCTCGTCGCGTCGTCGGACTTCACCCACTACGGGCCGAACTATGGCTACGTCCCCTTCCGCGACCGGGTGCCGGAGCGCATCCAGGACCTGGCGCTGCAAGCGGCCGGGCCCATCGCGAAACGCGACGTGGAAGGCTTTTTCGCCCACCTGGACCGCACCGGGGACACCATCTGCGGGGCCGCGCCCATCTCGGTGCTGCTCGCCACCCTCCCCGCCATGAGCGAGGCCGTGCCCCTGAAGTTCGACACCTCGGGCCGGATGCTCAATGACTGGACCAACTCGGTTTCCTATTACTCCATCGCCTTCATCGAGAAACTTGCCCCTGCGCAGTTCCAGGGGGTGGAGATCCTCGACCAGGCGGCCCAGGATTTCCTGTTGAAACTCGCCCGCGAGACGCTGCGCCGCCACCTCGCGGGCCGCCCCCTTCCCGACCCCGTGAAGGAGGGGCGCGAAATCCCGCCCAAGGTGCGCGAGGACTACGGCGTGTTCGTCACCCTCAAGAAACACGGGGACCTCCGCGGGTGCATCGGGTCCATCGTGGGGACGGAACCCCTGTTCCTGGGGGTGATCCGCAACGCCGTGAACGCGGCCTCCCACGACCCGCGGTTCGAGCCCATGACCGAGGCCGAGGAGCCCCAGGTCGAGATCGAGATCTCGGTCCTGACGCCCTTGAAGGAGGTCGCAGGCCCGCAAGACATCCTCGTCGGACGCGACGGCGTGGTGATCGAGAAGGCCGGGCGCCGGGCCGTGTTCCTGCCGCAGGTCGCGCCCGAGCAAGGCTGGGACGTGCCGGCCATGCTCGCGCACCTGTCGCGCAAGGCGGGATTGCCCTCCGACGCCTGGAAGTCCGGGGCGCGCTTCGAGACCTTCCAGGCGCACGTCTTCCATGAACAACGATGATGCCGGGGGGATCCGGATGACCCTCCCGTGGGCGAGGGCGGCGGCCGGCGTCGTCGGCTTCTTCACCATCGCGGCCCAGACCGCCCTCGTGCGCGAGTACCTCGTCCTGTTTCGCGGCAGCGAGATCGCCTTCGGGCTGTTCTTCGGCGCGTGGTTCGCGTGGATCGCGGCCGGCGCGACCCTGGTCCGGGTCTTCCCCCGGGCGCGCGGGGCGGCGGTGCGGCGCGCGGCGTCCCTGCTGGCCCTGTACCCGCCCGGGGCCCTGCTTGGGGTCGCGGCGCTCCCGCTCTGTCGGCTCGCGTCCACGGTGCCGGTCCACGAGCCCACGCCCCTCGGCGTCCTCGCGTTCGGAGCCCTCGTGGCCACGGCCCCGGTCAGCCTCCTGACCGGGGTCCTGTTCCCGGCGCTGTGCGAGCGAGCCGCGGCGGACTCGCGGTCCGGCGCGACCGCCGGATACGCGGTCGAGGCCCTGGGGGCCCTGCTCGGGGGAGGAGTCGCCACCACCGCCTTCGCCCTGGGCCTCGACGCCCCGGCGGTGATGGGCATGGCCGGGCTACCGGTGGTGCTGGTGGCCCTCGCGGGCGCCGGAGGACGGCGCGCCCTGGTCGCGCCGGTCCTGGCCGGCCTCACCGCCCTCTCGCCCCTGGCCCCCGGGATCGGTCCCACCTTGCGAGAGACCCTGGCGACCCTGCGCCTGCGCGCCTCGCTCCAGGGGGCCGAATGGGTGCGCGACCGCCCCACCCCGTATCAACTGCTCGGCCTGGCCCGCGCGACCGGCCAGTGGCTGTTGCTCGCGGACGGCGAGGTCTCGGCCACGTTCCCGCCAGGGCCGGACGTGGAGGCCCGCGCGGCCCTGCTCGCGTCCCTGCCCGAGGCCCGGACCCGGGCCGTGGTCGTGGGGCAGGGGGGGCTGTCCCTCGCGGCCGCCATGACGCGGTACTTCGCGGACGTCGAGTGCGTCCTGATGGATGGCGGATATGGCCAGATGTTCCGCGAGGCGTGGGAGGCATCGGGTGCGCCGCGCGAGGCCCTCGACCGCGTGCGCCTCGTGACCCGGGACGAGAGGGCGTGGACCCGGGAAGGCGCCCCCGTCGCCTCGGGGGACGGCAGGGGGGGCCAGCGGCCGGCGGACCTGTGGGTCGTGGCCGGAGGCGAGCCCGCCACGCTGCTCGCGAATCGCCTGTACACGATGGACTTCTTCCAGGACGTCCGCGCGCGCCTCGCCCCGGGCGGGGTCGTCGCGGCCCCGGTTCGGTCGGCCGAGAACTACGTCGGGACCGAGGTCCTGCGCATGGGCCAGAGCCTCCATCGGACGTTGTCCACGGTCTTTCCGCACGTGGTCGTGGCCCCGGGGGAGCAGGCCCTGTTCCTCGCGGGGTCGGACCGCGACCGCCTCACCCTCGACCCGGCGATCCTCGCGAGGCGCTACGAGTCCTTCGCCCCGCCTCCCCGACCCTTTCCGCCCGAGGGCTTCGTCACGATGCTCCCGCCCGACCGGGTGGCCCTGGCCGCATCCCTGTATGGGAGCCCACCCCCGGGCGACCTTCTCAACCGCGATGCCCGTCCCCTCGCCCCCTTCCTGCACCTCCTGTCGTTCCTGCGGGAGTCCGATTCGCCCGCGGTCGGGGTCCTGTGGGCCGTCCACGGGTCGGGGCCTCCCCTCGCCGCGGGCCTTCTGGTCGTGCTGGCCCTCGTCCTGGTCCGGGAGCGAGTGCGCCGGGGACCCGAGGCGCCCGCCTTCGCCGCGACGGTGCTGATGGCCACGGCCGGCGGGGTCTCGATCTCGGGCTTCGTGGCCCTGCTGGCCGCGTACCAGTCGCGCATCGGCGCGGTCTATGGCGAGGTGGGGGCCGTGACGGCCGCGTTCATGGGGGGGCTCGCGGCCGGGGCGTTCGCGGGGCTACTGGGCATCGCCATCGGCGAGATC
>JBBIPO010000040.1:12468-24049 GCA_037442805.1 Deltaproteobacteria bacterium
CCCCCCCCCGCCCCGGGGGGCGCCCCGGCCGGGGGGGCCCGGGGGGGGCGGCGGGCGCGGGGGGGGGGCCCGGGGGCGGGCCCGGGCGGGGGCCGTGGCCTATGCGATGGCGGCGGGGGCGTGCGTGGCCGCGGTGCCGGAGGTCCTCGCTTCCCTGGACCCGCTGGACCCGTGGGCGCGCAGGGGTGTCCTGGGGGCCCTCTTCGTGGCGCTCGGGGTCGCGACGGGCGTGGCCTGGCCCCTCGCGGGCACCCTGGCCGGTCGCGAGGCCGTGGCCGCCACGCTCGAGGCCGCGGACCACTGGGGGGCGGCGCTCCTCGTGCCCGTGAGCGGGTCCGTGGCCCTGGCGCTCTTCGGGGTGGACGGGACGCTGTGGGTCGTGGCCGGGTTGCTCGCGGTCGCGGCCGTGGTCGTGGCCGTGGACGCGATCCTCGGGGGCCACGCGGGGGCCGGATTTTTCCGCAGCCGCGCGGGGAGGCTCCTCGCCTCGCCGGCCTTTCCGCACCGGCTCTGGCCCGCGCTCCTTGCATTTCTGGCCATGTCCGCCTGGCTCCTGTGGCACGCCTCGCGGGCCGTGGGTCCAGGTCCGGTCACGCGCCTGGACCCGGCGGACCTGCGCCGCTTCGAGACGTTCACCCGCGAGGAGTTCCGGCAGGCGCCCCTGCCGCATCACCGCCTGGAAGGGGTCCAGGACCCCCCGGGGGACGCGGTCCTCGCGACCACGCAGGCCGCGGCCCCGGACGTGAAGGGCTACGGGGGACCGATCAACCTCGTCCTGTCTATCGGCACGGATGGCCATGTCCGCCGCGTCGGGGTCCAGTCCCACCGCGAGACCCCGTCCTATGTCCGCGGCCTGCCCGCGTTCCTGAAGGCCCTGGTCGGGCGGGACGCCCGCGAGCCCCTGGCCGTCACGGACCCCATGGCCCTCGACGCCATGACCGGGGCGACCGTCACGCGCGAGGCCGCCCTGCGAGCGCTGGACCGCACGCGCGAGGCCCTCGCGGCCCAGGTCCTGGGTCTTCCGGCGGCCTCCTCGCAGGCCGCACCCCCGTGGTGGCGGCCCTTCACGGAGGCCCGCGTCTGGTACGTCCTCCTGTCCCTGGTCGGCCTCGTCCTGGTGCACCGGTCCGGGTCGCCGGCGGCGCGCCTGGCCTTTCTCGTCGCCGCCGTCGGGCTGGGAGGAATCTATTTCAATATACAATCTTCCACGTCATGGCTTCTGACCCTCGCCCGCGGCGAGTGGCCCATCTGGGAAGGGAACGCCGCCATGTGGCTCCTCGGGGCCGGGGTCCTGGTCCTCGCCGTCCTGTTCGGACCCATCTATTGCGCCCACCTGTGTCCGTTCGGGGCGCTCCAGGAGGTCGCAAGCCGCGTGTCGGCGAGGCTCGGGGCCCTGTCCCGGCCCGCGCAGTCCGTGTCCGTGCGGGTGCGCGGCCTGAAGTACGCGCTCCTGGTTTTCGTGGTCCTGGCCCTGTTCGCCCGCGTCCCCGCCCAGGCCCTGCGCTTCGACCCCCTGGTCACGGCCTTCTCGGGACGCTGGGAGGGTGTTGGGTCCGTGGTCGCCATCCTGGCCCTCGCCGGGAGCCTGCTCGTCTTCCGCTTCTGGTGCCGCGTCTTCTGCCCGGTCGGGGCGTTTTTCTTGTTGTTCAATCGCGCTGCCTCGTTCCTGCGGCTGGTCCCGGCTCGTCGTTACGGGGCCTGCGACCTCGATGTCCAGGGTCCCGCGGACCTCGAGTGCCTTCAGTGCAACCGCTGCGCCCGCGAGGCCCCCGCGACCCGGCCCATGGGCCGAGGGGTCCGTCCCGTGGCCTGGGCCGCCTTGTTGATCGCGTCCGCCGCGGCGATTGCCTGGTCGTTCTGGACCGCTTCGGGGGCCGTCGAGGCGGCCCCGGACGCCTCCCGCCGCGCCCTGCGCACCGTCCCGACCGACACCATCGAGCGCCTGATCCAGGAGGGACGCCTGTCCGACAAGGAGGCCCAGTATTACGTCCCCGTCGAGCCATGACGGCGCGCGGGGACCGGTTGGCGGTCCCGCGTCATGTTTTCTGGCACAATGCCTCGTAAGCCAGCCGCCCGGCGGCCGGTCGGCGGCCACGGGTTCCTGGAAGGAGGATGACGATGCGACGGGACACGCGGCGAACGTGCGGGCGGAAGGCGTATCGGTCCCGAGGATTCCCCCATGCAAGGTCTCTTGCACGTTTCGAGGATGAAAAGGGGTGCGGCACGCGTGGAACCTCCGGGGTCGGGGGTCCGGCGTCCGGGGCCCGGGGTCCGGCAGGGATTCCGCGGCAATCACGGACACGGTCCTGGTCCCGCGCGCCTGGCGCGCCTTCGGACTTCGGCGTGCAAACGCCGCCTTGTCATGCGCGGGCAGCGACCGCGCCTGCACGCGCGAGCGGGCGCTCACGCGGCCGTATGCGAGCGGGCGCTCGCGTCCCCACGGGGACCGTCTTCGGAGGATTGCGGGGGGACGAGGGGACCTTCTGCGGCCTCCCGTGCGCGGTCCAGGCCGACTGCGACGCGGGGTTCTTCGACCTGGACGGCAATCCGAACGATTGCGAATGCCATTACCTTTCGGCCACGGACTTCCCAGGTCCGGACGTGCCTTCCGACCCTCAGGCGCTCGACGTGAACTGCGACGGGGTGGACGGCGAGGTGGGCAACGCCGTGTTCGTGGCCAAGAATGGGGACGACGCGAACCCGGGCACGCGCGAGGCGCCCAAGCGCACCATCCAGGCCGGGATTGACGCCGCGGCCCTGGCGGGGTTGCGCGACGTCTATATGGCGACCGGCGTCTATCAGGAGGCCGTGGTCCTGGCCAGGGACGTGGGCGTGTACGGCGGCTATTCCTCGGACTTCCGCGTGCGCGACCTCGCGCGCTACGAGACCGCGATCCTCGCCCCGATGCCGTCGGACGCGATCCCCGGGGCCGTGAACGGCCTCGGGGGTACGGGGGGCCCGGGCGCCCTGGGCGGCGCGGGCGGAGGCCCATACAACCCGCCCACGCCCACCGATCCGTCCTTCCGGGGCGGCAAGGGCGGCCAGGGCGGTCGCGGAGGCCACGGAGGGGGCGGAGGCGGCGGATGCGGCGGGCCCTCGTACGGGGTCTTCGCGACCGGGGTCTCGGGCGCGGCCATCCAGGCCTGGAAGACGGACAACACCCTCCAGGTCTCCGGGGCCGGCGGAAGCGGGGGCCACGGAGGCTTCTCGCTGGGCGAGCCGGGCGGGGACGGCCTCGATGGCTCCATCGCCGCGACGAACTTCTGACCCTGATGATCATCACACGGAACTCTTGCCCATGTCGCGGCTACACATCGAGAAGGTGGTCCACGGGGGGACGGGGCTCGGCCGGGAAGGAGGCCGCGTCTGGCTCGTGCCGTACACCGCGCCCGGGGACGTGATCGAGGCCCGGGCGGTCCGCGAGCACGCGACCTTCGTGGAGGGCGCCTGCGTCGCGGTCCTGGAGCCCGGTCCGGACCGCGTGGAACCGCGTTGCCCCCTGTTCGGGCGGTGCGGGGGCTGTCATTTGCAGCACCTGTCGCACGACGCCCAGGTCGAGGCGAGGCGCGGCATCCTGCTGGAGTCCTTGCGACGGTTCGCGCGAATCGAGGGCCTGGAACCCGAGGTCGTCACCGGGGCCGACTGGGACTATCGCGGCCGCGTCGAGTTCCACGTCGGAGCGTCGAGGCTCGGGTTCTTCGAGCCGGGATCGCACGACCTCGTGCCGGTGGACGACTGCCCGATCGCCGCCCCGGAGATCCGCGGCCTGATCCCCGACCTCCAGCGCGCCGTGGCCGAGGCGCGCGTCACGGGCCCCGCGAACCTCGAGGCCGTAGCCGGCACCGACCGCGAGGTCGTCCTGGTGGGCGACGGGCCGCCGGGGTGGTTCACCCCGTCCCTGCCCGAGCGCCTGCGCGCCCTGCCCGGTGTGGCGGGCATCTTGTTGCACACACGCGGGCGCTACTGGCTCCCGATGGGCCGGACCACGGTGCCGTGGACGATGCCCGGCCCGGACGGGCGCGAGATGCGGGTGGACCTGGACCCGCGAGGGTTCTCGCAGGCCAACGTGGGGCTGAACCCGCGCCTGGTCGAGACGGTGGTGCGCCTGGCCGCGCCGGGCCCCGGGGAGGAGGTCCTCGAACTGTACGCCGGGGCCGGGAACTTCACGCTCCCGCTCCTGGCCGCGGGACAGCGGGCAGGCGGGGTCCACGTGACGGCGGTCGAGGCAAATCGGGCCGCGCTCCAGGCACTCGATCGCGCCGCGGGTGGGCTCGCCGCGGAACCAGGGTCGTTGACCTGCCTGCCGGGGAACACGGAGGTCGTGGTCCGCAGGCTCCTCGATGGGCGCCGGCGCTACGATCTGGTGGTCGCGGACCCCCCGAGGGCCGGGATCGGGCCCGCCGCGCGCCTCTTGCCTCGCCTCGGCCCCCTGCGCATCGTCCTGGTGTCGTGCGAGCCGTCCACCCTGGCGCGCGACGTGGGCGTCCTCGTCGAGGCCGGTTACCGCCCGGACGCCCTGGTCCTCGTGGACATGTTCCCCCAGACCGCGCACGTCGAGGCGGTGATGCGGCTTGTGGCCGGCGCGGTCCGCGCGGTCACGGCCCCTCCTGGTCTTGTGGTACCCTGACGCCTCGTGGGGCGGCCCGGGTGGGGGCGTCGTGAACAGGTGCTTCCTTGCGGCGATGACGTGGCTCGTTGTGGGCCCGGCGGGACTGGCACAGCCGCTCATCGCGCCCGCCGGGGCTGCGCGCGAGACCGGGCCCGAGTGGCGGTACCCCCCGACGCCCCCCCGTCTGTGGGTCGAGGCCGCGCTCCTGACCGTGGACGGCGAGGGTCTCGATGGCTACCAGGTCGCGCTCCTGCGGGCAGACCGCGTCGTCGTCGCCTCGGCGTGCGTCGCCGGGGAAGGCTGTGCCGTCCACCTCCCGCGCGAGGCGGCGGACGAACTCGCCCGCGACCCGCAGGGTTGGACAGTCCTGCTCGTGTCGCGCAAGGTCCCGGTCGAGCCCGGCCGGTCCCTCGCCCTGGCACACCCTGACGGGACCTCCCCGACGTTCGCCGAACCCGCTGTTCCGCGGGTCGAGGTCGTGCTCGCGGACCCACTGTTCGCGGAGCAACGCCTCGATACCGCGAAGGACGCCTGGGTCCTGACCCCGCGCGTCCCCGAGGCGCTGGACCGCGTCTCCTGCGAACGCGTCCTGTGCCGCCGCACCGACCGCGGCGTGACCTTGCTTCAGCCGGACCCGGGCGCGGCGAGTGTCCGGGTCACGTACACCTTGAAATCCGGCTTCTATCGGCACGTCGGGGGGCGGTTCGCATCGTCCGAGACGCTTGCGCTGCGGCTCGAGAGGTGCGTGGTCAATGCCCCGGCCTGGCCCCTCCTCGCCGGGGTTCGGCACCAGCGCCTGCCCCTAACCATGCCGGCGGAGTGCGCGCGACCTGGACGCCTGGAGGTGCAGACCACACCGCCCGCGGGGGCGTGGTGTTCGGGCGAAATCGAGGGTGCTCCCCCTGGAACCCGGGTTCTCGAGGTCCACCTCGACGAGGTCCCACGGGACATCCCCGCGATCACGGTGACCCTCTTCGACGCGGACGATCACCGCCGGCTCGGGTCCGTGCGCGTGAGCGTGACCTCGGACTTTCAGCCCCAGCAGGTGCGCATCGTGGTCCCCGGACTCGGGCCGGTGGGCTTCATTCCGAGCAACCGCGACGCCCTGGTCCGTTTCGGGGCCGCGGACGCCGAATGGCTCGATCGCCTGGCCATCGTGGACCGGCCTGGGTTCTACCGGGCGCGCCGCCAGGGGGATGCCTTCGTGATCCGCGGCGAGCCTGGCGTCGCCGGGCACGTCCCCCTGCGCATCGCCTACCGCCCCGAGGGGCTCCCCGACGCCCCCGGTGCGCGGGCAGGGGCCGTCGCGGTCTTCGACACCGACGGGGTCTATCCGGTCCACACCATCAACATCCCGGTGCCCCTCGTCGCGGATGCCCCAGGCCGTTTCATCGAGGCCCGGTGCGGTCCGCCAGGGTCCGAGGTGGTCCTGACACCCGGCGTCCTGACCCGCCTCGCCTTCGAGCAGCGCGACACCTGCCGCCTGGTCTTCGCCCTCGACCGCCTCCCGCCCGAGGCCGGGGTCCAGCGCCTCCGGGTGCGCGCGGGCGACCACGAGCGCGTCCTGACGCTCGAGCACGCGGAGGGTCACCTGACCGTCTCCGTGGGGGCGGGGGAGCGCAAGGAATACGACGTGTTAACCCTCTCCGTGGCCCACGACATGACCGGGGACCACTACACGCTCGGCGCGGACCAGAACCTCGGCGAGGAGGCCCGCTTCCGCGTGCTCCTGTCCGACCACCACGTCCGTGTCAGCGCCACGACCGCGCTGCCCACGGGACTGTTCCGGTTCGGACGCGCCGGCTCCGGCGAGACCGTCCCCATCAGCGCGGGTGCCCTGGTCCGTCTGAGCTACGTCCAGCGAGACGGCCACGACTTCCCCGTGTCCCTCGAAGCCGGTCTGTTCGGGACCAACCTCTCGGGCCGCGCGGACTTCTCGATGGTGGCCGGACTGGGCCTCGGAATCCCGGTCCTGAATCCCGACACGGCCCTCCAGGCTTCCTTCAACATCCATGCCTGGTTCGAGTTTTCGCCCACGCGGTCGCGCGCCGGTCAGGGCGGTCCGGCCTTCCTCTTCGGACCCTCGTTCACGATCGGCCGCATCAGCACGACGTTCTGAGGCGTTCCGCAGCCGGCTCACCCGCGCGAGAAGACCTCGTAGAAGAGGTCGTCCCCCGGATAGGGGATCGCGGGGGCGAACCGCAGACGCGCCAGGAAACGGGCCGCGGCCAGGCCCGCGCCAGGGACCCCGAGGGCGTGACCGAGGAGCGAGACCGCGTGGGGGAGCGCGATCCGACGCCGCGGCCTGCCCCCCGCGACCCGCATGAAGCCGGACCGCGCGCACAGGGCGCGGACCTCCCCCCGCGTGAACCAGTGCGGGACGCTCGGGGGGCTGTACTCGTGCCAGAAGCGACCGAACAGACGGGCCGTGCGGCTCTGGCGGTCCCATGTTTCGATGACCAGAAGACCCCCGGACCGCAACGCCGCGGCCGCGGTCCGGACCGCCTTGGCGGGCTGCACGAAGTGGGACAACACCTGGAGCATCAGGACCGCGTCATATGGCCGGTCCGTGACGAGGTCTTCGAGCGCGCCCCCTGCACGGTCAGCCCCAGGCGGTCGCGGGCGTGGGCGGCCATGTCGGGGTTGGGCTCGACCCCTTCGACCTCGAAGCCGCACGCGCGCACCCCGTCTGCGACGAGCCCCGCGGCGCACCCCACATCCAGGACGCGCGCCCCAGGCGGCAACAGCCCCCGCAGGACCTCGCCGTAGAACCGGCCCCGCTCCCTCGATACCGGCGCCTCGTCCAGATAGTCCGCGTACCCTCCTCCGCCCCCCTCGAAGTAGTCCGGACCGTACACCCGGCGCACATGGTCGTCCGAAACATCCATCTCGGCGCAACGGTGGCCGCAGGTCCGGCATTTGGCGATGGAGTACCCGTGGCGGCGAAACCGTGGCCCCATGGGCCCGTCGCACAGGCAGCATCGTTCACCGATCCTCATGTCCGGCCTCTTGGCGTCGCGGCCCCGACCCCCAGATGGGCCATCCAGAAGGAAGATTGCGTGCAGGCCGGAGGCCCTGTCAAGACGACGGCTCGACGGTCCCGCGAGGGAGGTCCTCCCGACCGATCGGGTGACGGTCACCGCGGCGGAACGGCCCGCGGATTCTCCCAGCGGAGACCCGGGAAGCGCGCGAAGTCCCCGTCGGTCGAACACAAGGTCAGGCCGTGCTCGATGGCCAGCGCCGCCAGATGGGCGTCGGGCAGAAGGTGCGCGGTCGAGCGGGTGGCCAGCATCAATCGCCCGAGCGTCTCCGCGTGCCGCTCGGTGGGCAATGGGATCCAGACGACCGGGACGGCCAGCCAGGCCCGCACCAGGTTCCACGCGGTTTCGAGGTCCAGCGGCTGCCCGAAGACGCGGGGATTTGTCGTCAGGCGGCAGAACGCCAGAAGGGACTCCCACGGCAGGCCGACCCTGGCATCGCCGTTCAACCGAGCCTCGAGTCAGGCACGGGCCTCCGCGTGCCTCGTTGCCTCCTTCATCACGGCGTACAGGAGCAGGTTGGCGTCCACCAGGATCACCGCCAGGCCTCCCCTTCCGCTCGCGCCAGCACCTCGGCGACGTTGTCGAGGTCGGGTAGGCGCGGCTCCAGCGAGAAGGTCTTCTGACGAAAGGGTTTTCGGGTGGAAGACGCGCGCCGCTCGATCTGTTCGAGGCCCGCTCGTAGAACCTCGTTCACCGCCTGCTTGAGCCCCGTTCTCCGCGTTCTCATCAGGCTCTCCAGCCGCGCCGCGACGTCGTCGTCCAGGGTCAGCGTGGTCCTCATCCCTCCGCTCCGGGTGACGGACATCCTGATGATCAGGTTTCGATGACTTGATGTCAAGAGGCGCAAGGAACCCGAACCGGCAATTCCGATGCCCGGTCTCTCTGATAGACTCCCGGGACAGGAGGCAGGACATGAAGCGCATCCGTTGGTGGATGGCTCTCGCGTGGGTGGCGGGTGGCCTCGCGTGCGCGGGAGGCGGTCCCGGTGCGGCCCGAGACCGCCCGTCGGGGCCGACGGATACCCCGGACGCGGCCGGCGAGGCGGTCGAGCCGGTGATACCGCCGGCGCGCGACCTGGTCCCGTACGCGCGGCTGTGGGCCCGATTCACGAGCCCCACCCGCGGCTTCTGGCCGCACGAGGCGTGGGACGCCGTCGCCACGGTGCGGGACTCGTCGCCCGAGACGGGATACAAGCCGCTTCCGGGCGAGGAGAACGCGATCCGGGTGGACCTCCAGCCGTGGCTGGGCCGGGCCGTGCCCTTGCGGTCCGTGTCGTGGTCGTGGGACGGGGCGGACCCGTCCGGGGTGGAGGTCCGCCTGGCCGAGGGGTGCGGGCTCCCGCCCTCGCGCGTCCTCCCGTGGTCGGACCCCAGGCTCCCGCTCGACCTCGGTGACTCCCCGGCCGGTTGCATCGAGGTGAGATTTTTCGTGTCGGCACAGTGTTCCGTGACCGCGCTGTCCGTGTGGTCCGCGGACCCGTCCGTTCCCTGGCCGGACGACGCCGGACCGGAGGTGCCCGGTCCCCCCGCGCACCCGCGGTCCGGGGTGATCGAGGGGTTCTACGGGCTGCCGTGGTCGTGGCGGGAGCGGTCCCGCATGGTCCGGGCCATGGCGGGTCTCGGGCTCGGCACCTACCTGTACGCCCCCAAGGACGACCCCCTGCACCGCGAACGCTGGCGCGAGCCCTACCCGGACGACGAGATGGACCGCTTCGCGGCCTGGAACGCGGAGGCACGCGGCCTCGGGGTCACGGTGTTCTTCGGGGTGAGCCCGTTCATTGACTTCCGGGGCGACGAGGAGGACTACCGGACGCTCCTGGACAAGGCGCTCCAGTTTGCGGCGCGCGGGTTCACGGGATTCGCGCTCCTCGCGGACGACATCGAGTTCGAGGCCGCGGTCCAGGTGGACGGGGCGCTCGGCGGGACTCACGCGGACCTCGCCAACCGCCTGCTCGCGGACCTGCGCGCGGAGGCGCCGGACGCCCGGATGTGGTTCGTCCCCACGGTATACAGCGACGAACGCCTCGCGCGCTGGCCGGGGGCTTCGGAGTATCTCGAGGCCCTGAAGGCCCTGGACCCCGCCATCGAGGTCCTGTGGACCGGCCCGAAGACATCGTGCGCGACCATGTCCGCAGGGGACATGAAGACGGTCCGGGACCTCGTCGGGCGCGAGCCGCTGATCTGGGACAACTTCTGGGCCAACGACGGCGGGGACCTGTTCATGGGCCGCGTCCTGCTTGCCCCGTTTTCCGGGCGGTCCGCGGATCTCGTGGGCGCCGTGAGCGGCATCGCACACAACCTCTCGCTGCAAGGGGCCCTGTCGCGCCTCGCGCTCGGGACCTTCGCGGGGTGGCTCGAGGACCCGACTCGCGCACCCGCTGCGCTGGTGGACCGCGCGGTCGCCGCGGAGCAGTCCTTCGCGATCGGCGCCGGCCGGGACCCCGAGCGCGACGCGCGGACCCTCGCCTTCCTGATGGCCCTGTTCGAGGGGTTCGCGGTGGACCCCTATCCGCGCTTCGAGGCGTTCGAGCAGGCCGTCGAGGCCCTGCGGGCCGCGGTCGCGGGGGGCGGGGAGGTCCCCGTCGCGCAGGCGGGGACCCTGCTCCCCTTGCTGGCCCGGATGGGGGGAATCCCGTCGGACCTGCACCACTCGGGGCTCGACGCGGACCTCGTGGACGACGCCTGGTTTCCCGCGGACAAGGCCCGGGCCGAGGCCATGGTCGGGCTGTGGACCCTGGCCCTCCTCGGCGAGCGGCTCGCGGGCCGCGAGGGGACCGAGGCGGAGGCGCGGGCGGTCGAGGCCCTCGATGCGTCGTCCCGCAATCGGTTCCTGTTCGGTCCCGGGTCCCTGGCCGTACTGCTGGACGAGGTCCGGGCGCTCCCGGTCGAGGACCGGGGATTCCGGCCGCCGCAGCGCGCCGGGTCCGGGCCGCCGGCCTGCGCGGCCGGGACCGCCGTGTCGTGGCGAGGGTGGGCCGACGCGACCCACGTGGAGGTCGCGGGTCTCCCCGGGGCCCAGGTGGACGCGCAGGGGCTCGCGATCTGGACCCCGCCGCACGCCGGGACCTTCGAGGCCGTCGTGGTCGCGTGGTCGGACGCGGGCTGGGACTTCCAGGTCCTGACGTGGCTCTGCGCCGGGGAATCAGCGCCGCGGCTCGCCGCCGATCAGACGTTCCAGGAATGATCGGTCCATCGCGTCCCTCGGGCGCACCGTGTCCTTGGTCCGCAGGAGGTCCTCGGGTCTGGGGTACGGAATCCCGGCCTCGTCGCGTTCGATTCCGCCCTCGATGTCCTCGTACGTTACGCCGCCGGCACGCCCGAGCAGGTCCACCAGGACCTCGTCGGCCACCCGGACGACCGAGTAGTGCATCACGTCGGTCGGTTCGACCTCCAGGACGGCCCGGTCGGACAGAACGCACAGTGCCTGCCGGACCCTTTCGATGTTGTCGGGGGACGGATCGACGAGCAGGTCAATGTCCTGGGTCGGTCTCGCGAAGCCGTAGTGCTGCATTGCGAAGCCCCCGATGACCGCGTAACGCGCGCCGCAGGAATTCAGGCTTTCCGCGATTCGCCGGAGGTCCGCCGGCGCCGGCGGTCGCGGGCCCTCCTCGCGATCTGGTCCATCAGCCACCGCTCGGCCTCCTCGAAGGTGCGGAAGCGGAAGAGGCCACGGTCACACAAGGCCCGCTCGGGGTGCCAGCGGGCCACGATGTCCTGCCAGGTCGCCGCCTCCGATGGAGTCACCCGCCACCGCCCGGCCCGCCGTCCAACGGTCTTTCGCTTCCAGACCATGTTCGAATGATAGTACCCGCCCGCGGTCGAGTAAAGGCGCGGCTCGATCGGAGCAATCCGCGCTGCAAACGCGGATTGCGACGCTCCCGCAGCAGGGGCCCCGGCTCCCAGCGCGAAGCGCTGGGGAGGCTGTCCCAGTG
>JBBIPO010000041.1:0-23861 GCA_037442805.1 Deltaproteobacteria bacterium
GGGGTGGCCGCACGGGATGGCGGACCTCCTGCACATGGGCGCGGCGGGCGAGCAGGCGCGGGGCGTCCTCCATGACCCGCGCGGCGAGTCGCGACAGGGCCTCGAAGTAACTGTCGCCCGCCCGTCGCCCCCCGGCCAGGAAGTCCTCCTGCCTCGGGACTTCCAGGCCGAGCCGTTCCTGGAGGAACGCCGCGAGATCCAGCGGCGCGGCCATCCGGTCCTGGTCCTGGCCCAGGAAGGCGAACAGGACGCCGGCGAGGGCGCTCGGCGTCTGGTGCCCCATCTCGACGAGCACCTCGCGCGTGAAATCGCGGGGGCGCGACCGCAGGAACTCCATCAGGAGGCGATTGTTGATCTGGGTCTGGGTCCCCTGCCTGGCCTGGGAAAGCCCCACCTGGAGCAAGGTCGCGACCTCGGAAGGACCGAGGACACAGGGCGGGCGGCTGCCCGGGGCCTCCCCGAGCGCCGGCAGCGGTCCGACCGCGTCCCCGATCAGGGAGGCCACCGCCGCGGCCTGCCCCGCGTGCGCGAGGCCGCCGTACCCCTCCCGCGCGATCGCCTCGACGTGCCGCTTCACGTCGCGCACCCGCAGGAGGGTGCGCGCCACCTCGGGCCGCCAACGCCCGTGCGCGCGTGCCGCCAGGGCCTCGACCTG
This sequence comes from Deltaproteobacteria bacterium, assembly GCA_037442805.1. Lineage (GTDB taxonomy): Bacteria > Myxococcota_A > UBA9042 > DTJE01 > DTJE01 > DYKK01. The sequence continues at coordinate 656 of JBBIPO010000041.1, forward strand.
GCGCAGGGTCATCCAGGGGGCGGCCTCCGCGATGCGCCGCTGTTCCTCGGAAGGAGGGGGGGCACCCTCGATGGCCGCCAGGATGTCGGCTGCGGATGGGAATCCCCGTCGCGCCTCCTCGAACGCGGGGTCAGTCGCGAGCGGCTCCGCCTCGACGGGTCGCGCCGGGGGCAGGGCCTCCCCGCTGCGGAGCACGAGGTCGAGCCAGCGCACCACCCCGCCGGCCTCGTAGTCCCGACCTTCCAGACCCGGGACCTCGCCCAGCACGGCCAGGGCCGCCTTCCTGGGCAGTCCGAGGCCTTCCGTCACGGACATGACCAGGGGCCGCAGGCGTGGAGCCAGGCGGTCGTCCCCCACGAGGAGGACCGACAGGACCCGGGCCATCTCCGCCGGTGGGATCACGTCCGCCGGGGTCCTCACGTCTCGCAGGCGGTCGCGCGCATCCTGGACCCACGCCCTCACCCGGCCCACGCCGCGCGCGAGGTCCGGGTTGAAGACCTCGATGGCCGCGATCACGTGGGACATCGCGGAATCCGAGAGCAGCAGGTCGAGGAGGTGGCGCGGCTCGGACGCCGGGTCCAGCAGGGCATTGAAGAATCCCACCCCGTACAGGCCGGAGCGTTCCCCCGCGAACGACAGACGGCCCGCGGGCGAGACGCGGACCTCCAGGTCGCCCTGAAGCAGGTCCTCGGCCAGGAGGAGCGCGCAACGCCCGGGACCGTAAAGGAGCGGGATGCGCCCGCGCAGGTCCCACGAGACCTGGGCGGTCCGGACTGATTCCCGGGTCGGTTCCAGCCACACGGACAGCGCCGCGCCCCTGGGGACCATGAGCCGGCGGCTGTCCAGCTCCACAACGCATCGTTCGAGGGTCATCCGGGCGCCCGCCGAGAAGGTCGCGCCCTCGATGCCGCGCCGGGTCGCGACGGGGTCCAGTCGCCCCTCGGCGCGCAGCCGGAACGCGAGGTCCGTGCGCAGGACCGGGTCGAGGATGCGAAGTTCCGGCAAGGGGGCCAGGCGCGTCTGGCCCCGCAGCGCCACGTCCGCGGACAGGGAGCCGTTCAGCCACCACCCATCGCGCCTGGGGAGCCAGCCCACGCGCATCGTCCCTCGTTCGAGCCACAGCCGCAGCGCGTCGTCCACGCTCGCGAGGACGTCCGGGTCGGTGACCTCGACGCGAGCCTGCGCCCTCAGGCCGGTCCCCGCGGGGGTCACGGCCCATCCGGACCGCTCCCGGGCTAGCGCAATGCGACCCCGGAGGTCGTCCGGGTGCAGGCGGCCGGCCAGGCGAACGCGGCGGACCGTGAGGGGGTGCGTCTTCTCGAGGACCACGTCCAGGGCGCACCACGACGACCCCGGCAACACCCGAGCCACCAAGCGGCCCCCCGATGCGATGTCGAGGCCGCGGCTGCGGAAATCGGGGCTGATATGCCCTTGAATCTCGAGACGAATGGACTGGTCCGCCCTGTCCCCGGCGCGGACCTCGACGCCCGACGGGAGCAAGTGGAGGCGGGCCGGCGTCAGGGTCGCGCGCACGTGTCCCTTCAGGGTCGCGAACCGGTCCGCGAAGCCGCCTTCCCCGCGCAAGCGCGTGCGGTCTGCAGTCTCGGCCTCGTAGGCGACGGCGGGCAGCGCGAAACGGACCTCGACCTCGGCATCCGCCCGGGCCGTGAGTTTCCACAGGCTGCGGGCGAGGGCCGCCTCGTCCCACGGGTCCCCGGTGGCGCGGCCCGACACGAGGAGGTCCCCGGCGAACACGCGGTCCAGCGCGGCGTGCAGGGCTGGCAGGACCGCCGAAGGCAGGACGACCCCGGAAAACGGCCACGAGACCCCGCTCGCCAGGTGCACGCGCCCGCTGAACGCGGGTTGCATCCGGGGGCGGTCCATCGCCCCGGTGGCGCGCATCGTCACCGCGGACAGAGACACCTCGACCTGGGCACGGGCCAGGTCCGACAGACGACCCCGGAGGACGCCCGCCCGCGTCCGAGCCCAGCCGTTCCAAGGCGGAGGAAGGGCCGCGAACCATTCGTCGAGGTCCCGGTCCCGGTAGCGGCGGTACAGGTGACCGAGCGCCTCCACCGGATTCAGGACCGCGAGGGGACGCGGAAACTCGATCCGGACCTCCCGGACCGCCGCGACCCCGTCCCGAATAGACCGAACCTCCAGAACCCCGTTCGCCTCGCACCCGTCGGGGACCTCCACGCGTAGGTGGCCTGGACCGGGGATCGGGAGGCGGTGCGTCCCCTCGCGCAGGCCGACCGAAAAACGGATCGTCGCGACCTGGATCAAGCCGGGCCCGAGGTCCGGGTCGAGTCGAATCGTCACGGTGTCCCCTTCACCACCGGTTCCGGTGGATGCGCGAGAGGTCGAAGCGGTCCGTCCGCTCGCGGGTCTCGGCCGGGTAGCCCAAGGCCACCAGGGCCACGGGTCTGACCCACTCCGGAAGGTCGAGCAGGCGCTTGAGACCGGCCTCGCGCTCCGGCCGCGGCTGCACCCCGACCCAGCAGGCCCCGAGCCCCAGCGCGTGGGCCGCGAGCAGGATGTTCTGCGTGGCCGCGGCGCAGTCCTGCAACCAGTATCCCTCCAGGGGTTGGCGGGTGGTGTCCGCGCAGACCACGATCGCGAGGGGGGCGTGGCGGAGCATCCCCGCGTGGGGGTGGAATTCCGGGACTGCGTTCAGGATCGCCCGGTCGTCCACCACGACGAACGCCCACGGTTGCCGGTTGCGGGCCGAGGGCGAGGCCATCGCGGCTTCGAGAACGGCGCGCACCAGCCCTTCCGGGACAGGGTCCGGGGTGTACCAGCGGATGCTGCGCCGGCTCAGGATGGCCTCGATTGCGTCCATGCGCTCCCTCCCGTGAACGTTGCCGGTCGTCCTCCAGGCGTCGTATGGTATTGTGCTTCGACGATGTCGGAGAAGAAACCCCTGACCTTGTTCAGGACCGCTCGCGGGACCTGCACGCTCGCGTGGACGCCGGAAGCCCTCGTCTCGTTGCGCCTGCCCGCGGAGTGGGAGGTCGCGCCCCCGTGTGACGTACCCGGCCCCGAACAAGATGATCCCGCGCTGGAGGAGGGGCTTCCGGACTTCGTGCGCGAGGCGATCCGACGTGTGCGGAACCACGTTCGCGGCCGGGTGTCCACCTACGATGACCTCCCGGTGGCCCTCGACGTGTTCCCCCCGTTCACGCGGACGGTGCTCTTGGCGGTCCGCCGCATCCCGCCCGGGTTGACCCGAACCTATGGGGAGGTGGCCCGAGCGGTCGGGCGACCCGGAGCCGCGCGCGCGGTGGGCCGCGCGGTCGCGGCGAATCCCCTGCCCCTGGTCATTCCGTGTCACCGGGTGGTGGCGGCGTCCGGCCGTCCTGGCGGGTTCTCGGCGCCCGGAGGGGTCGAGACCAAGCGCTGGCTGCTCCGGATCGAGGGCGCTGCCCGAATCCGGGGTTCCTAGAGGCGGCCGCGTGTCCGTGGGGCGCGAGCGCCCGCTCGCGCGTGGGTGCGCGGGCGCCGCCCGCGCAGGACCGGGACCGTGTCGGGGTCCGTGGCCGTGACCGTGTCCGTAACCGTGTCCGTGACCGTGTCCGTGACTGCCACGGAGCCTCCTGCCCGACCCCGGACCCCGGACGCGGGACTCCCGACCCCGGTTCCCATGGGGACGCGAGCGCCCGCTCGCGCAGGACCGGGACCCCGGATGCCGGATTCAGGTCTCGGACTGCGACCAAGCCATTTCCCCGCAAGTCGAGCGAATCTTGTAGAATCTCTGTGACGTTCGCCAGGAGGAGGATTCGCCATGCATCGCGGGTTGCCGGTCTCGACGGGATTTGCCGTCGGTGGGACCCTGGTTCTGGCGGCGCTGTACAGCGCATGCCCCTCGTCGTCCGCGCCCGGGGTCGGCCCCAGGGACCTAGCCCACGAGGCCGGGGACGGCATCGTCCAGGATGGAGGCGAGGTGCCCCTGGACGGGCTCGTGGGCGAGGAGGTGGGGCCGAGGCCGTGCCTGCGTCCCGAGGACTGTCCCCGGGGCCAGGTTTGCGACCCCGAGACGCACGTCTGCGTCCAGTGCGTGACCGACGAGGACTGCCCGGACGGCTTGCGCTGCCGCGACCATGTCTGCGAGGAGGTCGTGCAGTGCGGCGAGCAGACCCCGTGCGAGCCTCCCCTGGTCTGCGACCTCGAGACGGGGACCTGCGTGGAGTGCCGGACCGCGCAGGACTGTCCTTTGGGCTGGGAGTGCCGCGACCATCGCTGCATCGAGCCTCCGAAGCCATGCGGCGAGGGCGGGGAGTGTCCGGAGGGGCTCGTCTGCGACCCCGTGACCAATCAATGCGTCGCCTGCCTGGACGCCACGCACTGCCCGCCGGAGGCGTACTGCGACCCCGCGACCCATGCGTGCCAGCCCGACCTGTGCGAGGCGGGGACGCTCGATTGCGTGGGAAACGCGGTGGTTCGCTGCCGGGACGACGGTTCGGGCTGGGACCTGGCCGAGACCTGCGCGGCGGGGTGGACCTGCCGGGACGGGGCGTGCGTCCAGGAGTGCACGCCGAATTGTCTGGGACCGGATGGGAGCCGGCTCGAGTGCGGCCCGGACGGGTGCGGGGGGTCGTGCGGGACCTGTCCCGAGGGTGAGTCGTGCATCGAGGGCATGTGCGAGACCGTCTGCATCCCGGACTGCACGGGCAAGGAATGCGGCGACAACGGGTGCCAGGGGGTCTGCGGGGCATGCGACCCTGGCTGGACCTGCCTGGACGGGCGGTGCGTGGGCGGCGGGTCGTGCGGGGAAGGGCTCGACTGCGCCTGGACCTGCAAGGACGACGCGACGCTTGATGCCTGCCTCGAGGGGTGCGCGGCGCCGCTCTTGCCCGAGGAACGCGAGGCCTTTGAGGCGCTGATCGCGTGCCTGCGCCAGTTCTGCGACCCGGGCCCGCCGGCTGGGGCCTGCTGGAAGCAGGTGATGGAGGACCAGTGCAGGGGGTTGCGGGATGCGTGCGTCGCATGCTCGCCATCGTGCGCGGGCAAGGAATGCGGCCCGGACGGGTGCGGCGGGTCGTGCGGGACCTGCCCGCAGGGCACGGCCTGCGAGGAATACCGGTGCAAGCCTGTCTGCATCCCGCAATGCTCGGGCAAGGAATGCGGGGACGACGGGTGCGGGGGACAGTGCGGCACGTGTCCCGCGGGGCAGTCGTGCGATGCCTCGGGGCAATGCGTCGCCTGCACCCCGAAGTGCCAGGGCAAGCAGTGCGGCCCGGACGGCTGCGGAGGGTCCTGCGGCACCTGCCCGAAGGGACAGGCGTGCGAGAACGGCCTGTGCGTCTGCGTGCCCCAGTGCGCGGGCAAGGACTGCGGGCCGGACGGGTGCGGCGGGTCGTGCGGAACCTGCGAGATCGGCTTCTACTGCGCCCTGGGTCGCTGCCAGCAAGAGTGCCTCCCCGATTGCATCGGGAAGCACTGCGGCCCGGACGGGTGCGGAGGGTCCTGCGGCGCGTGCCCGAGCGGGACCTTCTGCTCGGCCTCGCAGCAGTGTCTGCCGTCGTGCGTGCCCCAATGCGCGGGCAAGGAATGCGGCCCCGACGGGTGCGGGGGGCAGTGCGGGGCGTGCGGGTCCGACGAGTACTGCTCCAAGGAGGGACAGTGTCTGGACTTCTGGTCGTGCTATGACATCCTCGTCTGCTCGTGGGGATGCGCGCCCCAGGACGAGGCCTGTCACAACCAGTGCTTCCAGAACGGCAGCCCGGCGGCGCAGAAACAGTGGATGGACCTGTGGAAGTGCCTCTTCGACCAGTGCGGGACGAAGCCGCCCGGGAGCCCCTGCTGGAGCCAGGCGATCGCCGGGGCGTGCAAGTCCCTGTACTACCAGTGCCTCGACTGCACCCCGAACTGCCTCGGCAAGCAGTGCGGGCCCGACGGGTGCGGGGGGTCGTGCGGGACCTGCCCGGACGGGGCCGCGTGCGACGAGTATGGCCAGTGCCCCTGCGTGCCGAAGTGCGCCGGAAAGGAATGCGGGCCGGATGGATGCGGGGGCCTGTGCGGCGACTGCGCCGAGCCCCTGGTCTGCAACGCCTCGGGCCGCTGCGTGTGCCAGCCCCGGTGCGAGGGCAAGGAATGCGGCCCCGACGGGTGCGGCGGGTCGTGCGGCAAGTGCCCGGACAACTGGACGTGCGTGCTCGGGAAGTGCCAGTCCCCATGCCAGCCGCAATGCGCAGGAAAACAGTGCGGGTCCGACGGGTGCGGCGGGTCGTGCGGGACCTGCCCCGCAGGCCAGGAGTGCATCGAGGACCTCGGGGTCTGCGCCGGCGCCTCGACGGGGTGCGAGCCCTCGGAGGTCCCGGGGTGCGGGGGGTGCCCCTGCGAGAAGTGCGTGTGCGAACTCGACCCGTACTGCTGCGAGGTGGCATGGGACGACCTGTGCGTCGAGGAGTGCTGGCAGTGCGGGGGATGCGGGTGCCTGCCGAACTGCATGAACCCGGACGGGACCGTGAAGCAGTGCGGCCCCGACGGGTGCGGCGGGTCGTGCGGGACCTGCCCGCCCGGCTACAACTGCAACACGGCGGGCCAGTGCATCCCCGGCGGGGTCCTCCTGACGTGCGAGCAGGGGATTGACTGCGTGTTCTCGTGCAACGCCACCTTTGACATCTGCGTGCAGGGGTGCGGCGAGCAGGTCGCCCCGGACCAGCGCGACGCCTTCTACGCGCTGATGAAGTGCGGCTACCAGTACTGCGCGACCCCGTGGGGCGGCATCACGCCCGATTGCTTCTATTCGGTGGCGAAGACCCAGTGTGAACCGTTCTACCTCCAGTGCATCGGCGGGTGCGTCCCGAACTGCTCGGGCAAGCAGTGTGGGCCGGACGGGTGCGGCGGGTCCTGTGGGTCCTGTCCACCGGGATACACGTGCACGTCGTCCGGCCAGTGCCAGCCCCCCCAGCAGAAGGGATGCGCGGATGCGATCCAGTGCGTCCTGTCCTGTGGAGGGCTCGACTGGACCTGCATCCAGGGGTGCATGAGCGGCCTGTCCCCGAAGTCCCAGCAACTCCTGGCCCAGCTCGCCATGTGCGTGGTCCAGGCTTGCGGCTTCAGCCCCTCTCAGAAGTGCATCATGCAGGCCCTCCAGGGGTCCTGCCAGGACGAGTTCCTCGCCTGCATGGCCGACGGGGGGGTCATTCCCCTGTGACGGGGTCCCGGGGGACCGCGACGCCCCGCCTCACGGCCTCGTGAACGTCGTGATGTCCACGGACCAGGCCGACTGCTCGAAGGGGGAAAGGTCGCTGAAGTCGAAGTGGTCCATGGTGAAGCCGGGGATCCGCGAGCGGATCACGGTCAGTGTCAGCAGGGTCCCGCGCGGGATGCCTGGGGTGCCCTCCAGGTTCTCGAAGTCCGGCAGGTCCACCCGGAACGTCTCGCCGCTCGCGATGAACTCCCAGACCGGGACATCCCCGAAGAGGCCCGGGATGGCCACCAGGAGGTAGTGCATCGAGGCGGGAATCCCCGGGTCCGCCGCGATCTCGATGTACGACCCCGACAGCACCCCGCCGTCCGGCGGGTGCACCACGCGCGGGACCTGGAGGAACGGCCCCAGGAGCAGCTGGGACACCCCCATCGTGAACACGGGACCCCCCGGGGCCGCGAAGGCCGCGCGCAGGTGCGGGGCGTACCCCGCGACCTTCAGCACCGTTGACTTCCCGTCCTCGCCGACCAGGACCACCGTTCCCGCATCCCCGACCGCGACCGCGCCGTTGTCCCGTGCCACGACCGCATACAGGTCCTCGGTCGTGCCGGACGGGAGGACCTTCCACGACCCGCCGGACCGACGCACGAGCGCCCCGCCGTCCCCGACCGCCCACAGGTCCCCGCCCGGCCCCGCGGCCACGGCCCGCAGCGTGGCGGTCGTGCCCGTGGTCTCGGCCGTGGCCCCGGCGGCCTGAAGGCGCACCGCCCATCCGAAAGAACCCACGGCCACGGCCTCCCCGTGACCCACCGCCGCGACCCCGCGCAGGTCCCCCGATGGCACGCCCGGCACCACGGCCCACGACGCCCCGTCCCATTGCATCGCGAACCCGTACCCGACCGCGAAGCAGTCGTCCGGGTCGTTGCAGGCCACGCCCTGAAGCCATCGTCCTGCCGCGATGGGCACCTCCTCGCGCCGCCACCCGGCCCCATCGAAGCGCACCACCTCGCCCGCGTCCCCGACCGCCACCGCGAAGGCAGGGCCGGCCCCGTGCACGGCCCGCAGGGTCGCGCCCGTTGTCCCCTCGACCGCCTGCGCCGAGAACCCCGTCCCGTCGTGGAACAGCACCATCCCGTCCTGCCCCACCGCGAAGAAGGCGTCCTCGGCCGTCCCCCACATCCCGAACACGTCGCGCCGGACCCCGGTCCGGACCACCGAGGCCGTGGACCCGTCCAGCCGGAACATCGTGTCGTCCTGGAGGTCCGTGACCTGCTGGTGGAGCGCGACCGAGAACGGCGTATTGTCCGCGGTCAGCGAGAAGGCCCCCGCGAGGAAGGTGTACGTCACGTCCCCGAGGTCCCCGACGAAGGCCCGGGGCTGCCTCTCGACCACGACCTGCGGGTCTCCGAACGCGAAGGGGATGGACCAGGTGTCCTGGAAGACCCCATCGGAACCAAAGTCATAGTAGAGAATGACGTAGTTGAAATCGGGTCCGGCGGGACTGGACGGCGGCCCGTCGAGGAAGACCCGGAAGCGCCGGTCCAAGGGGATGTTCAGCAGGATGTCCATGCCCGTGATCTCGTCGCCCGGGTTGACGTGGACGTGGCGCTTCACTCCCATCGCGTAGGGCTGGAACTCGTCGGTCAAGGCGTCGCGGAACCCCCCGAGGCACACGACCGCGAGGTCCCCGGGCCGAACGAGGATCGAGTACGCGAGGTCCTCATCCACCTCGGACTGGTCGCCAGGGTCCGGGGCCTCCGTGAAGATGTCGGGCTGCGTGGTCTTGCAGATCGCGGTCTTGCGGCCCGGCTCTGGGATGCAGTGCGCCCCGCCCGGCGCGACCTGCACGCAGACGTAGCCCTCCAGGCAATCGTCGCTGGTCAGACAGGGGGTGGCACAGAAGGTCCCGGTGTCCCCGATGGTCACGCACGAGGCCCCGAGACCCGCGCAATCGGCCTCGCCCCAGCACGGCCGGCACGAGACCCCGTCCTCCCCGACCCCGAGGAGCCAGCAATCTCCGGGCGGGGGGAGGACGTACTTGCCGAGGCCCAGGACCCGCCCCGAGATGCGGCCCGGGGCCACGCCGGGCGGGAAGCCCCCGGGCGTCGGGCAGACGTACTGGAGATAGAGCGTCACGTTCTGCGCGTCGAAGGTCACGACGCTCGAGTTGTGATAGCAGTCCTTGCTCGCCGACACCATGAGCGGCCCGTGGAGGTCCGGCCCGGAGAAGGTCACGACGCCGTCCGGCCCGGTGTACCCCTGATAGGGCGTGGTCGGGTCGCTCCCGACGATCACGAAGGCGCCCGCGAGCGGCCCGCCCATGCTCGCATCCAGCACCGTGACGTTCAGGGTCCCCTGCACTGGCCCGCCCCAGGTCCCGCCGTAGAGGCCCGTTGGGTCGAAGTACGTGAAGACACCCGGGAGCGTGTGGACCTGCCCGCCCGCGAGGAGCCTCACGTCCACCGCGCCCTCGGGACCGGGCGGGGTGCGGCAGGCGATCCGCGTCTTGGATTCCACGACCACGTGGCTCGCCTCGCCCTCCCCGAAGAAGACGCGCGCTTCGGCCGGAAAGCCGGTGCCATACAAGGTCACGAGCGTGCCCCCGGTCGTGGCGCCCTGGTCCGGCTGAAGGGCGACCAGGGCGGTCGGGGCCTCGTACTCGAAGCCCCCGATCAGCGCGGCCTCCGCGTTGCCCTGCCGCACGACCACGGTCGCGGGACCCGGGCTTCCGGGCGGGGTGACGGCCCGGATGCGGTCCACACCCTGCACCGTCACGTCGGACGCGGGCAGGCCCCCGATCAGGACCTCCGCGCCCTCGGCAAACCCCGCGCCCCGGACCTCGATCGGCGTCCCGCCCGTGGCCGGACCCGACGCGGGCGAGACCCACCCAATTCCGAGGTCCGGGGTCGTCTGGTAGGGTTCGTCGTCGTAGATCACGCCGCCGAGGAGCACGTCCTGCCCCATGTCGGACGCAACGAGGAGGTCCGCCGGGCCGAGCCGCTCGCCTTCCGGCGTCACGGCGAGGAGGCGCGAGTCGTCCACCACGGCCACGACCGGGCTCAATCGCCCGCCGACCAGGACCCGCGCCCCGCCCGCGAATCCCGCGCCGGACACTGTGACCGGGGTCCCTCCGCGGATCGAGATGTGGACGGGTTCCACGCCCGTGACCGCGGTGCGATTCGCGTACGTGAAGGCGGCATCGAGGACCGCGAAGGCCCCATCCGGGCGCACGGCGGACACGGCCACCGTGGCCGGCGGGTGGGGAGGTGTCACGACCTGCGCGGTGCGCGAATCCACGACCACGACCGCCGGGCTTTGCGTCTGGTCGAAGACGACCACGAGCCCCTCCACGAACCCCTCGCCCCTCACGGTCACGGTCTCGCCGCCCGCGGCGAGTCCCCGGCCGGGCCAGACCCCGGTCAGGGACAGCGGGGACGCGCTGACCTCTTCTTCCACGGGGTCCGCGGGCGTCCCCGCGTCTGTGGGCACAGGCTCGACCACGATGTCCGGGGCGGAAGGCCCGGCCTCCAGGGGCGCATCGGCCGTTGCGGCGTCAGGCTCCGGTTCCGGAGCCAGCGGGCTGCCCGGACCACCCCCGCCGCAGGCGAGGAAGACAGGCAGGAAGAGGCCGAGCGTCCCGGGTGGCCTCACCCCATCGCGACCGTTCCGACAAGACCGCATTTCGTGTCCCCCGTCTCCAACAGAGCGCTGCCAGTCCGGGTCCGTGACCGTGTCCGTGTCCGTGACCACCGCGGAGTCCCTGCCGGACCCCCGACCCCGGATGCCGGACTCCGGATGGCGCGGCCAGGAGGCCGCGCAGCCGCCGCGAAGTGGACTTCGCGGCTCCACGGAGCCACCGCCGGTACCCAGAACCCGGACCCCGGTTCCCGTGGGGACGCGAGCGCCTGCTCGCGTAAGGCCGCACGAGCGCCCGCTCGCGCGTGGGTGCGCGGGCGCCGCCCGCGCGGGACCGTAACCGTGTCGGGGTCCTTGACCGTGACCGTGTCCGTGACCGTGACCGCCACGGAGTCCGTGGTTGCCGCGGAGTCCCTGCCGGACCCCGGACCCCGGATGCCGGACCCCGGAGTCCGGAACCCCGCGCTGCGCGCGGGACCGTGACCGTGGTGGTGTCGGTGATCGTGACCGTGTCCGTGTCCGTGTTGCCTCGAAGCCCCTGCCGGACCCCCGACCCCGGACCCCCGGCGCCGGACCCCGGACCCGAGTGGACCATGTCTGCTGGCTTCCTCATTTCGGTTCCACCACGAGTTTCAGGTCTTCCAGGTTCATCCCCGCCGGATACCCGTAGGACACGTACTGGTCGTACCCGTAACTGATGATCCCGAATGGCTCGTCCGACGTGGCCGTGTGGACCCCGTCCGCCACGAGCAGGCGGTACACCTCCCACTTCCCGGACCCCACGACCGCGCGATACCCGAAGCGCACCCCGAGCAGGGCCTCCAGGTCGGGTGGCTGTTCGATGCCGCGTTCCTTCATGTCCACCATGATGTCCTTGATGGGGCGGGGCGTCAGGTCCAGGGCGGATACGTCCGCGCCGTCCAGGAAGACCCTGGCCCCGGTCGGGACGATCAGGTTCACGCAGTCGAACATGTACTTGTTCGGCGCCAGGAACACGTACTCGGTGCGGAACTGTTCGACCGGCACGGCCAGCAGGAACGTCGGGTCCCCGGTCGCGGCGTCGTCCGGCTGCTTCACCCCGCCCACATTGGGGTAGGGGGCGTCCTGGGCCGCAAGGAACTGCCCGACCAGGACCGGTTTCTTGGCGTGAATCTCGAAGTCTTGCGATGATTCGAAGTCAATATATTCTCCCTGGTTCAGCACCGGGATGTTGAACTGGGATGGATACGTCGTCAGCGTCGTGGAGTCCTCGGCGGCCAGGACGCGCCAGACATCGGCCTCGCCCTTGCGCGGATACGACCTCGTGGCCACGTACTCCTTGCCCCAGGTCGTGACCGGGAACATCTGCATCTCGAGGTGGTCCGCGCAACAGGTATTGTATTTGATACAATCGTAGTTGTGCTTGCACGGGACCTCCTGGGGCAGGAGCCCCGACCCCGCGGGCGGGTGCTTCGGCCACTCGCACACGCAATCCGCGCCCGCCTCCTTGCAGGTCAGCCACACCTGCTCCCACGGCTCCCCGCAGTCCCCGTCCGGGCAGCAGTGGTTCGTGTTCGGGGCGTTGGAGGCCTCGCTCCCGCCGAAGACCGCGACCGGGTGGTTCGCGAGGACCACGGACCCGGTCAGGTCGGCGCCGTAGGCGTCCGTCTCGATGTTGAGCACGTCGTACTGGTTGAGGATGCGCGCCGCGGTCTCGCCGGGCTTGAGGGCCGGGATGTCCCCGCCGGCGAGGGTCGGGGCCGTGACCGTGACCGCGACCTGGGTCTCGCCTGGATAGGTGGCGATCACGGTCAGGAACCCCTTCAGTTCCTGAAAGGTCTGCTCGCGCGTCATCACGAAGTAGTACTTCCCGAGGACGTGCGAGGGCAACAGGATGGAGGCATCGTTCGAGAAGACATTGACGTTTTCGAGGGGGTTGAACTGGTACGCGGTGATAGGGATGGACGACTCGACCTTGTACGCGAGCGGGGCCAGCGTGGTCCCGTTCACGTCCCGGCGCGGGAGGTTGAAGACACGCAGGCCCATGGGTGGGATGGGGTCGGTCGGGAAGGGCTCGCCCTTCGAGTCGTGGGTGACCTCGCCCTCGTTCGTGAAGACCCGCACGCGCGCCGGGTACTTGGGGCTCGTGTTCGAGACGACGATGGCGTACTGGGCCGCGGCCGCGTCGTAGTAGCCCTGGTCCCCGCCCGGCACCATGGCGTTGTCGAGGTCGGCCCCCCAGTATTCGCAACCGATGTAGGAATGAATTTTCTGGCTCAAGTCACAAAGTTTCACGCAGGACCCGAGCACGCAGATCTGCCCGGTTTCGGCCCCGTTGCAGTCGAGGTACGCCTCGTAGCGAGAGCCGGTCTCGTCGCAGCGCTCCACGAGGTCGTCGTCCCGGCAGCGCTTGTTCCCGGGCTTGCAGGCCGTGCACCCGACCGCGTCATCCAGACAGGCGCTGTCCTCCCCGCAGGGGACGGCCTCCCACCCGGTCCCCGCCTCGTTGCACACCACGCGGCCCAGGCGGTCCTGGGAGCAGCCCTTGAACGTGCCCGGGATGCAGACCGGGAAGTCCGCGCCCGAGAAGTCCGATGAACCGGAATCCTCCGGACGTTCCGAGTCCGTTGCCTCCACGACCGCGTCCGCCGGCACATCCGCCAGGCCATTTCCCGCGTCGCGCCCCGCGCCGCGCCCAAAACAGCCGAAGGCCACCACCAGCCATCCAAGCACTGCGCCGCGCATCCCTCCCCTGCCTCGACTCCAAGCGTCAGCCCGGATTATCCACGATCGCGAATCGCCGGTCCATCCCTGGCCCCGTTTTCTGGCTCCTCTTCGTGCTCACTTCCGCGACGGTGACCGTGACAGTGTCCGTGGCCGTGACGGAGACCGTGGCCGCCACGGAGTCCTTGCCGGACTCCGGAGCCCCGACCCCGGAGCCCGGAGCCCTTCTGCATGGGGCGGTGGATGCCGCTCGATGCTCTCGGCTATCATTTCCACGGCGACGAACGGAGCGACGGACCATGGCCCACGAGGCGCGAACCGGACTGACCTTCCTGACGCTCACGGGGGCGACCCTGACCCTCGGCCCGCCGGTGGGGCTGCTCGGGGCCCTGGGACGGGTGCGGGCCGCGAACCGCCTGATCGTGTGGTGGTCGCGCGCGTTCCTCGCCTCGTTCGGCGTGCGCATCAAGGCCACGGGCCTCGAGCACGCCCGCGGGATGGGACCGTGCGTCATCCTGTCGAGCCACCGCAGCCACCTCGACGGCCCGATCCTCCTGTGCACCCTGCCCTTCGATTTCTCGTTCGTGATCAAGCGCTCCCTCGCCCGCATCCCCGTGTGGGGCTGGGCTGTGACGCGCGCGGGGTACGTGGCAATTGACCGCTCGGACCACGCGGACGGCGTCGCGGGCATGAGGCGGGCCGCCGAGATGGTCCGTCAGGGCCGCCGGGTCCTGACCTTCCCCGAGGGCACGCGGGGCACGACCGACGACTTCCGCCCCTTCAAGAAGGGCGGGGTCGTCCTCGCCATCGAGGCGCAGGTCCCCATCCTCCCGGTGGCCGTGGCCGGGTCCTTCGACCTCCTGCCGAAAGGGGCCACGCGTGCGAGGCCAGGGCCGGTGGTCGTGGCGGTCGGCGCGCCCATCCCCACCGAGGGCCGGACCTACGACGACCGCGACGCGGTGTTGGCCGAGGCGGAGGCCGCCATCCGGGCGCTCTACGAGGAGGCCCGTTCGAAATTGCCTCGTTGATTCCAGGGAGTCGCGGCCGGACTCGCGGGCCGGGCAGGACGGTTTCCGGGGTGCTGGGAGGTCGCCCCGCCGGCCCGACGAGTCCAGACCGCCAGGAAAGGGGGATGCGGGTTTTCAAGTGTGTTCGAATCCCCGCGCAGCGGGCGGGAGGGGATCAGAAGTAGTACGTGAAGCCCGCGGCGCCGAACACGCTGCCCGCGCCGAACCGGAAGCCCAGGTCCTTCGCGTTGGCGGCGCTGTTCTGCGCGTCCTTCAGCACCTGGCCCTTCTTCGGGATGATCGCCACGGTCAGGCCGGTCGAGACGTTGACCGCGAAGGCATCCGAGAAGAAGTACTCGGCGCGCAGGGGAATGGCGACGTTGAACTGGAACGAGGAGTCGCCGCCCATGTAGCCCTTGTTCGCGTAGCCGAGGTCAATGTTCAGGCCCACACCCAGGTTCGCGTGTTCGGACTTCGCGAAGTTGTAGATCGCGCCCAGGCCGAACAGGAACGCCATCGCCGAATCGCCCTGATCCGGCTTCACGAAGTCCACGCCGAGGATCCCCTGGATCCCGATGTCGCCGATCCAGTAGCGGGCCGTGAGCCCGGAGACCCCGCCCAGGCTCTGGTCGTAACCGAGACCGAACTTCCCGTCCGTGTCCTTGGCGGACGCGGTGGTGGCCAGCAGGGTCATCGTGGCCACGGTGGCGAACAGTGCAGTGACCTTCCTCATGTTGGGTACCTCCTTTTGCAGCCTTTCAACTAACACTTCCCAGCAACCCCATGTTCGCTGGTTGAGCGGGAGTATTGCGCACGTTTTCACGGGTGTCAAGTTCTTTTCGTTTCGCGAGCCCTCGCCGAAGGGTCGAATCGAAACAACAAATGATTCCGGGTGGTTGTGCGATGGCGGAACGGATCAGTACCGGTATTCCATCGAGAACGTCAGGAACCGGCCGTCCTTCTTCAGGCCGCGGAGATCGGGGAAGGACCAGGCCATGGCGAGGTCCAGGTCTTCCGTCACGGAATATCCGACCTGAAGGCTCGCGGGGACGAAGGCGGCCCTCCCGGGGGCCACGAGCCCCTGGACGTCCAGGTCGCGGCCCTTCAGGACCTTGCCGGCCCCGACCGAGAGGTCCAAAAACCACTCCCGCGTGAGGTTCAGCGTCAGGCCCGCCTCGCCGAACAAGGTGTATTGGGGCGGCCCCTCGTCGCCATCGTAATACTGGAGCGCGAAGCCCATCAGGAAGTCGGGGCGCACGCGCAGGGCGAGGCGTCCGGGGAGGAGGGTGGTCTTGAACGGCAGGGCCAAGGTCAGGGCCACGCGCCGCACCCGCATCTTCTCCCACCCGGCCTTGGACGGGGCCTGAAGCCCGATCTCGAGGCCCAGGTACGGCAGGAAGGCCCACACGCCGTAGGCGTAGAACCCCCCAAACTCGGTCCCGCTCGCGCGGTTGTAGGGCGTTGTGCTGCTCTGGTGCCAGACGACCTGGAGGGCCGCGCCGAACTCGAACCCCTTCGAGGCCCCGACCGACAGGGACAGCCCGTCCCGGTGGTCGCCGGGGTGGAACGAGCCGACCTCCACCCGGCGACCGGCTCGGCCCTGGCTCAGGTCCACGGCCACGTCGAGCCCCACGAGCCCGCGGCCCTCGGGCAGGATCAGCGGGCGGTCGCACCGCGGCTCCAGGTCCTGGGCCGAGGCGCGGGTGCCGGAGAGGACGGCAACCACGATCGCGATGGCGAAGACCCTGGACATCCGCGGCCGCCCCTCCAGAGGACGCG
This sequence comes from Deltaproteobacteria bacterium, assembly GCA_037442805.1. GTDB lineage: Bacteria > Myxococcota_A > UBA9042 > DTJE01 > DTJE01 > DYKK01. Next base: position 16,934 of record JBBIPO010000041.1, read on the forward strand.
GCAAGGATAGGGGAGCGGGGGCGAGGTGTCAAAGAACCTGTGGACCGCATCAGGCGGTCATCGCCCGACAGAGGACCCCGCCCCGCCGATCCGGGCGAGCGGTGCGGCGGCGAGGCACCCTGGCCCCCCGCCCGAAGTCCCCGCGAGGCCCGGAGTCGAACGAGTCGCGCCAATCTTGGGAAGGGGGTGATGCCCGGTACACTCCACAGCGACGAGAGAGACGACGGGCCCGCGGGACTCGGGGAGGGGCGGGGGGGCCTGCGGGTGCCAAGCCGCCGTACCCGAGCCCCGGCGGGGCGGGGTCCATCGCGTTCCTGGCCCTACTGAACCTCGACGTCCGAGGCGGCGAGTGGGACCAGGACGTACTTGCCCCAGGAATACTTGACCGCGCCGGAGAGACGCGCGAGGGTCTGGCCCGGGGCAAGCGTGAGCGAGGCCTTCAGGCCATAGTCGTCCGCCACGTAGATGCCGTTGCCCGCCTGGAACCACCAGGAGGGCTGCGTCCCGCCCGTCAGGTCCGTGACCTGGACGTCCGTGAGCGTCACGCGGAGCCCCTCGTACGGCTCGCAGGCCGCGACGGTCCCGCCCCCCTCGAACGTGGCCGGCGCAACCCCGAGCGGCTCGGGCACGTCCGCTGTGCCGACCTTCTGGACGGTCGTGGCCTGAACCTCGGTCATGCAGTAGTACTCCTTGTAATCGCCCACGACCGACACGAGGTCCCCTGGCTGGAAGTCCGTGTTCAGGCTCTTGGGCACCACGAGGAGCATCCCCGTGTATTTCCCGTTGCTCCCGAGCGGCCAGGACGACACCGGGTCCTGCACGTAGTAGCCGTGCAGGGACGCGGACGCCGAGTGCCGGGTCGAGACCACCACCACGTCCGCGAGGGCGATCCCGGACGCGAGCGTCAGGTTCCCCTCCTGGGTGCAGGAAACGGACGACTCCCCGGCCTGGACCTGGAGGATGGTCTTTTTCGGGGCGGTGGTGTCCTCCGCGGGCGTGTCCGCGACCGCCTCGAACGCGTCAGGAACCGACTCGGGCACGGGTTCCGGGACGGGCTCGGGCGTGGGCTCTGCCTCGCCCGCGACCACGATGTCCGAAAGCGACCTCGGCACGATGCGGTACTGGCCCCAGTGGTACTTGACCGCCCCGGTGAGGGCCGCGAGTCGCGTCCCCGTCCCAGGGGTCCACGCGACCTGGAAGTCGTTGAGGACCTCGATGCCGGCCCCGACCCGGAACCACCCCTTGCCGTCCGACGACGTGGTCGCAGTCACGTCCAGGTCGTGGAGCGTGACGATCACGCCCTCGTAGGGCTCGGCGTCGGGACCGCCGCCGTTCTCGAACGGGGAGGGGTCGTCCACCGGGAAGCCCCCGGGCGCCTGCTGCTGCCCGGTCTTGACCACGGACGTCGCGTAGATTTCGCTCATGCAGTAATATTCCTTGTAATCACCTTTTACGACCACCTCGTCCCCGGGCGCGACCTGGGCCCCGGCGCTCTTGGCGACCACGACCAGGATGCCCGTGTAGGCGACCGCCCCGCCCACCGGGAAGTCCGCGACGTAGAAGCCCTCGGTCCCGGCGCTCGCCGAGAACGTCGGGCTCGTGACCACGACCGGGCCGACCTCCACGCCCGTCTGGATCGTGTTGTTCCCCTCGCTCGCGCAGTTCACGGACGTGTCCGACGACTGCAGGTCGTACACCCGGCCCCCTGGGGTCACGACCTCGCCGTCTGGGGGCACGTCGGGGCCGATGACCTCGGGGGAGGGCTCCGCGACGGACCCGACGACGATGTCGTCGGCGGACCTGGGCGCCAGGCGATACTTTCCGAAATGATATTTCACGGCGCCCGTCAGCGAGGCGATCGGCGCGCCCTGGACCGGTGTCCACGCGATCTCGAAGTCGTTGACCACCTGGAGCCCCTGGCCCACCTCGAACCAGCCCTTGCCGTCCGAGGCGCTCGTCCGGGTCACGGTCACGTTGTGCAGCGTCACGAGCACACCCTCGTAAGGCTCGGCTTGCGCCGGGTCCCCGCCGTTCTCGAGCGGGGTCGCGTCATCGAGGACGAGCGGAGCGGGCACCGGCGCGTCGCCTTTCTCGGTCCAGCCGGTCGCCTTCAGTTCGCTCATGCAATAATATTCCGTGTAATCCGCGGTGACGGACAGGACCCGGCCTGGCGGGAAGTCCGTGGCCGCGCCCGCGTCCACCACCAGCAAGATCCCCTTGAAGGGGGCGGATTCCAGGAGCCCGGCCTCCGCGACCCAGTACCCGTGGAGTTTTGGCTGTCCCGTGTTCTTGTCCCAGGACGCCACGAACCGGGGCGACACCACGACGATGTCGGCCATCGCCAGGCCCTTGCTCGGGTTCTGGATCCCGTCCGTGGTGCAGTTCACGCTCGCGTCCGACGACTGGACCTGCGAGATCGTGGTCTTACCGGGCGGGACGCCGTCCGTCGCCTGGGTGTCCCCGGGGTCCCAGGGGACCTCTGGCAGGCCCTCGGCCAGGGGCACGTCCCGTCCCCCTCCAGTCTCGCGGTCCGGCCCGGTCCCGACCGACCTCGATCCGCACCCGGCCCCTGCCGCCAAACCCATCAGAATCAGAATCGTTTTTCGGTCCATGGAACCACCTCCAGGTGCCTGGACCCCTTCTAACGGAACGGCCCTCGGAAGTCAATCCGCGGATTGCCTTTGACCGGGACTTCGGATAATCTTCGACCCCGACCGGTTGGGACGCGTCCGTCAAGGAGGTGCCAGATGAAGCGATTGTGTTCGGTCGTCGTGATGGGGGTCGTGGCGCTCGCCGGGTGCAAGGGCAAGGCACCCGAGGCCCCGCAGGCCCAGGCCCCGAAGGAGGAGGCCTCGAAGGCCGCGGCCCCCGCCATCACCGGACCCGCGGCCCGCGTGAACGGGGTTGAGATCAGCATGGCCGCGGTCCAGGAAGAGGTGGCCAAGATCACCCAGGGCGGTGCCCGCAACATCCCCGAGGACCGGATGGCGAAGATCCGCCAGAACATCGTGAACCGGCTCATCGAGGAGGAGTTGATCCGCCAGGAGGTGCAGCGCCAGGGCATCCAGGTGACGAAGGAGGAGGTGGACGCCGAGTTCGAACGCTACAAGGGGCGCTTCAAGAGCGAGGAGCAGTTCAACAATTTTCTCAAGCACGGCCGCACGAGCGTCGAGGAGATCCGGGCGCGGCTCGAGCGCAGCGCGGCCCTGAACAAACTGCTGACCAAACTGGGACAACTGGCCGTGTCTGACGAGGACATCCAGAAGGCCTATGAATCCGGGATCAAGATGTACACCGAGCCCGAGCAGATTCACGCGCGGCACATCCTCGTGAAGGTCCCGGAGAACGCGCCCGCGGACCAGGTCGAGGCCGCGAAGAAGAAGGCCGAGGAGGCGCTCAAGCGCCTGAAGAAGGGCGAGGACTTCGCGGCCGTGGCCAAGGAGATGTCGGACGACGCGGTCTCGCGCGAGAAGGGCGGGGACCTCGGGTTCTTCCGGCGCGGGGTCATGGTCCCGAAGTTCGAGGAGGCGGCCTTCGCGCTGAAGCCAGGCGAGAGGACGAAGGAACCCGTGCGCACCCCGTTCGGGTTCCACCTCATCGAGGTGCTCGAGCGCAAGGCCGAGCGTGTGAAGCCCCTCGACGAGGTTCGCGATCAGATCGTCGAGAGCCTGAAGAACCGGAACCTCTTCAAGGCCCGTCGCGAACTGGTCGAGCGCCTGCGCAAGGAAGGCAAGGTCGAGAACCTGCTCCCAGAGCCTCCCGCCCCCACACCACCGCCGGCGCCCGCCACGACCCCGGCCCCAGCCGCGCCCGCGGCGACCCCGCCGGCCCAGTGATTCCTGAAGGACGCCCGTCCTCGTTGTAAACGGAGGGAAATCATGGCCGCCACGCAAGGGCTGGAGATCGTCGAGCCCTCGATCTTCGAGCGGGGCGCCCCGGGGCGTCGAGGCATGGACGTCCCGGACCCGGGGCCCGACGCGCGCCCCGCCATCCCCGGGGCGCTGCTGCGCAAGAGGCCCGCGGCCCTGCCCGAGGTTTCGGAAGTCGAGGTCATCCGCCACTTCACGCGCCTGTCCCGCCGCAACTTCGGCGTGGACGTGGGGTTCTACCCACTCGGCTCGTGCACGATGAAGTACAACCCCAAGGCGTGCGAAGAGGCCGCTTCCTTGCCCGGCTTCACCGGGGTCCACCCGCTGTTCCCGGCCGCGCTGACCCAGGGGGCCCTGGCCGTGATGTGGGCGCTCCAGGAGGCATTGCGCGAGGTCACGGGGATGGCCGCGGTCTCGCTCGCGCCCGCGGCCGGGGCGCATGGCGAGTGGACCGGGCTCCAGATGATCCGCGCGGCGTTGCGCAAGCGGGGAGAGAACCGGAGCAAGGTCCTGGTCCCGGACACCGCCCACGGCACGAACCCCGCATCGTCCTCGCTGTGCGGCTTTCGGGCCGTGGAAGTCAAGAGCAGCGAGGCCGGCCTCCTGGAGGCGGCCGCGGTCGCTTCGGCCATGGGCGAGGACGTGGCCGCGGTGATGATCACGAACCCCAACACCCTCGGGCTGTTCGAGCGGGACCTCCCGCGCATCGCCGCCATCGTGCACGAGAAGGGCGGGTTCGTGTATGGCGACGGCGCGAATCTGAACGCCCTGCTCGGGAAGGTACGGCCCGCCTCCCTCGGCCTGGACGTGATCCAGTTGAACCTCCACAAGACCTTTTCGACCCCGCACGGGGGCGGGGGTCCGGGCGCGGGTCCGGTCGGGGTGGGCCCGGCCCTGGAACCGTTCTTGCCGGTCCCGCGCGTCGTGCGCGGCGATGACGGATCCCTGTCCCTTTCCGAGGACTTCCCGGACAGCATCGGTCGCATCCGCTCGTTCCACGGCCAGTTCCTGGTGCTGGTGCGGGCGCTCGCGTACATCCGAGGCCTCGGGGCGAGCGGGCTGCGCCGGGTCGCCGAGATGGCGGTCCTGAATGCGAACTACGTGCGCGCCCGGCTCCAGGGGACCTACCACCTGCCGTACGCGGGACCCTGCCTGCACGAGGTCGTCTTCTCGGACAAGCACCAGGCGCGCGCGGGCGTGCACACGATGGACATCGCGAAGCGCCTGATGGACCACGGGTTTCACCCGCCAACCGTGTACTTCCCCCTGATCGTGAACGGGGCACTCATGATCGAGCCCACCGAGACGGAAGACAAGGCGACGCTCGACGAGTTCTGCGACGCCATGCTTGCCATCGCGCGGGAGGCCGAGGGGGACCCCGAGCGCCTCCACCGGGCGCCCCACCTCCCCTCCGTCTCCCGGGCCGACGAGGTCCTCGCGGCCCGGAAGCCCGTGCTGACATGGCCCGACTGACCAGCCTGCTGCGGGTGGCAGGCCCCGAGGCGGGATTCTTCCTGCTCGCGACCGCCCTGCTCGGCGGGAACCTCGGGGCCGGAAGCCTCTTGCCGAGCGACGACTGCCTGTACGCGGCGGCCGCGCGCGAGATGGCGCGTTCAGGGAACTTCGTCACCCCGACATGGCACGGGCGTCCCCTGTTCGAGAAGGGACCGGTCCTGTTCTGGGGGCTCGCGGCCTCGCAGGCCCTGGTCCCGGACAATGAGGCCGCGGCGCGCCTGCCCGGGGTCATGGCCGGGGTCGCGGTGCTCGTCCTGGTGTGGCGCCTGGGCCTGGCCGTGGGTCTGTCCCGGTGGGCGGCCCTCGCGGCCGCGGCGTTGGCGCTCGCATCGAACGTTTTCTACTTCAACGCGCGCCGGCCCATGACCGACCTGCCCGCGCTCGCGTTCGGGCTCGCGGGGTTCCTTCTGTTGTTGCGGGGTCGCCGCCCGTTCCTGGCGGGGGTCCTGTGGGCTCTGTCCGCCCTGACCAAGGTATCGGGACCCATGCCGTTCGTGCTGGCCGTCGCGCTCTTGCAAGCCGTTCCGCAATTCCGGGCGCGACCCCGCGACGCGGGATGGGCGCTGCTCGGGGCCGCGCTCGTGGCCGTCCCCTGGCACGTGGCGATGGTCGCCGAACACGGAAGCGCCTTCCTCGATATCTACTTCGGATACCACGTGTTCCAGCGAGCGGCGCGCGCCGTCGTGGGGGACGCCTCCGACCCGACCTACTTCGCGTGGCTCGTCGAGCGGGAAGGACCGCTCGCCCTGGTCCTGGCCGGCGCCCTGGTCGTGACCGTGGTCCGGGCCGTCCGCCGGGACGGGGCGGCGCTCGTGACCGCGGCCCTGTGGGCCGGCGCGGGTTTGCCCCTGGCCCTGGCGCGGACCTCGTTGCCACACTACCTGGTCGCGTGCCTGCCGGGCGCGGCCCTGTCCTGTGGCCTGCTCGCGCAGGGGGCGTTCGACCTTGCGCGACGGGCGGGGGTGCGGGCCGCGGTGGTCGCGGCCTTCTTCGGGGTCGCGGTCGCCTCGTTCGACGCGAACAACGGCGAGGACCTCGTGCGGCCTGCCTACGGGGAAGACACGCGGGTCCTGTGCGCGGCCCTGCGCGAGCCCCCGCCGGGCGGGGGCGGATCGCGCCTCGCCGGGACCTGCGACCTGCACGACCCCTGCGTGTCGTGGTATTGCGACCATAGCATACCGTTCTACGCCCTGGACCGCGGTTTCTACGAGGCCGTGCGCAACATCCCGGCCCTGCAAGGGGTCGTTCGTCCCCTCGACGGCCCGACCCTGCGGGACCTCGCGAGCCGACGCGCGTGGCTCCTCGTGCGGCCGGACCGCCTTCCGGCCCTCGCCAACTTCGCGGCCGCGACCGGCGCCCGCCTCGAGACCCGCGCCGAGGCCCCGACCCGGGTCCTCGTCGAGGTCGTGCCCGGGCCGACGTCCGAGTGATCGGTCCAGACGTCACCGCGCGTCTTCCCCGCACCCGCAGCCGCGCAGGAGGGCCCCCGCGAGCGCGTGGCCGAGGCGTTCGTAGCCTTCCTTGGTCAGGTGCACGAGGTCCGG
>JBBIPO010000042.1:0-4234 GCA_037442805.1 Deltaproteobacteria bacterium
GGGGAATCCGCCCGGTCCCGGCCCGCCGGGGAATCCGCCCGGTCCCGGCCCGCCAGGGAATCCGCCCGGCCCCCGGCCTCCCGGCACTGTGGCATCCGGGTCCACGAACTTGTCGGAGTAACGCGCCTGCGACAAGAGGTCCAGGTTGAACCATCGCAACTGCTCGGGCTTCAGGACCTTCTTGACCTCCATCACGAGCCGGACCTCGGCCTCGAGCATCTGGCCCTGGAGCGCGGTCACCCGCTCGATCGCTTGCCGGATCGCGGCCTGGTCCGGGCTGTCCGCGCTGACCTGGACCTTCAGGTCCACCATCGCCTGTTGCAGCGCGGCCCGTCGGGCCATCAGGTCCCGGACGTAGGCCACCCAGAAGGTGTCCATCCTCGCCTTCTGGTCCTGGGTCAGGTCCGGGATGCGGAAGTACCCCCACGGGCCGTCCGCCCTCGCCGTTGCCGGGACCGCGAGCGCGATCCCGAGGACCACGGGAACGATGCGCGCTTTCATGACCGCCTCCTTCAACGCAGGTTCTCGATCACTGCTTGTGTAATGCACTTGCCCCGGGAAGTCCAGCGAAAAATTCACGCGATCCTCCCTCCCGGGCCTCCGGGGTCCACGGAATCCGTCTTGACGCGTCTTGAATGCGCGTTGTACAGTCCGCGCCGGGCCGGCGGGACGGCGCTCGTGGCCGCCGCGAGGCCCGGCGGCCGGACCGCGAACGGGGGTGAGGTCATGGACCCGCGAGGGCGAGACCCGAAGGACGTTCACGAACTCTTGCTGACTGAGGACGAAGAATCGGGCCACGTCCGCGACGACGACGTGCTGGACGTCCGCCGGCGCGAGGGGCCATTCTTCACGCCCCCGGTCATCGTGATCACGGCGGCCCTGGCCTTGACGGGCATCGGGCTTGTGATCATCTATTCGAATCCCGTACTGAAGGAACAATTCGAGGCGCTCCTCGCCGGCGAACTGGGAACCTACAAGGAACAGCTGCGCAAGGCCGAAGAGGACCGCATCCGCGAGATCGAGAACCTGACCTCGAATCGGTATGGGAGCCTGACGCTGTTCTACTCGCCGCGGGACGCGCGGGTCACCATCACCGAGCGCAAGTTCACGCTGGACTGCTCCTCGGCGGCCAACGACACGGCCCTGATCGAGTGCCTGCGCGGGCGGATGGACTATGGCCAGACTCCCGTCGAGCAGCAGATTGACAACCCCTCGCTCCACATTGACCGCTCGAAGAAGGAGGTCGTCGAACAGATCCCCCTGAACGACATCCCCATCCAGGAGGCGTCCGAAGACCGCAAGAAGGTCTTCCGCTACGAGTACCGCATCGTGATGGAACGCGAAGGGTATTATCCGCGAAGGTTCTACGTGACCGGCGACAAGGACCGACCGCCTCTCGATGAGAAGGACACCGAGGTCCTCTTCTGGACCCAGCGGGGACCCGGCCTTTTCGCGGTGGACTTCCGCGGTGCGGACCTGATGCCCAAGCCCGAGACAGCGAAGGAGAACTACGTGAAGGCCCGTCTGGACCTCCTGTGCCTGTCGCGGGACGTCGAGAAGAAGCGCAAGGAAGGCAAGAAGATCTCGGACGACACCGTCTATGGGGTGCAACTGGAGATCCTGAACCGCCACGGATTCAAGACCCACGACGAGTGGAACCGGATTGACGCGGCGCTCCGGGAGGACGCGGCCTTCGCGGCCTCCCTCGACAAGCAACTGAAGGCCCACCGTTGCGAGTGACCGTGGGCGAGGTCACCGCGGGCGGAATCGCTCCTCGCTGTCCAGGATCAGGGTCACGGGGCCATCGTTGGCGATTTCACAGGTCATCATGGCCTGAAACTCACCGAAAATACAGGGAATCCCAGTGGCCAGGAATCGCGCCTCGACCCGCGGCCAGAAGGCGCGAGCCTCCTCCACCGGCATGGCCGCGGACCACGAAGGCCGGTGACCCCGGCGCGCGTCCCCGTACAAGGTAAACTCGCTGACCACGGCCAGGCTCCCCCCCGCCTCGAGGACCGACCGGTTCATCCGTCCTTCCTCGTCGTCGAAGACCCTCAGGTGAACCACCTTGTACGCGAGCCAGTTCAGGTCCTCCTCCGTGTCCCCGGTCTTCAGCCCGACCAGCACGAACAACCCGGGGCCGATGGCCCCGCATTCCCGTACCGGCCCCGCGTCGGTTCCCGCGACCTCGATCCGGGCCCGCCGCACCCGCTGGATGACCATTCTCATGGCCGGGCGATCCTAGCGAGGTTGCTGTTGCGTCTTCAAGGGCCCCTGTGGTATAAGGATAACGCGTTGGCGGCGGGCGATTAGCTCAGTTGGATAGAGCGTTGGTCTCCGGAACCAAAGGCCGTGGGTTCGAATCCCGCATCGCCCACCGGGAACGAACCATCGTCCATGGACACCACGCAGGAGGAGCGCCATGTCCCATCGGGTCCTGATCGCGGACAAGGTCGCTGGCGAAGCCGCCGAGGTCCTGAGCGCGGCCGGATTCGAAGTGGTGTCGAAGCCGGGCCTGGACGAGGAGGCCCTGGTCGAGACGGTCCCCCCCTTCCACGCCATCCTGGTGCGCAGCGCGGTGAAGGTCACGGCCAGGGTCCTCGAGGCGGCTGGAAACCTGAAGGTCGTGGGCCGCGCGGGCGCCGGGGTGGACAACATTGACGTGGCCGCGGCCACGGCCCGCGGCGTGCTCGTCATGAACGTCCCCGGCGGAAACAGCGTCACGGCCGCGGAGCACACGATCGCCCTCCTCTTTGCCGCGGCCCGACAGGTCCCGCAGGCGATGGCATCGCTGAAGGCCGGACGGTGGGAGCGCGGCCGTTTCGTCGGCCTGGAACTGACGGGGAAGACCCTCGGGGTCATCGGGTACGGCGCGGTGGGGCGGATCGTGGCCGACCGGGCGCTCGGGCTCCGGATGCGGGTCGTGGCGTATGACCCTCTGGTCCCGGCCTTCGTCCTGGAGGGGGCCGGGGTGAGGCCCGCCCGGGACCTCGACGACCTCCTCCAGTCCTCCGACGTTGTGTCCCTGCACGTGCCGCTGAATGAACAGACACGGAACCTGTTGAATCGGGACGCGATCCGCCGGATGAAACGCGGAGCCTTGCTCGTCAACTGCGCGCGGGGCGGCCTCGTGGACGAGGCGGCGCTTGTCGAGGCGCTGAATGACGGTCATCTGGCCGCGGCCGCGGTGGATGTGTGGTCGCCCGAGCCGCCGCCCCCGGACCATCCGCTGCTCTCTCATCCGGCCGTGGTGGCGACCCCGCACCTCGGGGCCTCCACGCGGGAGGCCCAGGTTCGGGTCGCGCGCGCCGTCGCGCTCCAGGTCCGCGACTACCTCCTGCACGGCCGCAAGGTCGGGGCCGTGAACTGACGCCCCGTCCTCGAAAGGCATCCCGCATGTCGCGCTGTCTCATCGTCGTGGGCCTTCAGTGGGGGGACGAGGGCAAGGGCAAGGTCACGGACCTGCTCGCCGCCCGCGCCGACGTGGTCGCCCGCTATCAGGGAGGGGCCAATGCCGGCCACACGGTCGTCGTGTCCGGGCAGAAGGTCGTCCTCCATCAGGTCCCGTCCGGGGTTCTGAACCCGAGGGTGCGGTGCGTGATCGGGCCCGCCGTGGTCCTGGACCCCGAAACGCTCCTCGCCGAGATGGCGGCCCTCGCCGAGGCGGGCCACGACCTCCACCCGGACCGGCTCGCGGTCAGCCGGGCCGCCAACCTGGTCCTCCCCTACCACCAGGCGCTCGACCGACTGCGCGAATCCGCCGCGGGCGCGGACCGCATCGGGACCACGGGGCGCGGCATCGGCCCCGCCTACGAGGACATGGTCGCCCGCCGAGGGGTGCGCGCCGCGGACCTGTGCGACGCGGACCGCCTCCGAGCGAGGCTGGCGTCGGTCCTGCCCGAGCGCAACGCCCTCATCCGACATCTCGGGGGGGAGGCGTACTCCCTCGACGACCTGATGGACCTTCTCCTGCCCGCGGGGCGAGCGCTCGGCCCCTACCTGGCGGACACCGGGGAGGTCCTGGACGCGGCCCTGCGCCAGGGCCAGCGGGTCCTGTTCGAATCGGCCCAGGGGACCCTGCTCGATGTCCTGCACGGGACCTACCCGTTCGTGACGTCGTCCTTGACCACGGCAATGGCGGCCTTTCCCCTGTCCGGAATCGGTGTCCCGAACGACACGCGGGTCCTGGGGGTCCTCAAGGCCTACACGACGCGCGTGGGCGGCGGGCCGTTCC
>JBBIPO010000042.1:4334-23316 GCA_037442805.1 Deltaproteobacteria bacterium
GTGGTCTCGACTTTCCACATCCTGGTCGGGGCCCATCCCTGGACCGCGGACCGCCTCGTGGAGGCCCTGGATCCGTTCGGGTACCAGATTGACGTGCACACAGACGGGCGTGAGGCCCAGAGGGCGGTCTCGAAGGGGGGCTGGGACCTGGTGATCGGGTCCTCGGACCTGCCGCAGCTGGACGGTTTCATGCTGCTGCGGACCCTGCGGACCACGCGAAACCTCGCGGAGACCCCCTTCCTGATGGTGGTCTCGTCACTCGACCCGGACGAGGAGGTCAAGGCGTTCCAGCTGGGGGCGGACGAGGTGATCAGCGAGGCGACCACGGGCGTCGCGCTGCGCGCGAGGGTCCGGGTCCTGCTGCGGCTCTCCACCTACCGGCGGAGACTCCAGAACGAAAAGCGCATGCTCGGGATCAAGGTCGCGGAGCGCACGCGGGAGCTCATGGAGATCACGATGGCCACCGTGGCCGCGCTCGAGAAGGCGACCGAGTTGTCCGACCCCGAGACGGGGCACCACATCCTGAGGGTCGCGACGTACTCCGCCCTGATCGCAGAGGAGATGGGGCTGAGCGCCGAGTTCATCGAGAAGATCCGGTTGTACGCGCCCCTCCATGACGTGGGGAAAGTGGGTGTCCCGGACCGCATCCTCAAGAAGGAGGACGTGCTGACGCCCGACGAGTTCGAGGAGATGAAGCGCCACACCCAGTACGGGTACGAGTTGCTGGCGGCGGCGCGGGCGGACGTCATGGCGTGCAATATCGCCCTGTGCCACCATGAGCGCTGGGACGGAAGCGGCTACCCGAATGGCCTGAAGGGGGAGAAGATCCCGGTCGAGGCGCGGATCGTGGCCGCGGCGGACGTGTTCGATGCGATGATCACCGTCCGGCGATACAAGCAGGCCATCGAACCGGACACGGCCATGCGCGTGATCACGATGGAGATGGCCCCCCGCTTCGACCCCGCGGTCCTGGCGGCGTTCAGCCGGCGATACGACCAGATGCTCGAGTTCTTCCGGAATTACCGCTAGGTCCGCCTACCCCGCGACCGGGCGCACGCAACGCCCGTGCGTCCGGATCGTCACCTTCCCGATCAGGACCTTCACGACGCCCTTGTGATCGAGTTCGGTGATGACCCCCCGGCGGTCCACGAACGGACCTTCGGTGACCCGGACCCGGGCGCCCACGGACAAGTCCGCGACCTCGGGCTCTTCGGCCACGCGCTTGCAGCCGCCCTGGTCCGCCGCGGCGGTAAAGGGAGAGCCCGTCAGATAGTCGGACGCGGGGCGCCAGGCGATGAACTCGTAGAGGGCCAGCGTGGCCGCGAGGACCTCGCGGCACGGGGCGATGAACGCCTCGGAACGGAGGACGGACGATTCCGCATCGAAGCGCCGCCCGAAGAAAATGAGGAACGTCTCGTTGAGGACCGCTTCCTCGAGCTCCTCGATGTGGACCGCGTCGAACTCGGGGGACGGGATCATCCGTTCCGGCGCGACCCGCGAGAGGCTTCCGGCGGGAAGACCCCGCACCAGGGCGACGAACCGCGACCGGTCCACGGGATTCCGGCAGCGATTGAGCAGGTTCATCACGTCGAGCCACGCGGTCGAATGCAGCATCAGGCCGACCTCGACGCCGTCGCGCGCGACCCGCACCCCGAGCGTCACGTGGCGATGGTGCTCGGCCGCGTCGGAAAGTTGCTCCGGGAGGGAGAGGCGGCTGTCCAGCAGGGGGAGGACGGCCTTCTTCTCGGCCTCGGCGCGGGTGAAGTACAGCACGAGTTCCTGGACCCTGCGCCCGTTGAAGACGCTCGGGGTATGGGGGGTGACCTCCCGGGCGAGGGGGCGGTCCGCCAGCGGGGGGCCCTCTAGCGCGGCGCCCAGGGCGCGCAACTGGTCCCGGACCGCCATGCGCTCGAGGTTGTAGAGGTTCGAGGACCACTTCCGCGGCTCGAAGGCCGCGAAGGTCTCGGGCCCGAATCCGGTGAATCGCGTGGCGAACACGGTGCCCCCCGGCCAGCGGCTCGTGCGGCCGCCCGGCCTCAGAATCGCGGGGGTAGTCTAATCGAACGAAGGCGCAAAGCCAATCCGTGGAAGGTCTCGAACGCCTCGCCGGGCGCCTCGAAGTTCGCGCGGAACAGGCGGCGGAGGTCACGCGCGCAAAACCGCCGGTCCTGGAAGGCCGTATAGAGCCGCTCCCCGAGTTCGTACCCGATCAGGTGCACGAGGGGACGCACCACCTCGGGCCCCAGGTCGGCGAGGCCCTGGGCGAAGCCGCTGTCGCGAACGTGACGATCGAGCGAGTCCCTGGCCAGGGAGCGGCGCACCGCGGCTCGGCGATGCCAGGCCGCAAGCATGGCCGCGAGGAAGTGAGTCGGGGCGATCTCGCCCTCGTCGAGGTCCTTGAGGGCGCTTTCGCGCATGGTGGCGAGCGTCGGGGGTTTTCGCTTGGGATTGAATATTTTCGAACCAAAATATCCGATGGCCTCGTGGAGGATCCGACTGTACAGGAAGTCGTTCGGGTCATCGGGGATGGGGCCCGTGGCCTCGGTCGCTTTCAGGAAGTGCGCGGCCTCCTCGGCGATGTGGGTCGGGGTCAGTTCCGCCAGATAGACAAGCCCCTGGTCGGGCAGGCAGACCGACTCGCCCTCCTCGATCTGGGTCTGGAGCCAGCGGAACAGGTCCTCGCCGAGGTGCTCCGACGCCCGAACGACCTCGCCGACGCAACCGGGGCCGCACACGGTGACCCCGGCCAGCCTGCCCCGCGCCCGGAGCCCGAGGAGGCGGGCCAATTCCCGGACGTAGGCGGCGAACTCGCGCTTCAACGACCAGGGCTCGTCGGGGCGCACGGCCCAGGGTTCATCGGACACGGCTGCGAGGAAGGAGGACTGGGCCACGATCGGGGATGATACCGGGACGTAATATCTGCCATCAGACAGCCTGACCACGTCCACCTGGTGCTCGAGACCCCTGCGAACCAGCTCGAAATAAAGCGGGTCGAGCATCTGGTGGATGGTCAGGATGGGCCGCTCCAGGTTCATCCGGGACAAGGCCTGGCGCAGGGCCTGCGGGAGATGACCCGGCGCGAGATGGGCCTCCCCCATCAGAACGACCGCGCGCGGGGCTTCGCGCAGGGCCTCCGCGATGCGCCACGCCGCGAAGGCCGCTCGCGAGAACACCGTCCCGCACTCGTCCGGCTCGCAGTCCAGGGCCAGGACCCGCAGGCCGCGGCGGCGGGCGAACTCGAAGATCGGCCGGAAGTTCGGCCAGACCTGGTACGAGGGCCAGGACTGGCGATACCGGATGCGCCGCAAGAACGTGTCCTCGGAGAGGTCGCCACGCAGAAAGGCGTCCACGTGACGTTGGAACCGCGCCATCACGAACTCGAGCCCGATCACGACGCGCCGCGAGCGGATCGCCCGCAGGACCCGCAGGAAACCGCGCTGGGACTGGCGCAGGGTGTGGTAGTCCCCCACGAGGACGACCGGGAACCGCCGGATGGCGGCGCGCAACTCCGCGGGGGACGACACCCGCCAGTCCGCGGGGATGGAATTGCGGAGCTCGCGCTCGTAGGTGTCGAGGTCCGCCCGCTCGAACCGGCGCGGCGTCGAGACGAGGGCGCGGATCCGGCGCTCGTTCGCTTCGTAGGTCTTTCGCTGAAGGTTGCGCAGCCGGTCCGCGACGGTCATCCGCCCCCCCGGGAGGGAGTATATCCAGGCGGGTCCGAACAGGACCATTTCGCGACTGTCTCCGCGGGTTGACTCGAGCGGAATCGTCGAAAGTCACGCCGTTTTCTCGATTCAGTCCGGCCGGGAGATGCGCGGGGCAACCGGTGAGTGTCCACTGGCGTTGACAATCTGGCGGTGGCTGACCCAGAGAAGTCGAGGGCCCAGGGACCAAGGGACCGGGGTCGAGCATCCGGGATCCGGCGTCCGGGGTCCAGCGGGGGGGCTCCCTCGCAGTCACGGACACGGTCACGGTCACGGACTCCGACACGGTCACGGCCACGGTCACCGACACGATTCTGCGCGGCCAGCGCCCGCGCCCCCACGGGAACCAGCGGAAACCCCGGAGCGCCGATGGCACATCCGTTGCACAAGCACGGACGTGGAGGCCCGAACGGGTCGGGCCGCGATGACAAGGAGGTGTCCCATGAAGACGAGATGGACGCTGTGGTTGCTGCCCGCGTTCGTGGCCGGGCCGGTCGCGTGCGGGGGCGGCGGGGCCGAGGGCGACGAGTTCGCGGAGGCCATCCCCTCCGAGGAGATGCTCGCGCTCTCGCTCCAGGACGAGGGGTCGGTCTCGTCCGCACTGACCGCGGACGAGGCGACCACCGACCAGCCGCTCGTGGGCGAGCCCTCCCAGTTCCAGGCCCACGCGCGCAAGGTCGCGGACGGGCTCAACGCCCTGTTCCAGAAGACCTTCGCCGGGGTCCACCTGCTGATGGACTCCACCGTGCCGGAACAGAAGACGTTCCTCGGCCGGACCTGCAAGGTCTGGGAGGGGGACGGCCCCAAGGCCCACTGGCAGTTGTCCTCGTGTCGGTCCATCGGCCAGGGCCAGGCGGGGGCCTTCGATTTCCTGCTCCGCGGGCGGCCGCTCGCTTCCACGTCGGACGACGATTACCTTCCCGTCCTCGCGGGGTACGGGGTGAAACTCCCCTCGCACGAAGGACACCGGCGGGGCGTGGGCAAGGTCGGGTTCAACTTCGATTCCCTCGCGACCCTGACCGGGGAGCCTATCGGGGGCCGGCTCGGGGTGGCGTACCGGGCCGCGGGCCGCGCGCGACAACTCGTGATCGGGCTTGACGACGTGACCGGCCCGAACCTCTCGGACCCCCTGCGCGGGGTCTATCGGTACGTCCATGTCATCGGACATGGGGGCCGGTTCTCGTTCGTCGGGGTCGGTGACTACGTGGGGACCGACGCGGACGGGAAGCTCGTCCCGGGCCGCGACGACATCGCCGAGTTCGGCCGGGCCGTGATGGGCTGGCGCACGGACGGGTCCGCGCGGACGGTGGTGATGGCGTGCGGCGGCACGGTGGACCAGGTCCGCGGGAAGCCCTCGTGCGTGCGCGTGGCCCAGTGCTGGGACGCGAACGCCCACATCACCTTCCAGGACGTGTTCGGAGAAGGCGGGGACCCGATCACGTGGGAGTCCGTGCAGTGCCCCGCGATCCCGCTGCCGATTGACGACCAGGTCCCCGGCGAATCCGAGGCCCAGCCCCCGGCGGGGACCCAGACGGACACCGGGGCCCCGATGGGCGACGAGCCCATGCCCATGCCCGACTTCGAGTGAGCCTGCCGCCGGGAGGGGGGTCCTGCGCCCCCCTCCCCTCTTCAGGACCGCTCGGGCCCGCCCTCTTTTCCCCCTCCCGTCCTGATCCCGAGGCGATCCATCAGTTTGTAGAGCCCGGCGCGGGTCACGCCCAGGTCGCGGGCGGCCTGCGTCACGTTCCCTCCCGTGCGGGCCAGGGCCGCCTCCACGGCCTCGCGCTGTGCCCGGGCCACGACGGCGTCGAGGGTCTCGCCGGCATCCGGGTCAGCCCCCACCAGGGCGCGAGCCCGCAAACCCTCGGAAAACGCCTCGGGCCGGATGGGTTGCCCCTCCGGGGTCAGGGCGACGGCCCGCGCGACCTCGTTTTCGAGTTCCCGGACGTTTCCGGGGAAGTCGTGGCGCTCGATGGCCGCGAGGGCCTCGGCGGTGAAGCCTGGGATGCGCCGGGCCATCCGCGCGCAGGCCGCGGCCAGCAGATGGTGCGCGAGTACCAGGCGGTCCGAGCCCCGCTCCCGCAGCGGGGGGATGCGCACCTGGATGGTGTTGAGGCGGAAGAGGAGGTCCTGGCGGAACGCACCCGTCGCCGCGAGGGCCGGCAGGTCCCGATGGGTGGCCGACACGACGCGGACGTCCACCCGCACCGCTCGCGTGGACCCGACGCGACGGACCTCGCCGTCCTCGAGCACGCGCAGGAGTTTCGCCTGGAGGGGGAGCGGCATCTCCCCGACCTCATCCAGAAAGAGGGTCCCGTGGTTCGCGGCCTCGAACAGGCCTGGCCGGTCCGATGCCGCGCCGGTGAACGCCCCGCGGGCGTGACCGAACATCTCCGATTCCATCAGGGCCTCGGGCACGGCCGCGCAGTTGAAGGCCACGAAGGGACCGTCCGCCCGGCGGCCCGCCCGGTGGATCAGGCGGGCGAGGACCTCCTTGCCCGTGCCGGTCTCGCCGAGGACCAGGACCGGGAGGTCGGTCGGGGCCACGCGACGGCAGGTTTCGACCGCCGCCAGGAACGAGGGGTGAAATCCGATGGGCTCGATGGCCCCGGCCGGCGGTCGCCCACGCTTGAGACTCGCGACCTCGTGTTCGAGGCGCCGTCGGTGCTCCTCGTCCTCGGCGCGCCGTGACCACGTCTCGGCAGCCAGGGACAGGAGCGCCCCGGCCACCCCGAGCGGGTCCAGGGCCTCATCCGGGATCGCGTGGCGGCCCTCGGGGGACCAGGCCGCCAGGACCCCGTGCGACGTATCGCCCGACGCAAGCGGGGCGAGGACCGCGGCGCGGACGCCCGACTGGACCACACTCCGCGTCATCGGGAGGTTCCCCTCGTCCAGGGTGAGGAGCACGACCGCGCGAAGCCCGCGAGCCTCGGAGGCGAGGGCCGCGGGGAGGGGGTCTCCGGCCTCCACGTGGAAGCCCCGGCCGAACACCTGGACCCCGGCGCGCGCACATCTGGGTAACAGGGCCTTCAGGAACTCGAGACCAGCGGCGGCGAGGTCATCGGCGGACGCGGCCGATACGACCCTCCCCGCCAGCCGCGCCACGAGGTCAGGGCCCGGGACGCCGAGGTCCGCGAGGGGTCGCGCCGCGACCACGGTGTGCCCGGGCGCGGGTCCGGGCGCGAACGGCGCGGCCCCAGCGCTCAGGACCAGGCGGACCGGGGAATCCCCGGACCCCAGGACCACCACGTCCCCGGGACCGACGGGGACTTCCTCGCCGGGACGCAGGGCGATCCTCGACCCGTCCGCGCGCGCGACGAGGGATCCGTTGCGGCTGCCGAGGTCCGCGTAGGTGTGCGAGGAACCCGCCAGGCGAAACCGGCCGTGGCGCGCGGATACGGCGGGGTCCGACAGGACGAGGTCGCACTGTGGATCGCGACCCACCACGGCGTCGTCGCCCCGCAGGACGAAGGTCGCTCCGTCGTCCCCGGGCGGGCCGTGGACCGTCACTCGGAGTGGTTCGGCCACAGGACCTCCACGCGGACGTGCCCCCGCCCGAACTCCGGGGGGACTACGGCCGACGACGACGCCCCGCCGCGAACCAGGAAATACGCGCCCGTCCCGACCGCCGCGGCCCCGAGCACGATGACCGGCCAGAACCACCAGCGCTCGTACGCGGGGATCGAAGGGGGGCGCGGGGGAGGCGATACGGGCCACGTCCGGGGCGACCGGGGCGTGCCGAGGCGCGCGGGGCCGTTGCCCAGGGCATCCCGGGCCTCGACGAAGAAGCGAACCTCGGGCGGCTGGACCCATTCGGCCGCAACGGTCCCCGTCCAGGTGCGGCCATCGCGCGTCGTCAGGGCCACCGAGGGCCAGCCCGCCGGCTCGACGGATCCGACCGGAGTGCCCCCCTCCGGCCTCTCGGGGACCACGACGACCGTCACGCTCCCCACGCCACTCGGGTCCTCCGCGACCACGCGGACCTCGAGGGGCCGGCCCGCGACCGCCGGCCCGACCTCCACACCCCGGATTGCGGGGGCCAGCCGGTCCGGGGCGAGGCGTCGGGCCTGGTCCAGGACCTGGAGCCACGCGGGGGGCCAGGCCCCCTCCGGGGGAGACCAGTCCGGCACGAGGTCCAGGAGCGACACCAGCGCGTCCAGGGCCTCGGCCTTCCGCCCCGTGGCCAGGCGAATCTCGGCGACCAGACGCCAGGCCGCGGGTCGGTCCACGAAGGGAAGGGCCTCGATCCCCGCGCCCAGGGCCTCGGCCTCCCGCGCGGCGCAGTCCAGGTCCAGCGCCGCGTAGCATACGCGCGCGCGTTCCAGGCGCTCGGCGGGCGAGAGGTCGTCGGCCCAGGCGGGAACCAGGGCCGCCGAGACAACGACCAGGACCGCGGTCTGGATCGGAAGCCCCTTCAATCCGCGCCTCCTGGGCAGGGAGCGGACGTCGAATACGGCGCGAGGACGCTCACCTGGCCCGCGGACGGGCCCGCGGTCACGAATTGGTCCTGGGAGGGGTGGCGGACCAGGGGGCCGCGCGCCATCCATCCCCCGAGGTCCCACGCGCGGTGCCATCGGTCCGAACGGAGCGACGCGGCGACCAGGAGCCCCGCGCCCCAGCCGATGGCCGCATCTCCGGTGTGATCGATCGTGATCGCCCAGAAATTCGTCGCGACGGAGAGGGTCTCGACCGTGACGTCGAGCGTGGCGAGGTCCAGGCCGACCACGGAACCGCCCTCCCCGTCCCCCCGGCAGGCCACTGCCGCGCGGGAACCGTCCGTGGCCACGGCGGTCGGCTCCCCGCAGCCGGGGAGCCTCACGTCCACCCTCGGGGCGTCGTCCGCCAGGATCGCGAGGACGGGGTCGCCGCCCGTCGCGAGGCCCGCCACGACCAGGCGCGAGGGGCTCGCGGCGATGGCGATGGGCGTCACGTCACCGGCCGCAACCTCCGCGTCCCCTGGGGCCGCGAGGGGGACTTGCCACACCTGGGCGCCGGTCCCGGCGGTCAAGGCGAACAGCGTCGTCGCGGTCGCCGCCAGGGCCGAGATGGACGCGCCTTCCGGAAGGCGGGAAATCGGTTCCGGAGACGATTCTGGAAGCGGAACCGGGACGAGGATCAGGTCCGGGGAGTCCCTCAAGGCCACAAACAGCCCTGGCATCGTCCGGGAAGCCGCCACGGCCGCGGGACCGGCGTCCAGTCGGGTCGGGGTTCCGTAGGGGGCGCAGTCCGCGGGTTCGTACCGCTGGAGGTATCCCTCGCCCGGGTCCTTGCAGCCAAAGGCCAGGACCATGTCCGTCGCTCCGGAGAGGGCCGTGGCCCCCGCAAGGGTCAGCCCAGGGCAGCCGAGGGGCGCAAAGGACGACCGCCCGGGCGACTCGACCAGGACCCGGAGCGGAAACGGGGCGGAGGCGACCCCGCAGTCACGCACCGACAGGAAACCCCCGTCGTCGTCGGGACCGAGCGACGCGACCACCGTGTCGCCGGCCCAGGACGCGACCGCGAGCGAGCGGCCGTCCAGCGTGACGTCGTGCCAACCCTTCCCTTCGCCGAAGCCGGTGCCGGCGATGGTCAGGGTGTCGCCCGGCGACGCGGGCTCGGGGGAGACCGACACCACGGTTGGTAACGAGAGCGCTTCGAGAAGGACGGAGACGGGGGTCGTCTCGTCGGCCACGATGGTCACGGGTCCACCCTCCCCTTCCAGACGCCGTGCGTCTCCCTCGCCGACCCAGGCCCGCACGCGGACCCTCGACCCGGCCGGGAGGTCCAGGAAGACGATGTCCTCGCCACAGCGGACCTTGCGCTCCGGACCCAGCGACGCGTTCCCGTCCTCTGAAAAGACCTGAGCAGCGAATGTATTGACACAGTAGTCATCACAGGCCGTCGTCGTGGCTTCGAGGGCGACCCGGATGCGCCCGGACCCGGACGGATGTTCACACGCCGCGATGCCCAGCGTCCAGGTCGCGATCAGCACGACGCGCCTGATCATCGCGACTCCACCCGCAAATCGAAGGCGGCGGACGCCCCGTCCGGCGCGGCCACCTCGCATCGGAGCCGCGCGCCGACCCGGATCGGCCCGACCGGGGACGGACGTGGCTCGGTACCGCCACAGGACACCTGATAATAGCGCCCCTCGGGGGCCCCGACGACCGCGAGCGGTCCCTCGGGGTCCGACTGGACCCTGACGACGATGGGCAGCGCCGAGGGACCCGCGTGCAGGGTCAGGACGACCGCCTCGCTGCCCGCGAGCGGGATCCGGACAGGCGCGAGTCCCCGCGCCCCGCCACCCAAGACATGGAGCGCCCCCGTGCCCGCCGGGGCCACGACCAGGTCCACCGGGATTGCTCCGGCACGTCTCCCACGTGTGCCCACGTCCATGGCACCGCCTCGTTCATCCGCCCCCTGCCGGGACTCGCGTCGTGGCACGGGCGGTCGCGGGTGGCGGGGTTCGCGAAGAACGACATCCGGGGCCAGGTCTGGCGGCCTGATCACGGCCCTGTCGGCCTCGCCGCTCCCTTTCGCCTCGACGGTCGTGACAGTACCTGGGGAAACGTCGTCCAGCGCCGCGGCATCGGTCACGGAGGAGCCCGGAACCGACGACGGCGCGGGGGGCGCGCGCAACCACCCCGCGAACCACGCCACCATCACCCCCACCCCCAGAACGACGGGGGGCCAGACGAGACGCGCCCGCCCATGGCGCGGAGACGTCTGGCGCGGCACGGCTGGCCGGGAGGGGGCATCGGGTTGCAGCGTTCGCTCGACCGCTAGGAGGGGTCGCCCGACCCCGCGGACTGCCGCCCCGAGTAGCGACGGGTCCGGGGCGACTCCGGTCGCGGCCCGGAACGCCTCCCACATTCGCACCGCCGACGGAAATCGGCGGGTCCGATCCGGGTCGAGGGACTCGAGCACGGGCCCGTCCAGTTCCCGGGGAAGGCCCGGGTGAACCTCCGAGGGGGGCGCGGGGAGGCGACTGCGCGCGTCGAGGAGTTCCGCGAGGCCCTGGAGTCCCGCGGGCCGCGCGGGGACTCCGGTCAGGACCTCGTAGGCGATCAGGCCCGCCGCATACAGGTCCGTCCGGGGGTCCACGGCCTCGCCCCGCAGTTGCTCCGGAGCCATGTAGGCCAGGGTCCCCTTGAACCCGGGCAGGGTCGGCTCCCCCGCGACCTCCCGGTGAACCACGCCGAGGTCGGCCAGTTTCACCGCTCCGTCGCGGGACAGGAGGACATTGGCGGGCGACAGGTCTCGATGGACGAGGCCCAGAGGCCTTCCGTCGGGACCGCGCGCCCCGTGCAGGTCCCGCAGGCCCAGCAAGACACCCTCGATCACCGCCAGGGCCGCGGGGAGCGGGAGGGTCCGGCCACGACGAGCCAGGTGCGCGAGGAGGGCGGCGAGGTCCGTGCCATCCACATATTCCAGCACGAGTTCATCGTCCGACCCGCCCAGGCAACGGACCACGAATGGGCTGTCCAGGGCCAGGAGCGCCTCGCGTTCCCGTCGCAGCGCCGCTCTGGCCGTCTCGCTCGCCCCGGGAAGAAGCCGCTTGAGCACGACGGGGCGGGCGTCCCCGCTCGCCAACCTCTGTTCAGCGAGGAACACCTCCGACATGCCGCCCACGGCGAGGCGCCGGACGATGGCGATGCCGTCCTGACCTTCCGGGAGACCCACGATCCCCTCCCGCGCACGGTCCCAACCGGCCGCCCGCGCCGGACGTCCGGATCCGATTGTACCCGCTTACAAGATCACGGCGACCGCCCCTCCGAACCCCAGGGCAATCGCGGCCCACTGACGGGGGCCGAGGGGCTCCTGGAGCAGAAGGCGGGCCAGGGGAAGAACGAGGATGTTGGAGGTCTGGTTCAGGACGCTCGCGGTGGTCGCGAACGTGTGTTTCATGCCGAGGGTCCAGAACAGGAACCCGAGGTAGGTCCCGACCACGGCGGCCGGCAAGGCGACTCGCCACGTCCGCGCATGCGAGAGCGCGGGAAGGATCTCGGCGCGGTGCCGGGATACCGCGACGTGGACCCCGAG
Source organism: Deltaproteobacteria bacterium (assembly GCA_037442805.1). Lineage (GTDB taxonomy): Bacteria > Myxococcota_A > UBA9042 > DTJE01 > DTJE01 > DYKK01. The sequence continues at coordinate 16,061 of JBBIPO010000042.1, forward strand.
GAACGCCACGCCCCCGGAGAGACGGACCGTCGCCACCCACCAGGCGCTCGAGCGTTCCAGGATCGGTTTGACCGCCACGATGGCGGCCGCGGTCAAGAAGATCGCGGTCGTCGCGTACAGGAAACCCCTCAACCATTTCCGGCGCGAGATCCCGGGATTCCCGGGGACTGGCTGCCACACCCCGAGGAGGATGGCCGCGATCATCAGCGCCACCGCCACGAACAGGGTCGCCGGCATGGGTTCGCCCAGGTAGAGGAAGGAACAGAGGATGACGGACGGGCTGTACAGGCAGTCCACGATTGCGACCCGGCCCGCGCCGATGCCGTTCAGGGCGCGAAAGAACAATGTGTCCGCCAACCCGATCCCGAGGACGCCGCTCGCCAGGGTCACGGCCCAGTCCGACGCAGTCTGCTCCGGGGAGAAGAACGGGATTCCCAGGACCGCGCTCGTCGCGATGAAGAGAATCAGGCCGACCAGACTCTTGAAGGTATTCAGGACCACCGGGGACAGGAACTCGCCGCTCCGGCGGAACAGGATCACCCCGAAGGCCCACAGGAAGGCGCACGCCAGGGCGTAGAACTCGCCGGTGTCGAACCAGATCGGAATGGTCGTCCCCCGTGCCGGGCGGCCCCAACCCGCCGGCGCGTACTATAGTGCAACTTGAGGAGGGATGCCGCGGGTCCAGCAGCCCGCGCGGTCAACGCGGACTGATCGCCGGAAAGGCATCATTGACCGTTCCGTCTCGTTCCTGATAGATAGACTTCGGCTTTCGAAGGGAGTCGCCATGAACAAGGTCTTTGCCAACGCGATGGAGGCCATCGCGGACATCGAGGATGGGGCCACGATCCTCGTCGGGGGCTTCGGCCTGTGCGGAAACCCCGAGAACCTGATCCGCGCCCTTCACGCCAAGGGGGTCAAAGGGCTGACCATCATCAGCAACAACTGCGGCATTGACGACGAGGGACTCGGGATCCTGCTCGCCGCGGGGCAGGTGCGCAAGATGGTCTCGACCTACGTGGGCGAGAACCGCACCTTCGAGCAACAGTTCCTGAGCGGGCAACTGGAGGTCGAGCTGGTTCCGCAGGGAACGTTCGCGGAGCGCATCCGGGCCGGCGGCGCCGGCATCCCGGCGTTCTACACCCCGACGGGGGTCGGGACCGTCGTGGCCGACGGCAAGGAGACGCGCGAATTCGACGGCCGGCTGTACGTGCTCGAGCGGGCGATCACGGCACCCTTCGCCCTGGTCAAGGCCTGGAAGGGCGACCGGCACGGCAACCTCGTGTACCGGAAGACCGCGCGCAACTTCAATCCGATGATGGCCGCCGCGGGGCGCATCACCATCGCGGAGGTCGAGGAACTGGTCGAGCCGGGTGAGATTGACCCGGACCACGTGCACACGCCGGGCATCTACGTCCAGCGCATCCTCAAGGGCGAGTTCTACAAGAAACCCATCGAGCAGCGGACCGTCCGTCCGCGCCCGAGCGCGTGAAAGGGGGAAGCCATGCCGCTGACCAAGGAGGGAATCTGCAAGCGCGTCGCCCAGGAGTTGAGGGACGGCTACTACGTGAACCTGGGCATCGGGATGCCGACCCTGGTCGCGAACTACGTCCCGCCTGGGGTGGAGGTCATCTTCCATACGGAAAACGGGATGCTCGCCTACGGGCCGTTCCCGTTCGAGGGCGAGGAGGACGCGGACCTCATCAACGCCGGGAAGCAGACCATCACGGAACTGCCGGGGGCCTCGTACTTCTCGAGCGCCGAGTCCTTCGCGATGATCCGCGGGGGACACGTGGACCTGACCGTGCTGGGGGCGATGCAGGTCTCGCAGTACGGGGATCTGGCGAACTGGATGATCCCCGGCAAGATGGTCAAGGGGATGGGCGGGGCCATGGACCTCGTCGCGGGGGCGAAGCGGGTCATCGTCACCATGTTCCACACGGCCAAGGGCGAGCACAAGATCCTGCGGGAATGCACCCTGCCCCTGACCGGAAGGCGGTGCGTGCACCAGATCGTGACCGACCTGTGCTATCTGGACGTGACGCCCGCGGGCCTGGTCCTGCGGGAGGTCGCGCCGGGGGTCACTGCGGACGATGTGCGGGCGGCCACGGGCTGTCCCATCGAGGTCGCGCCGGACCTGCGCGTGATGGACGTCGAGGCGTGAGGGTCCTCGCGATCGACCCTGGCACCGCGCGATGCGGGCTCGCCGTCTCGGACGAGGAAGGTATCCTCGCGACCCCCATCGAGGCCTTGCCGGTGGGGGACGGGGCGCGACTCGCGGAGCGACTGGCCGAGAAGGCCCGGGCGCTCGGGGCAGGCCGCATCCTGGTGGGCTACCCGCTGCGGATGGACGGCAGCCCGGGTCCGCGCGCCCGCGCGGTGGAACGACTGGCCGCCCGCCTGCGTTCGGTGAGCAACGTGCCGGTGGATCTCGTGGACGAGCGCCTGACCACAGTCGAGGCGAGGGAGCGTCTGCGCGAGGCCGGGCGGCACCGGACGGGGCGAGGCAGCAGAGCGGGACCGGCCGATCGCGGCGCCGTGGACTCGGCCGCCGCCGCCATCCTGTTGCAGGGCTGGCTCGACACCCAGCGCGCCGGGATGCCATGACCGCATCGTCCATCGCCGTCCGCTTCCGGGACCTCCACAAGGAGTACGTCCCTCCCCTGACCATGAGGCAACTCGTGACCCTCCGATGGCGGCGCGACCGCATCCCGGCGATCCGCGGTATCGAGGCGGACCTCGAGGCGGGCCGGGTCCATGCGTTCGTGGGACCCAACGGTGCGGGCAAGACCACCTTGCTGCAACTCGTGTGCGCGCTCCTGTGGCCGACGCGCGGGACGGTCGAGGTCCTCGGCGCGGACACGCGGCGTGACCCCGGGGCGGTCCGCGCCCGTGTCGGTTATTGTATCACGGAGCCCCGCAGTTTCTTCCTGCGCCTGTCCGGGCGCGAGAACCTGCGTTTCTTCGCGGCCCTGCATCGCCTGGTGGGACGTCGTGGGGCAGAGCGAGTCGGCCGGCTCCTGCGCGATTTCGAACTCGAGCCCGTCGCGGACCGACCCGTCCTGTCGTATTCGGAGGGCATGAAGCAGCGGCTCGCCATCGCGAGGGCCCTGCTCCACGAGCCGCGCGTCCTCCTGCTCGACGAGGTCGGGCGCGGGCTCGACCCCCGTCTGCGTGACAAGGTCTTCCGGCACGTGCGCGAGGACCTCGTTCGCGGGCAGGGGGTCACGGTCCTGATGGCCTCGCACAACCTGGATGAGGTCGCGGCCCTCGCGGACCAGGTCTTCGTGATGGACCGGGGGCGCCTGGCGGCCTCGGGCGACTACGAGGAGGTGCGCGGGGCGATCTTCGACGTGTTTCGAGATGTGGAAACGGGGTCGGGGACGCGCAACGGACCCGGAGTGGCCTGACGGCGGACCCCGTCGAGGGAGAAACCGATGACGGACCGGCTCGCGACCATCGCGGCCTTCATCCGGAGGGACTTCCTCTTTCACTGGTCGTACAAGTTCTGGTTCCTCTACGAGATCGGGTCCGTGGTCTCGTCGGTTGTGACCCTGTATTTCGTGGGTCGGATGTTCGCCGGGTCCCCGCCGGGACCCATCCAGGCGTACGGGACCGACTACTTCACGTTCGCGCTGATCGGGATGGCCTTCCTGGACTACATGTGGGTCTCGATGCGTGCCTTTGCCCAGCAGGTCCGCATGGCCCAGTTCATGGGGACCTTGCAGGCCATGCTCGCCACGCCCACCTCGCCGTTCGAGGTCGTGTTCTACTCGGCGTCCTACACGTATCTGTGGACTGTGTTCCGGTCCCTTCTGTATCTGGCCCTGGGCGTCGGGGTCTTCGGCGCGTCTCTCCCGAACGTTCACCTCGTGTCGGCCGTCCTCTTCGTCGGGCTGGTGGTCCTGACGTTCTCGGGGATCGGGATCGGGTCCGCGGCCATGACCCTCTACCTGAAGCAGTCCGACCCGCTCACGAGCCTGGTGGGCGGCGTCTCGTTCCTGTTCGGCGGGATCGTCTATCCGGTCCAGAGCCTTCCCGAGCCCCTCCAGGGCGTCGCGTGGGTCCTCCCCATGACCCACGCGGTGGAGGGCCTGCGCCAGGCGCTTCTGCTCGGGGCCTCGCCCCTGGACCTCTGGCCCCACGCGGCCGTGCTCCTGACCTGGTCCGCCGCGGCCTTCCCGTTCTCGTTCTGGCTGCTGGGCCGCGTCCTGCGCGTCTTGTCCCGCGAGGGGTCGTTCGGGGCGTACTGACGGCGGGCTGCTTCATGGCGAGCCCTGGCGAGCCCCGCCTCGCGTTCCCGCTGGACCGTACACGTCCCACAGCACCCGGGGCAGGAAGGCCCCGACCCCGAGCAGGTTCGCTGGACGAAACGCGCGGGTCCGACGGTTGGAATCGAAACGGTCCCGGACCCCGACCTCGACGAACGAGCACCCCCGCTTCAACAACTTCACGAGGACCTCGGCCTGAAAGGCGTGGCTGTCCGTCCGTATGCGAACGGAGCGCACGAGGTCGCGTGGATACACGACGGAATGGTTGTAGTAGCGCAGGTCCAGTCGGAACAGCGCATTGAGCAGGCGCGTGAAGGCGCGGGATAGCAGGCGGCGGACGAACGGCCGTTCGCCCAGGTTGAGGGTGTACGGGACCACGAGGTCCGCCTCGCCGACCCGCGCCAGAATGGCGTCCAGGGACTCGGCGGGGGTATCGTTCTTGCCGTTGACCAGCATCACGTGGTCCATCCGGGCCGCGGCCAGCCCGGTCTTGAAGCACGCGCCCAGACCTCGGGTCACGCGGTGGTGGACCGCCCGCACGTCCGGATAACGCGCCGCGAGGTCGTCCGCGATCGAGCCAGTCCGGTCCCGGCTCCCGTCGTTGACGATGAGGACCTCCCAGCCAGCGAACCGCTTCGCGACGGCCTCCCGGACCGCGCAGACCGTGGCCTCGAGGTCACGCTCTTCGTCGAGCGCGGCCACGATGACCGAGATCGTTGCGGCGTCCATGCCGTGCCCGACGCGCGCCCCCATTCCCTGGCCCCGCGTTCTACCGTACCATCCGGCACCGGGACGGGCAATCGGGGTTTTCCGAGGAAGAACGTCCTGGGACACGAGGAGAGGGTCGGTGAACGTCTTCTTGCTCGGGATGGCCGTGGTCACGCTCACGGTGGCGCTACACGTCCTGACATGGCGCCTGCGCCTCGTGCGACGCACAATCGGACGGCTGGTGGCGCTCTACGGCGTCGCGCTTCTCGCGTGCGGGACCCTGAGCGCCTGCGGCGTCCTCCCCGCGCCCGGGTCTGCCCCCGGCGCGGTTCGCGCGGTCCTGATGTCCGTCGCGGTCTACCTGGTGTACCTGTCCTTCTACACCGCGGTCGAGAAGGACAGCGCCTCGTCCGTGATCCTGCTGGCCGCGGCGCGACCGGGGGGGTGCGTCCCGCGCGACGCTGTACGGGGTCCTGCGTGACGAGGACATGGTCGTCGAGCGGCTTCGCGGCCTGGTTCGGACCGGGTTCGTCCGGGTAGAGCCAAGGGTGGGGGGACACCCCGGTCCGACCGAGACTGGACGGTTCCGGCTGACCGCGAGGGGCCGTCTGTTCGTCGGGTTGCTCAGGTCCGCGAGGCGCCCGTTCACCCGCGAGAGGTTCGGAGGATGACGGACTGGGGCGATGGCTGGACCTCCGTGGTCCTGCCGCTCTCGATGCTGGCCCCGATCGCGGTGCTCCACGTCGCGTTGTACCGTTGGATGCGCCGGTCCCTGGTGGGGTCGTTCCTGGTCGCCTTCGGCGTGGTCTCGGGCACGTTCTTGGCCGCGCGCGTGCTGGCGTGGCCTGCCGAACGCTTCACGCCCGATGGCATCGCCGACCTCGCGGCCGACCTTCTGATCATCGCGGGCCTTGCGTACGCGTACTGCGATTTCCTGGCGTACGGAGAGGCCTCCGTCCGCGCCCGTATCCTGGACGAGGTCGCTCGCGCGGGCGACGACGGTCTGACGTTGGCCGACCTCCTGGGGCGATACAACGTCCGCGTGATCATGGACCTGCGCTTCGACCGGCTCGCGGCGAGCGGCCAGGTCCGCCTCCAGGGGGACCGCGTCGTCCTGGGACCGAACCGCTTCGGGCAGTATCTCCTGGCCCGGATCTATCGCGGGATGCGGCGCGTCCTCTACGGCCCTTCCGTCCCGCCCGCCCCCAGCCCGGGCCATCGCGCCGCGAACGCGCAGTCCGAGACCCAGGGGCAGGGACCACAGTAACGGACCACCACCGCCGATACGTTCGCATCCGTCGCGACCCTCCGGGCCACGTCCCGGATGGTCGTCACGTCTCCGTCCGCCATCCCGAAGGCCGCGAGGAGGGCCGCGTCATGCTCCCGGACTGCGGCCTCGCCGGCCTGATCCCAGGTGCACCGCCCGTCGCGCAGGTGCGGGCACGCCCGGCAGACGTCGTCCGGGCCATCGGTGACGGTAACCGGCAGCGTCGGGTCCTCCGCGAGGGTCCGCGCGATGCGTCCCATGGTCTCGCGGAACCGGTCGTCGTACCCCTTGCCCCGGTAGCCCTGGACGCATAGGAGGTGATGGGGGCGCAGTCGGAAGGGAGGACCCTTCCCGCTCATGCCCGAGCCCCGTTCCGAACCAGGAAGGCCGCCACCCGGACCGCGAGGACCGCCTTGACCAGGTCCAGCGGCACGAACGGGAACACGCCCAGTGTCAGCGCGGCGCTCGCGTCCAGGTCCGTTGCCAGGGCCAGGTGCGTCGCGCCCGTGGCGTAGATCACGGCGAGCCCCGCACCGCACGCCCGCGCTGGACCCACGCGGTCCCGCAGCAAGGCCACGACCGGGGCTGCCACCGTGAACCCCGCCAGGTATCCAAACGTCGCGGACGCGACGGCCGCGCGCAGCGGCAAGGCGGCGAGCCCCGCAAACCAGGGGACCCCGCACAGGCCCAGGCCCACGTAGATCGCCTGGGCCCACAGGGCCTCGACGGGACCGAGGAGCAGGCCCGTCAGTAAGACCGCGAAGACCTGGAGCGTGAGGGGAACCGGCGTGAAAGGCAGCCGGATCGCCACCTGCGAACCGGCCGCGGTGGCCAGGACCATGGCCGCCACCCAGCCGAGCCGGGCCAGCACCCTCTGCGCGGCCTCGGACGAGGATGGTGCGAACCCTACCGTTTCCAGTGTGTTCATCGCCGTGCCATCCTGCAACGGATCATTTCAAACGGGCGAAGAGATACAAGACCCTGGACGAAAACGCAACCGTGTGTTCGCCACG
>JBBIPO010000043.1:0-23049 GCA_037442805.1 Deltaproteobacteria bacterium
GGGGTCGGGGGTCCGGGGTCCGGCAATGACTCCGTGGCGGTCACGGACTCCGTCAGGGCCAGAGTTGGGAGACGGGAAACGAGCAACGAACGAGGCGGCCAGCACGCGATCGGGGTTTGACATGGGGGGCCGGATGGCGGACAGTTTGGGCGCGATGGGTGGGGTGTCGCAGGGGAGAAGGTGGGCCCTGGTGGGGTTGGTGGCGCTGGTCGGATGCGCGGGGGCCTCGCCGCGCCGGGTGGCCTTCCTGGAGGACCTCACGGTCGTGGAGGCGCGGGTCGCGCAGGGCCGATACGAGGAGGCCCTGTCCGGGGCCGCGCTCCTCGAACAGCGGGCGGAGGGGGACCCCGACCTCTGCCCCGTACTGCTCGCGCGGGCGAGGGCCCTGGCCGGGCTCGGGCATCACGCGGAGGCGCTCGGGACCTTCCGGCGGACGGAGGCGGCGTGCCGGACCTCGCCGATGGTGTCCGCGCGGGCCCTGTTCGAGATGGGAGTCCTGCTGGCGACGCGCGCGCCGGATCCCGTGGAGGCGGTCACGGTGTTCCGTCGGGTCATCACGCGCTTCCCGGACGAGCCTGCGGCCCGCAGGGCCGTGACGTGGATTCGCGACCTGCTTGTGTCCCACCGGAGCGCGCGGGCCGCGGTGGAGGAGATGCGGGGGCTCTATCGCCAGGTCGGGTCCGGGGACGTCGGGCCGACCTTGCTGTTCCAGGCCGCGGAGGTCCTGCGGGGCGGTGCGGATGGGGCCCCGGTCCGCGACGCGACGCGGGACGAGCGGCTGGCCCTGTACTCCGTGATCCTCGCACGACATCCGGACAGCGCGCTCGCGGACGACGCGGCGGTCGAGGCGGCGCGCATCTGCATGGACAAGGGCCAGCCGTGGGTCGCGGCGCGGCTGCTCGCAGGGGTCCTGGCGCGACGCGAGACCTCGTGGTTCGTGGGGTCGTACGAGACGCCCATTTACCCCGAGGCCGCGTGGCTCATGGTGGAGGCGAAACGGCAAGCCACGGGGGACGGGGTCGGGGCCGCCCGGGACTTCGTGCGGTTCGCCCGCGACTTCCCCGCCGACCGGCGGGTGGCGGCGGCCCTGTTGCGGGCGTACCATCTGTTCGCCGCGGCGGACCGCGACGGCGAGGCGCGCGAGGCCCTGCGCACGCTGGCCCAAGTCCGCCCCTGGACCCCGGCCGGACGGGAGGCGCGCCGACGCCTGGAGGAGGGACGATGAAACGGGAGGTCTTGTGGAACGCGCGAGGGCGAGGGGGTCCGTGGACTGCCCGGCTCCTGCTCGTCCTGGGCCTCGCCGCGTGCGGGGGAGGGGAGGGCGGGGATGGACCGGGTCCCCAGGACGGTGGGTGGTCGGACGCCAGGGACCTCGCGGTTCCAGATGGGCAGGCTGACCCAGGATTCAGGCCGGAGGACTCGGCTGGCGGGGACGACCTCGCGCGGGATGTCGCCGGCGCATGGGAGGTCGAGGCGGATACGGAACCGCCGCCCGGCGGGACCCTGCCCGTCTTCGACCCGGACGGCGCGGACCTGTTCAGCCTCCCGTTCCCGACGGACGCGCTCCGGACCGCAGCCGGACGGCTCGACCTGTCGCGATTCCCGAACCCGGACGCGGTGCCGATGGTCGAGAACCTCCTGTCGGTGGCCCTGTCGGTCCTCGACGGCTGGTCGGTGGTCCCGGTTGCCTACTTCGTCTTCGAAGAACCTCTGGACGGGACGTCACTACCCGAGACGTATATCCCCGCCGAGGACGACGCCCCGGTCCAGTGGGTGGACGTGACGCCTGGACCGTCGTACGGTGCGCGCATCCCGCTCCTGTGGCGCTACCGCGAGGACCCTGGCCTGTACCTGCCGGCGCGCACCCTCATGGTCCGACCCGTGTGGGGATTCACGCTCGCGGAGGGGCACACCTACGCCGTGGTCGTGACGACGGGGCTGCGCGGCGCCGACGGTCGCCCGGTCGCTCGACCTCCCTTGTTCCAGAAGGCCCTGGACGGGACCCTGCCGGGCCACGAGGCGCTCGTCGCCTCGCTGCGACCCCTGCGCGACTTCCTGGCGGCGGAACCGGACCTCGCCGGCGCGGTCGCGGTCGGGACGGTGCTCACGGTGGGGCACCCCGCAGCCGACCTGCGGCGCATCCGCGACTACCTGTACGACGAGACGGAACCCCCGGTCGTCACGGACATCCGCAACGCCACCGGGGTCCAGGACGTCGCGTTCTACCGGTACGAGGGCCACTATATGGCGCCGAACTTCCTGAAGGGGACGCCGCCCTATCTGGAGGACGGATACTTTGAGTTCGACGAATCCGGGAAGCCGGTCGTCCAGTTTCTCGAGAAGATGCGCTTCGTCCTGATCGTGCCGAAGGATCGCGACATGCCCCCGAGCGGCTGGCCCATCGTGATCCACTCGCACGGGACCGGCGGGAAATACGATTCGCACGTGAAGAACCCGGGAATTCCGCTGGCCCAGGAGGGGCTCGCGGGGATCGGGATTGACCAGCCCCTGCACGGGGAGCGTGTCTCGCCCCCGCTCAGCCAGGAGGAACTGGAACTGTACTCGTTCAACTTCCTGAACCCGTGGGCCGGGCGCACGGTGCAGCGCCAGTCCGTCCCGGACAACGTGTCCCTGTTGCGGATGATCCGGGCGGGGAATCTTCGTGTGCCCGCGGACGTGTCGGGGGCGGGGCGCGAGGAGCGCTTCGATGCGGACGCGGTCCTGTTCTTTGGCCATTCGCAGGGCGGGCTGACCGGAGGGATGCTCTTCGGGGTGGAGGACCATTTCCGCGGCGGGGTCCTCTCCGGGGCCGGCGGCGGCCTGTCCTTGACCCTCATGCTGCGGAAGGACTACGTGGACATCGCGGACATGCTGCGCGGCTTCCTGAACATCGCCGACCCCACGGAGTTGACCGAGGACCACCCGGTGGTCCAGTTGATCCAGATGGTGGTGGATGCCTCGGACCCCATTGCCTACGCCCCATTCTATTTCAATCACGATAGTTCCAATCCGTCCTCCTGGCCCCGGGCGGTCCTGGCGACCGAGGGGATGCACGACGCCCAGACCCCCCCGGCTACCACCGAGGCCCTGGCCGCCACGGCCGGTCTCCCGGTCCTCGCCCCCTTCTCGTCGTGGCCCCTCGGCCTGACCCTCAAGGGGATCGGCCCCGCGTCGTTGCCCGTGTCCGCGAACATCGCGCTGCCGGGTGGCGAACGGACCACCGGGGTCCTGATCCAGTTCCCGGACGGCGACCACTTCACCGTCTTCGACGACCCCGTCGCCCGCTCGTACTACCGCGAGTTCCTGCGCACCCTCGCCACCGAACCCCAGGCCCGCGTCGGGGCGGATTGACCCCGTGGCGCACTCTGCCGGTTTCCATTCTGGTACGAGGTCTACTCCCCTGATAGGTCGCAATTTGCGCCTACAGCACTTGCTCGAACCGATTCCATCACTTGACAACGCTTCAGTTGCCTTGGAATCCTAGAGGTGCGTGCAAGAAGCGAGCTGAAGGGTTGCCAGAAGTCTTGGAGAAATAGGCCTCTCTGGGTCATTGGTAGGCCGAAATGGTCCTTCCGGCGCGGGTTCGCGTCGCTGGAGGAGGGCCAAGACACAGCGGGTCGTTCCGACTTGGGGGAAGAGGCGATGGGGAGGGAGAGGGAGGATGGGGAGAGGACGGGCGGCCGCAGGGAGTTCGTTGCGAAGGATTGCGGGAAACTGATACGCCTTCTCCTTGCGAGCCGTCCCTCTATCCCGGGATGGGCCATCGAGGACGCCGCGTCGGAAGCGATCCTTGCGTGGTGGGATCAGTTCGGCAGACACGGGCAGTCGGTTTCGTTCGCGTGGGTCATCCGGAGGGCCGCCTGGATGCTTCGCAACGAGTGGCGTCGTTCGCGCCCCCGAAACGGCGATTGGCCAGACGTCCCATCGGACGGCGGGCTCGGGTGGACGCGGCAATCCGATGAAGCCGCCGATCCGGAACAGGCGGTCGAGCGGGCCGAGGTCCTCAGATTGGCCGCTTGCGCCAGGCTGACACCGGAAGATGCGCTCATCGTCGCCCGGTGGCTTGCCGGCTGGACCGCCCGCGAGACGGCGGCGGAAACCGGGTTGGCCCCCAGCGCGGTTCGCAAGCGGGTTCAGCGGGCGATTCAGCAGTTGCGGCGTGAGGTTGCGGTCCAGCGGGTGCCCGGGTACGCGATGCATCGGTCCCTGGAGATGTCACACCTTGGCGCACTCGCGTTTCTAATTGATGACGCACCTGAAGAGGTGGGTCGGGTTCGCGTTCCTGGGGAACCTTTGAAAGGAGGCTTCCATGCGAAAGGAAAGTACGGTCGGAAGGGCAGAGCAGGTTGTCGGGGGGGGGCATGACGCGCTCAAGTCGTGCGCCCGATTCCCGGCCGGTGGGGTCGTTGGAGCGGTCATGATCGCGTTCGCGTCACTGGCGTGGCCGGCTGATTCGGGCGCCACCTGTCCTCCGACGAGGGCCGAAGAGACGCTCCTGGTGTACCCCGCCACCCCCTATGACATGGACGGTCCCGTTATCCGGGCCTCGCGGTACTACGGGGCAGATTACGCTATTGGATACGGTTTTTGCTATTATTGTATGCTACCAACCGGTTTCGGCGAGATCCGCTTCTATCACTCCCAGGACCATGGCCTCGCGGGGCTCGATTTTCCGGTTGCGGGGGAGATCGTCTACTTCGGCCCGGACATCACGTCCCTTTCAAGCGCCGGAAGCAACCGGTGGATCTATTCATGGCAGAGCGGACCGATCGGGGATCCTTCTGCCACGTTCAATCGGTTCGCGGTCTATTCGAGTGGTTACCAGAGGCAGGGCCTTTTTGAGTTGCGTCCATCAGGGTACGCCGGAGACACGACGTCTGTCGCTTCCTTCCCCGTGTCCGGAGGCTTCGCCTATCTGTGGGCTTACCGCGACGCCGATGGTCTGACGACCGTGGTTTGCGACGTGCGCGATTCCGCCGGCAATTACGTGACTCGAAATAATCTCGATTCATTTTACAGCCCGAATCCATTCGCGCACCCGACCCACGTCGCGATCCAGTCCTTCTGGTACTCGAGCGAACGGCTCGTCGCGGCGTGGACGAGGCCGGACGAGACAGGTGGGACCACCCTGTACGCGCAGGTCCTGTCGGCAGCCTGCTCCCCGCTTTCCCAGGTGGTTGAAGTCGATCCTGACCCCGTGGACCCATTGCTGGCGTATCCTGGAATCGCCGCGACCGGGAATGGCTTCGTCCTCGTCTGGACCGGTCGAGACGATCAAGACCAGCAGGAGGTCTTCTACCAAATCTTCTATCAGAACGGCAATCCGTATGGAGACAAGACGCGCGTGGATCCTTCCATCACGGGACCCCGCTACTCGCCGCGCGTCGCCGGGGCCGTGTGGGCTCCGACCGGCGGTGGCCAGCGACCGGCCTTCTACTTCCTGGTAACGTGGGGCAGGACCGACCAGGCCACTTCGTGGTTCCACACGGAAATGAAACTCATCAAGGGTCTGTTCCCTCCCGTGGCGGTCACCGGGATTCTCCCCGTCACGGACCCCTCGCCGAATTACAGCGCGGGGCATCGCGGTGTGTCGGCTGAGTTCTTCACGGATTGCTCCGCCGACCTCCGGGCAGGTCTGGTCTGGTCGGAGGTGGCCCTGTGGGTGAACGTCCTCCTCCAGCGGCGGTTCGTCGCCTTTTCGCCCGGGGGCGCAGTGGCCCAGAACCAGCCCGTTCTTCCGACCGATTCCAGCGGAGTCGAGGCCGCGTTGCCTGACGTGATATCGGCGCCCGCCATGGGGATTGACAACCCGAAGGAGCCGGACGTAATCCTCTATCCTGGGCACGAGTTCGACAGCGGGGTGATGTGAGGAGGGGCCATGCGGTACTCGGCCTTCGCGGCGGGCGCCCGTGTGGCGCTCGTGCTGGCGGTTGGCTGCGGCGGCGGCGCGCCAGGCCCGGCGTGGCCGGACGGGACGACGCCCCATGACACATCGGTCGCGGAGGCGACAGGGGCCGATCCGGAGGCCGGGGACACGGCCGTAGCCCTCGATGACGCGATCGCCTTCGATGGTTGGAAGTCACCCGAGGACGTGACGTGGGACTCCGAACCGGCCGTCGCAGACGAGGGAACACCCATCGTGATCTGCGAGCCGGGCGCGGTCGAGAACCGCTTCGGCGTGAGGGTCCGGTGCAGCGAGGACGGGTGGGCGTGGGTGGACGACCCCTGCCCGGGTGGCACGGTCTTTGACGGCGACGGATGCGTCGCGAATCAGACGATTGTCGTCGTGGTCGCGGATGCCTATCTGGATGCCGACACGCAGCCTCTCTGGTACTATCAGGTTCCGACAGACCTCTTCTGCCAGGTGGCCAAGTGGGCGAAGCAGGCCGAGGCTCCGTGGTGGTTCGTGACGGACGAGCAGGTCGCCAACGTCTGCGATCCAGTCGTCTCGTTCTATCAGAATGCCCAACCGCAACTGCTGCCATATTTTACCTCCTATTACATCCGGAGAATCCTTGAGTCGCTTCGCGATGTTCCGAACCTGCGGCTGGTGCTCCTGCATCCGCCCATGCGTACGAGGCCTCCGGACGTGGATGAGCCGGTCTATGACGAGAAGGCCCTGTCCGCGTTCGGGTACTATCAGCCGGTGGTCGGTGAGGCAGGCGAGCCATGCGGCGAAGAGACGTACGATGAGTGCATGATGTTCGGTCTTGGCCAGCAACGCGGTTCGCTCGGGTCCATGTGCCAGGAACCCTGGCCAGAGCCCTGGAACATGCTCGGCGCGGTCCTGCCGTTCACGGTGGTTGGCTGGCCCGATCCACTGAACGTCGGGGTGGACGACCTCCTTCAGTGGGTGGACCTGCACGAGGAGGTCGTGGACACCGGCAAGCCGTGCCTGGTGGACCCCGACTGCGGCACCGGGACCTGTCACGATGGGGCCTGTTGGGAGCACCTGAATCCGGAAATCCGGGCGCTCAAGAAGGACAAGGAAACCTACCTGTCGGGCAACGAGAGCACGCCCATGTTGTTCCTGGCTGTGCACCTGCTTCGGATGATGGAGACAGAGGGATTCCCTTGTCTGTCCGGCGAGGATTGCAGGCCGTTCGGCGAGTGCATCGAGCATCGGTGCCACGACCCGGGCTTTGCGTGCAGAAGGCGCCATATCATCTCCATCACGCACGGGCACCTCCCGCCGTTGGACAGGGTTTGGATCCCGGAGGTCCTCGAGGCTCGGTGGCTGCGGACCGGTCTGGCATGTGACACATCCGACGACTGTGCCGGTGGGGTGGAATGCGGCCCGATCCAAGGCAAGGAGTATTGTGTTTCGCTTGGGCTTGGGGTCCCGCCGTTCGTCTGCGCAGCCCTGCCGAATCCCTTCCCGGACGTACCGATGGCGTTTGCAATCGAGGAGGCCCTGGCCGGGCTGATGGAGGCCGTGCCCTATCGGCCGGCCCCGACCGCGAGGGATGTCGGGCCCCCGATCCGGGGGACGGTGAGCGTCGTGCTGTCTCCACCCGTCGCAACGCCCTTTCGCCCGGGAACACCGCATTCCCACTGGGCCCAGGCCATCGCCGTGTCCATCGGTGGAGGTGGTCATGTGGTTCTGCCAGAACCACCAGGGGGCCCGACCTGGGTCAAGGCGGTTTTCGGAGGTTTCGCGGAAGAAGGGTGGGAAAAGCAACTGAACGATCTGATTGACGATATTCGCAAGGATGCCGCGACACACGAATGCACGAGCCAGGACCTTCAGGGCTTTCCGGAAGAGTGGCTCGACACGGGGCACTGACGGAGCGGGGTCGCGCGAACCCGGGCACGACCCGCCGTGGACCACCGGGCAGCGGCCCGACCGGCGCCGGCCGTCCGGCACGGCGGCCCGGCACGTTGCGGACGAGGGTCGGCTCCCGTTCGTCCAGTGACCGGGACGGCCCGAATCACTCGCACGGACGCTCGGGGTCCAGCACGCAGGGACAGTCGTTGGACTCGATGCAGAGGGAATCCTCGACCCGTGTCCCGCCACTGTGCAGGAACAGGGCGATCATGTTGTGTGTGTACTGGGCCCAGTCGAAGGGGGCGGCCGGGTTGAGGATGGCCATGTACTCGTGGTCGCCGTGCACGTTCGCGAAGCGGACCGCGGACTGACCGGTCGCGGTCTGGACCACGGGGAGGGGGCCGAAGCCGCCGTTGTCGCGGTCGAGGTCGTCCACGTCCCAGTCCTCGCCGCGCGGGATCCCGGCGGCGATGAACTTGCGGTTGACCTCGCGCATGGTCGCGTCATCCAGGCCCAGGAGGCCCAGGATGCGCGCCATCGCCAGTTGCGCCCCCACCGGGACCGTCGAGTCCGCGATGACCGCCGATTGCAGGATGTTGCGGGGCCGGCCGTCCGGGGGCCGCCGCAGGAGCAGGGGCGCCCAGTTCGCGGGGTCCGCCGGGTCCATGATCGCCTGAAAGACGCCGACGTTGCGCCGGAACCTCGGGGTGTTGCGGGTCAGGCCCAGGCCCTCGAAGGGCGAGGGGACCACGAATTCCTCGACGGGCTCGCCATCCGCAGTCTTCACGCGGACGCGCCACGGGTCGCCGATGTCGGACGGAACGGCCACCGCGAATCCCCCGGCCTCGTCCGAGACGGCCGTGGCCTCGTCCCCGCTGTGGAGGTTGCGCACCTCGACCTGGAGGCGCCCCAGACCGGGCGGAAGCAGGTGCACCGTCGCGTCCGCGAGCCGCTCGGGCCGGCACTTGAACCGGGACGAGTTCTGGGCGAATCCCTCGCCGGCCGTGGCGTTGAACGTCAGGTGCAGCCCGTCTTCGGCCGGGCAGGACGCCAGGATCGGGCCCATGACGAAGTAGAACGCCTCATCGAAGAATCCCCGCAGGCGGCTGCGCGTGAACACGTCCACGAGGCCCGCTCCCCCGACCAGGGGCGCCGCGGCCGTGATCTCGGGCTCGACGCCGGTCACGAGCACGGTCACGATCCCGCCGAGGCTCGTCCCCGCCATGTACAGGGGCACGTCGGGGCCGCCGATGTCCAGGACGCCGTCCGCGTTCAGGTCCCCGGCCACGAGGTTGGGCATGAGTTCCTGCACCGGTCGCGAGCGCGGGTCGGACACGGCCGGCGGGACCTGGTCCTGCGACAGGGACCGGATCAGGCGGACCATCGTCATGTAGTCCACCTGCATCTGCCGGAACACGTCACGCTGCTCGAAGGGGAAGGGGACGAAGAACCCCTCGCCGTTGTATAGCCGTCCGTCATGGTTGTGGTCCATGGCCCGGCCGTGGACCAGGAGTTCCTGGAAGAACCCGATGTCGTCTAGGATGTCGAAGATTTCGTAGAAGTCAAGGCCCTGAACCGCGGCCTGGCCCTCCTCGAGCAGGATGTCCGCGACCTGGTAGGCCATGAACAGGGCCAGGGGGTTGTTCGGGTCGGCCTCGAAATCAATCCCGAGTTCCTTCATCAGGTCCGGGATGTCGGGCGCGAGCGGGCCGTAACCGACCTCGTCCATCGAGACCACGGCGAGTCCGTAGCGCGCCAGGGCGTTCGACAGGAGGACCCCCTCCAGGCGCGAAGTCCCGTTGCCGTGCGCGTACAGGACCACGGGGAACGGGGGCTCGTGCCGGCCGGGCTGGACCTTGGGCACCGCGACCATGATAGGGACCTTGGCCTTCGCCCAGGTGGCTCGCCCGGTCGCGATATCCACATCGAAGACGCGGTCCGGCGTGGCCAGAAAGTCGGGCGACTCCATCCACCCGAACGCGAAGTAGTCCACGAACGAGAAGTCGAAGGCAGCGCTCGCGTCGAGGAGCGGCGCGATGAAGTTCACGATCCCGTTCAGGAACTCGGCCTGCACGATGACGAGGTTGTCCTGGGGGTCGAAGGGGAGACCCTCCTTGGTCCCGGAACCATCGAAGGGGATGCCCGAGTCATCGAAGGACAGGAAGCGGCGGGAGATCTGCGCGTCGAGCCACCCGAGGGGTCCTCGCCCGTACAGGCCCTCCCGGATGGTCCGGACCGTGCTCGTGACGTCCTGGGTCGTGAATGTCCAGGCGAACGCGATGTCGTCGGGCGCGAGGCCCAGGCGGTCCAGAACGGGGAGCACGCGTTCGAGGTCGCGCGTCTGGGAGGGGTGGTTGACGCCCCAGAAGGGGCTGCGCACGGCCCCGTACCCCAGGCCATTCCCCGCGAATCCGCGCAGCCCTCTGGTCAGAACGACCGCGTACCGCGACCGCTCCTCGAGGGGCAGGAGCGGGCGGATCAGGAGGGTGTTCGTCGAGACCTCGTAGTGCCAGAGGTACTCGGCCTCCCCGTCGCCGTCCATGTCACCCGTGTTGTCCAGAGGGAAGGCGAGGTTGTCCGCCGGCCCATACGGGTCGTTGGGGTAGAAAACGATGGAACCCTGGTTCATGGGGAACGACCCCTCCCCGAGGTCGAGGGGGACCGGGGCGACGCGCGCGGCCTCCTCGTCGTCCGCGGGAATCTTCAGGACCAGGACCGTCGCGTCCGAGACGGACGTGAGGTCCAGCGGTCCATCGAAGGACACCGAGATGGGGCCGTACGTCGAGAACCCCGTCAGGCGGTCCACGTGGCGCTTGACGCGCGACTCGACCTCGGTGGTCATGGCCGTGGCGAGGTTGGGCCGGCAGAGGGTCGGGCTCGTGGGGTCGTAGGCGCAGGCGAAGTCGCTCGGGAACGGGACTTCCGGGTCGGGCAGGCGCAGGGGGTCGAAGACCACCGCGGGGCCGAAACCGTCCTGCGGTCTCGGCGCGGAGGGCGCGAGCGCCGAGGGGAGGGGTCCGGACTCGATGCAGCCGATCATCCAGGTCAGGACGAGAAGCCCAAGAAACGGGCGGCTGTCGTTGCGTTCGCTCATGGAAGGCGACCTCCTCTCGAAGTCCTCTGGACACCAGGACCGGGACCGTGGCTGAGGCGGTGACCGTGACGGTGACCGAAAACGTGTTCCGCCCGACCCCGGACCCCCGACCCCGGATCCCGGACGCCCGATCCTGGCGCGGGCAGTGTCTGCGCCTCCACGCGCGAGCAGGCGCTCGCGCGGCCGTACGCGAGCAGGCGCTCGCGTCCCCACGGAGTGGCTACCGGACCTCCGACCCCCGATCCCCGACCTCGGTGGCCGATGCGCAGGTCCCTCGGCCGCATGTCCGCCTCCGCTACCAGGACAGGTGCACGCGGCCCTGCACCAGGTGAATGCCCGACGGCTCGTTCAACCCGGCGTCCGCGAAGGCCGCGCCGGGCCGGAAGTAGCCGTACTCCACGGCAGCGAGCAGGCCGACCGGTCCCAGACGGAATCGCCCCCGCGCCGCGAGGTCCACCTCGTATCCCAGGTCGCGAGAGGCGGGACCGCACAGGGGTCCCGGGGCCTGGCCGTCGGGGACCACGCACCCGCTTCCGCCGCTCCCGCCCGCCACGTTCAGCCAGAACGGGTCCACGAGCGGCGTGTCGGCCCTCGCGACCAGGAGGCCCACCATCAGTTCGAGGTGCGGGATGACCGTGAGGGTCGCGCGGGGGTTGGCATAGACCGCGTTCTGGACGCCGCCGTCGGTCGGGAGCGCCTGGAGCCCGCGGGGCGGCTGTCCCTGGAACCAGGTGCGCGACCCGTTCCAGGCCGACACCGCCGACGTGGCCTTGAGGACCTCGTGAAACAGGATCAGGCCGACGCGGTAGTCGGGGTTCATGGTGAATGCCGCGTACGTGTCGTCGTAGGGGTCCGCGTCCCCGCTTGCGCGTCCGGCCTCGATCACGACCCGCCCCAGGGGGTGGGACAGGGAGGCCCGCAGGACCATCCCCGACGAGGCCACGGCGACCCGGTCGGGATTCTGGAGCGAGCGGGGGACCTCGGTGAAGCCGCGCGCGAGGGCCCACTCGCCCGCGACCCCGAGGGTCACGTCCCCGGCCTTCAGCGCGAGGTCCGCGAACACGTCCACGAGGTGAAAACGCGTGCGGTCGCCAAGGGAGTTGCGCTGCCAGCGGTGCAGATAGGTGGCGCCGATGCGGCCGAGCGGGGGTTCGTACTGGACCACCGCGAGGGCCTGGTAGGCGCGGTCGTCGCGCCCCCGGTCCGCGAAGAGGTCGCGCTCCACGAAATCGAAGCCGGCGGACACCGTCAAGGCGCCCGTCCACGGCGCATCCGAAAAGAACCGCACGGGCCGCAGCAAGACGAGCGCCCGGTCCACGATGTCCCCGAGCCGCCTTACGCCTACGTCGTCCGGGCGGTCCTGGCCGTCGTTCGCCACCATCCCGAGCCCCGCGTGTGACTTCTGGCGCCCGCCCAGAAACGTGAAGTTCGGCGAATGGACCAGCACGTAGGCCGCATTCAGGCGGATGTTGTCCGCCTCGAACAGGTCCTGGCGCACGCGCGAGGCGCGCGAGAAGGCGAGGACCTCCCGGTCCGGTCCGGCGAAGGCCATCCCGTCGAGGAGGTCCACTTCGGTGCGGACGGCGAGGACGGGCACGACGCGCGACGGGACCTGCCACGTCAGCGAGGGCCGCCAGCGGAGGCGAGCCGAGAGGGATTCCTCCGTGGGGATGCGATCCGGGACGTCCGCGTCCACCGTGGCGACCGGAATGGCGCCGAGGCGCAGCGCGACCAGGCGCAACTCGCCCCCGAGTTCGAGCAGAAAGCGGTCGAACCGGACCGCGGCCGCGGACGGCCCATCCGGGGGGGACGCGGACACCGCGCCCGAGCCGATCCAGATGACCACGGCTCCCGACCAGACCGCCAGCCTTCGCATGTCCCGGCTCCGCCAAGGTCGGGGCAAGGATAGCAGACGCTCGGTTTGGGCGGACCAGAAAAAATGGCGAAGGATGACGACTATAATCACGACCCATGAGGTGGTCCCTCTCGGCCCGGGTGGCGCTCGGGCTCGCGGCGCAGATGGTCGTGTTCGGTGGGGCCGTGGGCTACCTGGTCTTCGCAGCGGACGCACTCTTCGACCGTCTGTCGGTGCTCAAGGATGAGCTGGAACCCGTGGGGGACGACCTGCGCGCCCTTGTCGTGGACCTGAAGGAGGTGGAAGGCCTGATCGCGGCGTGGGGCGATGCCCGGCGAGTCCCCGCTTCCGCACCTGCCGCCTCGCTGGAGCGCGCGCACGACCTGTTGCGGCGTTTGCGGCTCTTCGAGCGGGTGGCCCAGGACGCGGAAGTCCTGGCCCGCGTGAGCAACGATGCGAGCGGTGACGGCGGGGAACGGCTGGCGCGGGTCGTGACGGAACTGCGGGACCTGAAGGACGGGAACCGGCTGGTGGCGCGGGCGCTTGGGAACCGCGCGCTCGGGAACTCGCCGCGGTTCCTCCGCACGAACGAGGAGGTCTTCGAGGCCGTGCTCGAAGGACTGGGGAAGGTAAACGGGTCGGGTCGCATGGAAGACGTGATGCCCCTCCAGGCCGAGGTCCGTCGCATGACCCAGTTCATTCGCGCGATCCTCCAGCGCGCAAGTCACGACGTGCTCGCGGAGATGCGCGACCGGAATCTCGACCTGCTGGGCAGGCGCGTCGAGATCTCGTACGCCATCGTGGCGGTGCCGGCCGCGGCCCTGGCGGTCGCGCTCGTGGTCCTGCTGCTGACGCTCCGGGCCCTCCGGCCGCTGCGCCGCCTGACCGCGGCGGTGCGCAGGCTCGGGGCCGGCGAGACGGAAGATGTTCGGCCGCAGGACTACGCCGGGGAACTGCGCGAACTCGCGTCCGCCCTCGCGGCGCTCGGGACCGCGTTGCGCGCGCGTGGGGCCGACCTGGAACGCAAGACCGACGAACTGATGCGCGCCGAGCGGCTGGCGGTCGTGGGGAGGATGGCGTCGGTCGTGGCCCACGAGGTCCGCAACCCGCTGAACTCGGTGGACCTGAACCTGGACTTGCTGCGCGAGATGCTGGGTCGGGGCGCGGCGGGCGACGACCCGAAGGTGACGGCCCTGCTCGATGCCATCCAGCGGGAGGTGGATCGCCTGGCCGAGATCACGGGCGAGTACCTGAAGTTCGGGAGGTTGCCGCGCGGGGTCCTGGCGCCCTGCGACGTGGCCCAGGTGGTGCGCGACACCCGCGCATTCATGGATGGCGAGTTCGCGGAAACGCGAATCGCGGTGGAGGTGAACGCCCCGGACCGGCCGGTGATAGTCCTGGCGGACGAGTCCCAGTTGCGGCAGGCCCTGGTCAATGTCCTGCGCAACGCGGTCGAGGCGATGCCGGACGGGGGGCGGCTGTGGATCGAGGTCGCGGACCTCGGGGAACGGGTGCAGGTGTCGGTGCGGGACTCGGGGCCGGGCATCCCGGAGGACTTTCGGGAGCGGCTGTTCGAGCCGTTCGCGACGACCAAGCCGAGGGGAACCGGACTGGGGCTGGCGTTCGTGCAACAAGTGATGCACGAGTGCGGCGGGGAGGTCGGGGTCGAGTCGGCGCCGGGGCAAGGGACCTGCGTGCGGTTCCGGTTGCGGCGCGCGGTGTGACGGGAGGTACCAGAATGAGGCGGTGGTCGTGGTGGGGCGTCGTCGCGGTGCTCGCGGGGTGCGCGACGACCGGTGGCGCGAGGAAGGAGGACGCGATGGAGCCCGGGACGTTGTCGCTCGCAGAGCTGCGCGCGCGGCGGGCGGAGTTCGTGGACGTGGAGGTCGCGCCGGCCGAGGCGGTGAACGGCGAGGACCTGGAGGTGCTGCAGCCGCTCGTGCGCGCGGCCATGGTGATGGACCGTCTGTTCTGGAGGCAGGCGTCCTCGGACGGCCTGCGCATCCGGCAGGTACTGGCGTCTGCGCGAGACGAGTACGGAACGGTGCTGCGGGACCTGGTCGAGATCCACTATGGGCCCTATGACCGCCTGCGGGGGCACGAGCCGTTCGTCATGGTCCGCCCGCCCGCCCCCGGCGGCCTACCCGAAATACCGCCGAAGCCTTTGGGGGCCACATTCTATCCCGAGGACATGACGCGCGAGGAGTTCGAGTCCCACCTGCGCGCCCACCCGGAAGACCGCGAGGCCTTCGAGAGCCCGTTCACGGTCATCCGGCGCGACGAGGGGGGGCGGCTGCGGGCGGTCCCGTATTCCGAGTTCTACCGGGAGGACCTGGCGGAGGCCGCGCGGCTGTTGCGGGAGGCCGCGGGGCGGACGTCGGACCCCGTTCTGAAGCGGTTTCTGTCCAGTCGCGCCGACGCATTCGAGACAAACGACTATTATCAAAGCGATCTGGACTGGATGGACCTGGGGTCTGGAGAGGGGGCGTCCGACATCGAGGTGACCATCGGCCCCTACGAGGTGTACGAGGACCGCCTGTTCAACCTCAAGGCCGCCTTCGAGGCGTTTGTGACCGTGCGGGACCGCGCCGAGAGCGAGAAACTCGCGCGGGTGACGCGCTTCCTGGACGAGATCGAGGCGAACCTCCCGGTGGACGACCGCCACAAGAACTACTCGCGGGGGGCCGCGTCGCCCATCTCGGTGGTCCAGGTGGTCCTGACCGCGGGCGACACGCGGGCCGGGGTGCAGACCACGGCCTACAACCTGCCGAACGACGAGCGGGTGCGGGCGGCCAAGGGGTCGAAGAAGGTCTTGTTGAAAAACGTCGGGCAGGCCAAGTTCCGCGAGAGCCTGATCCCCATCGCCCGGGAGGTCCTGGAACCAGACCTGTTTCCGTTCGTGGACTTCGACGCGTACTTCAACGACGTGCTGATGCACGAGGTGAGCCACGGGCTCGGGCCCGGGATCATCGCCCGCCCCGACGGGACCAAGACGACCGTGAACGCGGCCCTGCGCGAGACGTACTCGGCCGTCGAGGAGTGCAAGGCGGACGTGGTCGGCCTCTTCGCCACGCTGTGGCTGATCGAGCGCGGGGTCTTCCCCAGGGACCTCTTGCCGCGGACCATGGCGACGTATCTGGCGGGGATCTTCCGGTCGGTCCGTTTCGGGATTGACGAGGCGCATGGTCGGGCGAACATCGTGGCGTTCAACTTCCTGAGGCGGGCCGGGGCATTCACATACGACGCGAGCCGGGGGCGCTTCGGGGTGGACGGGGCGCGCTTCGCGCCCGCGATCCGGGACCTGGCGCGGGCCTTGTTGACCCTCGAGGCCGAGGGCGACGCCGACGGTGCGAGGCGGTTCCTGGCCGAGTACGGGGGGATGCCCGACGAGGTGGCGCGTGCCCTCCAGCGAGTGCGGCACGTCCCGGTGGATATCCGGCCGCGCTACCCGCTCGGGGAGGAACTGCTGCGGGGGACGTCCGGGCGGGTCACAGATTGAACGCCCAGTCCACGGCCCGCGCGACCTCGGCCCGGCTCAAGGGCGAGCGGTGGAAAACCCCGGGCGGGAGGCGCTCGGCGTGCACGAAGGCGTGCACGGACTGGAGGGTGTGCGTCAGGTCCTCGCGGGACAGCCCGAGCGCGGAGGGCCGGAACGGGACGCCGACGCGCTCCGCGATCGAGAAGGGGCGCGACCAGTCCTGGTCCTGGAAGCGACACGTGACCAGGACCATCAGCGTGACCAGGGCCCCGTGCAGATAGGCGCGCCCGGTCAGGGCCTCCAGGCAGTACGCCAGGTAGTGCTCCGATCCTTCTTCGGGCCGTGAATTCGTCCAGACCTCGCACAGGCGGACCTCCTCACGGAACCCCTCGACGAGTGTCCGGACCCCGATCTCGGTCACGTCGTGGAGATCCGGGGCGTACGTCTCGACGCGGTCCAGGATGGCCGCGGCCTGGCGCGCGATGCCGTCGTGGTATTCCTCGCCGTAGTGCTCGCGGGCGAAGCGCCAGTCCCACAGCGCCGTGTGAATGGACAGGAGGTCCCCGACCCCCGCGCGGTTCAGATAAGGCGGGGCCGCCCGGATCAGGTCGAGGTCAATCAGCAGCCTCTCCGGAAACGCATCCCCCACGTATCGGACCCGCCGGCCCACGCGCACCGCCGCGGCCCGGGTGACGAAGGCGTCCACGCTGACCACGGTGGGGACCAGGACGAGCCGGCGCCGGAACTTCCAGGCCAGGTATTTCGCCATGTCGCAAGCGAGTCCGCCGCCGAGCCCCACCACGATCGGCGTCACGGGAAGCCCGTCGCAGACGCGGTCCAGGACGTCCCGTTCCATCGTCTCGACGAAGTGGACATGGGCGGGGGTCGCGGGGAGGTCATGGCGGACCTGCTCGTACGGCGCGGCCATGGTCACCAGGATCGCGTCGGGCAGGAGGTCCTTCAGGTCGTTCAGAAGGCCATGCCCGTAGGTGGCCTCCGGGACACGGACCGCTTCCGGGGACTTCATCGGGGCATCCCTCGCTTGGCTCCATCGCGGCAGCCGGTTCGCGGCCGGCCGCGCGATCTGTACCCGATCATCGCCCGGACGACAACCAGTTGGGCGCACCCCAAGTCGTCGCGTGCCACGTGGCGTTTCGACCCTGTTCGTGGCCGTGGGCGTGGGCGTAGGCGAAATCGGTGCGCCGGGTTAGCCACCGAGTGATCCGGTGCGAGAGGGACGCGAATCGTCCCGACCTACTCCTGAGGCCACGGCGACGAGAATGCGGCGGCGATGACCCGATGATCAGGGCGTACTTGAGTTATGCTTGCGCTGTTCACTTCCGTCGGGAGGAACGACCATGCATCGTCCGAATGTCTTGATGGCCGCGGCGGTGCTGGTCCTGGCCGCCGAGGGCACGGCCGAGGCCCGGTCCGTCATCCGCAAGAGCGGCTCGGTCGTGGCCGAGATAGATGGCCGCTACCTGCGCCAGGGCGGCTCCATCGTGGCGGAGTTCGATGGCCGGTACGTGCGCCGGTCCGGTTCCATCCTCGCGGAATTCGATGGCCGCTACGTCCGGCAGCGTGGCTCGATCATCGCCGAGGTGGACGGCCGCTACGTGCGCAAGTCCGGGTCCATCGAGTGGGAGATCGAGCCCGACGGCGACATCCGCCGCCACGGGAGCCTCTTCTACCACGTGGACGACTACACGGACTCGGAGGCGATGAAACAGAAAGTCGTGGCCTTCCTGCTATTTTTCGCGGAGTGACCGTCAGAAGTCGCACCCTCTGAACAGGAACCGCGCGCGGGCCCAGAGGACCGTCTCGACGTACTCGATGTTCTGTGGGAGCGCGCGGGCGTCGCGGGCCGCCTCGGGCATGCCGTGCCCGGCGTTGTAGCCGCTCAAGCCCAGGATCACGTCGCCCTGGTAGTACTCGAGGAAGGACGCGAGGACCCGCGCGCCGCACAGGAGGTTCTGGTACGGGTCGGACAGGTCGCCGCACCCCTTGGCGCGGGCCGTGGCCTTCATGACCTGGGTCAGGCCCATGGCCCCGGCCGAGGACCGGAGGTCGTTGCGGAAGTTGCTCTCGGCCCGGACGACGCCCACGAGGAGCGCGGGTTCGACGCCCGCTTCCTCGGCGGCCTTGCGGAGGAGGGGCCACAGGTTCGCACACCGCCGCGAGGCCTCGGAGGGGCCGACCCGGATGTCGGAGGGGGTGGGGCCAGGGGTCGCGCCCTGCGTCGGGGGGGAGACCTCGGAGGCCGGGGGGGGCGTCGGGGACGCGCGTGGGGCGGCGTCGCGCACCTCGGGTCCGCCGCACGCGAGCACGGCCAGCGAGACGGTGACGGTCGTGAGCCGATTCCGCATGGCCCGGCCTTTCGCGACCAGTGTAGAATACGTGCGGGTGCCTGGCCAAGGGGAATCTCCTGACCATTGTTCGACTACATCGCGGAAGGGCGCGACCGTTCTGGCACGGCAACCCCATCGTGTTCTCGGGCGCGGTGGCCGCCGTCGAGGGGGATTCGCCGTCGCGCGGGGACCTGGTGGAGGTGCGCGACCACGCGGGTCGCGTGATCGGTTGGGGATTCTTCCACCCGACCTCCCAGTATCGGGTTCGCCTGGTGGCGTGGGCATCGGAGCCGGACCCCGGCCCGGACATCGTGGGCATCGTGAGGTCGGGGGTGGCGCGGGCCCGGGCCCTGCGTCGCATCCTGGGGCTCCCAGCAGCCGACACCACCGCCTGGCGCCTCGTGAACAGCGAGGGGGACGGGCTGTCGGGCGTGACCGTGGACGTGTTCGGCGAGGTGGCGGTGCTGGTGGCCTCCGCCGCGTGGGTCGAACGTCACCGGGCTGCGGTCGAGGAAGCGGTCCGCGCCGTCTGGCCCGAGGGGGTTCGCCTGGTGTACCGGGTGTCGCCCGCCGTGGGGTCGGAGGAGGGGTTCGCGTCGCGGTCGTCGGAGGGCGAGGTCCCCGGCCCGGTCGAGGTCCTGGAGCGAGGCCTGCGGTTCCTCGTGTGGCCGGGAGGGAGCCAGAAGACCGGGTTCTACTGCGACCAACGGGACAACCGGGCTCTGGTGCGGGCGCTCGTGGGGCGGCTCCCCAAGGAGGCGCGCGTGCTCGACGCCTTCTGCTTCACCGGGGGGTTCGCGCTGAACGCCGCGGCCGGAGGCGCGGCGGAGGTGCTGGCCGTGGACTCCTCGGGGCCAGCGGTCGGGGCCGGACGCGACAACGCGCGCCGCAACGGCCTGTCCGACCGCGTGCGCTTCGAGGAAACGGACGCCGTCGGGGTCCTCGAGGCCTCCCCGCGCGCCTTCGACCTGGTGGTGTGCGACCCGCCCCGGTTCGCGAGGTCCGCGCGGGACCTCGCACCCGCGCTCGCGAGGTACCGTCGCGTGAACCGGGCCGCGATCGCGGCGGTGTCCCCGGGTGGGTTGCTCGTCACCTGCTCATGTTCGTCGGCGGTGCGGCGCGACCTGTTCCTGGAAGTCCTGCGCGACGCCGCCGCCGAGGCGGGCCGGAGGTTCACGGTGACCCACGTGCGCGGCGCGGCCCCGGACCACCCCGTCCACCCCGCGTTCCCCGAGGGCGAATATTTGAAGTGCGTGGTCGGGACAGTTTCGTGACCCGGATAGGCGGCCAGGCCCGTCATTGACTGTCGTCGTCGCCGTGACTAGCATTCCCGCGGCCGTTGGGCCGCGCGGAGAGGGCGGGTCATGGACACGTCGAGCATCGTCGCCTTGCTGGTGGTTTTCGGATTCGTGGCCCTCGGGGTCGCGGCGACCATCCGACTGGGTCGCAAGAAGGGAGAGGCCGTTCGCGAGGCTGAAGAAACGCGACCCGCGCCCCCGCCGCCGCGAAAGACCCCCGGGGCCGCCGCGGTGACGAAGCCGACGGCCCCGCCCAGGGCGGCCCCGGTCCGCAAGGCGGAAGCCCCCAAGGAGATCCCGAAGGAACCGACTCCGCCGGCCCCTGAACCGCCGAAGGGCCTCATCATTCCCTTCCCGGTAGTCAAACCCCTGGCTGCCGGGCTCGAACGCACGCGCACCGAGGGGTTCGTGGGGCGACTCGCGGCCCTGTTCCGAGGCGGGGCCACGGTGGACGCCGCCTTGCTCTCGCGGGTCGAGGAAGTCCTGCTCACCAGCGACATCGGCGTGAAGACCACGGGCGAACTGCTCGAGGCCCTGCGTTCGCGCTTTTTGCCGTCCGGCGGCGACCTGGCTCGCGACGTCCTCGATTTCCTGAAGGGGGAGGTCCAGGGGATGCTCGCGGGCCTGCCGCACGGGGTGCCGGACCTCCCCCCACCGCCAGGGCCCGCCATCGTCATGGTGGTGGGCGTCAACGGGACCGGCAAGACCACGACCATCGGCAAGATGGCGCACTTCTTCAAGCACCGCGGTCGCAAGGTCCTGCTCGGGGCGGGGGACACCTTCCGGGCCGCGGGCGCGGACCAGTTGCAGGTCTGGGGCGAACGCGTCGGAGTCCCGGTCGTGACCGGGGCGGACCGAGCCGATCCGGGCGCGGTCCTGTTCGAGGCCGCAAAGCGCGCGCGCGACGAGGGGTACGACCTGATGATCGCCGACACCGCGGGCCGCCTCCACACGAACGTGAACCTCGTCGAGGAACTCAAGAAGGTCCACCGCGTCCTCGGCAAGGTGGTGCCGGGTGCGCCGCACGAGGTCATCCTGGTCCTCGACGCCACGATGGGCCAGAACGCGGTGCGCCAGGCCGACATCTTCCGCCAGGCCGTGAAGGTCACGGGGATCGCGCTCGCGAAACTGGACGGGACGGCCAAGGGGGGCGTGGTCCTGTCCATCGCGCGGGACATGGGGGTGCCCATCCGGTTCGTGGGCGTGGGCGAGAAGGTGCAGGACCTCCGCCCCTTCGATGCCGCGGAGTTTGCGGACGCCCTGTTCGAGGCGACCGATCACGGCGGGCAGGCATGACGCCGGGCAAGGTGTATCTGGTCGGAGCGGGCCCCGGCCACCCGGACCTGCTGACCGTGAAGGCCTACCGATTGATTGCCCAGGCCGACGTGATCATTTACGACCGCCTCGTTCAGGAGGAATGCCTCGCCCACGCACGGCCGGACTGCGAGCGCATTTACATGGGCAAGGCCCCGGGCCGCCACGAGTCCCGCCAGGCCGAGATCAACGACCTCATCGCGCGCAAGGCCCAGGCGGGGAACACGGTCGTCCGCCTGAAGGGTGGGGACTGCCTGCTGTTCTCGCGAGGGGGGGAGGAGGCCGAGTACCTCGCCGCGCGCGGCATCCCGTTCGAGTTTGTGCCCGGTGTCACGTCGGCCCTGGCGGCCCCGGCCGCGGCCGGGGTCCCCGTAACGCACCGCGACCTGTCGTCCTGCTTCTGTGTCATCACGGGCCACGAGCGCGAGGACTCGACGGGCCGGCCCCTCGACCTGGACTGGGCGGCCCTGGCCCGCATGGACACGCTCGCGGTCCTGATGGGGGTCAAGAACCTGCGCCGCATCGCGGGCCTGTTGATGCAGCACGGGCGCGCCGCGGACACGCCGGCCACGCTCGTGCAGCAGGCCTACTGGCCGGGCGAGCGCGTGCTGTTCTCGACGCTCGGACGTATCGCGGACGAGGCCGAGGCCGCGGGCATCGAGCCCCCGGCGGTCCTGCTGGTGGGGGCCGTGGTGGGGGCGAAGACCCGGCTGGAGCAGAGGGACCGCGACCTGGAGCGCCGGGAGGGTGCGCGTCTGGGCACGCGGGCCGGGCGCCGGGTCGGCCGCGTCCAGGGGTCGGCGATGCTGTACCCCATCCACCTGGCCCTGGAAGGGAACCGGGTCCTGGTGGTCGGCGGCGGGAGCGTGGCCGAGCGCCGGGTCGAGCGCCTGCTGTGGGCCGGGGCGCGCGTGCGCGTCGTCAGCCCGGACCTGACCTCGGCGCTCGCGGACCTGCGCGACCGGGGCGCCCTCGAGCACCGGGCGCGGCCGTTCGACCCGGACGACCTGGAGGGCGCGGTCCTCGCGTTCGCGGCCACGGACGACCCCGCAGTCAACCACCGGGTGGCCGACGAGGCCCGGCGCCTGGGCATCCTCGTCAACGTGGCGGACGACCCGCTCTTCTGCGACTTCACCCTGCCCGCGTGCGTCATCCGAGACGCCCTGGTCATCAGCGTCTCGACCAACGCGCGCTCTCCAGGACTCGCCGCGGCCCTGCGACGTCGCCTCGAGGCGCAGTTCGGACCGGAGTGGGGGACCCTGACCGCGATCCTGTCCGAGGCCCGCCCGGACCTGTTGCGCCTGGGCCTGTCCGCCGCGGACATCACGGCCCGCATCTCGGGCGTCCTCGACTCGGATGTCCTGGACCTGCTGCGCGCCGGCGACCTCCCCGCGGCCCGCCTCCGCTTGCGCCGCGCCCTGGGCCTGACCGACTGACGCCGCGCGCCTCCGGACTGCCGGGTGCAACCCCAGCCTTGTCCTGGGGCGGGCGGCGCCATCCGGCTTCTGGGGTCCGGGGTCCGGCATCCGGGATCCGGCAGGGGCTCCGCGGCGGTCGCGGATACGGTCACGGACACGGACTCCGACACGGTCACGGCCACCGACACGGCCAACGGTCACGGTCACGGTCCTGGGCGGGCGGCGCCCGCGCCTCCACGCGCGAGCGGGCGCTCGCGCGGCCGTACGCGAGCAGGCGCTCGCGTCCCCACGGGAACCTCGGGCGCGGCCTGGCCGCGCTCTTCAAGAGGGACTCCAAGGTGCAATGTCGCCTCGCGCTCGCGTCCCCACGCTTGCGCGCGCGGCGCGAGCCTTGGGGCGGCAAACTCCAGTTTGCGGCCGATGCGCGGCCTCCAGGCCGCGCCATCCGGGGCCCGGCGTCCGGCGTCCGGGGTCCG